>CAWDZO010000017.1:0-49223 GCA_963806845.1 uncultured Methanoregulaceae archaeon
ACTATTACGAGAGTGAAGACCGGCGGGCTATTCATATCAGTCCTATAACCGTGATGGCAGTCGCAGCAGCGGTCGGTATTATCATTTTGATCCTGGATATTATGTTCGCAACGAATTATAACTCCCTTTATTTTACCGTATATTTTTTGCCATACATTAATGGCACCATTCTTTTTTCAGCACACGTTTTGTAATGTCCTCATCATTCCGGAAATAGAGATTGTCATGACCTGACCATTTCGGGCAGTTGCGGAAGACAACTGCAGGGACACCATTGTTGCTCTCGCCCATGACAAAGTTTGCAAAGCCGGCAATCTCATCCACCACTGCTTCTTCGGTTATCTTGAGGACATGGCCGAACAGATCGGTATCCCCGCGGAAGTCCCGTATCGCAGTAAAACCGCTCCACCCGATTGCATTCCCGGTCTGCCCGCGCCGGAATGATCTGCCGCAGGTGTCGGTGATGATGACACCAACTTCCCGGGAAACCAGATTTCTTATGTATTCCCGAAGTTCCTGTGCAGCGTTCATCGGGTCCGGTGGAAGGAAGATCACCATCCCATCTTCGATATTGCTCTGGTCGACGCCGGCCGGACTACCAATATGGCCGAAGGCAAGTTCAGAGAGGATGAACGGGTGTTCCATGATAATATCTGACGATGCATCAAGCACTGCCTGGACAAACCGGGGGTCTTCACCATTCAGGTTCGCGAGCCGCTGTGCCCGTTCTGATGGGGTGATGGTTGCGAGAGGTTTTGTGTAGCCTTTTGATTTTGAGTATATTGTTGAGGCAATGCAGAGAATATCGCCATCCTGCAGCGGTCACCCGTTCACAAATCATCGCCGCAATATCGTCACCTGCATGAATGAGGGGAAGCCCCTGCACACCCATGACCTGAATCTGCTCCATAGTAACAGTTCTATGAGACGATCTGATGATAAAGGAGTTTCGGTACGCATCCCTCATTGAAGATCTTCACCTTCCGATCTTTTTGCGGGTACATTACCTCATCAGACATCAGGTTCTGGAGAAACGGGTATGAACCTGTACGGTCTCCACTCGCATCATGAAAATCGGTCTATATACTTGATCGATGCCCCGCCTCAGGGCCTGTGGCTCCCCCTCTGCGATAACGTTCCGAACAGGATGCTAAGCGTACATCATCGCTCAGCGCAGGGGCGGCATGGGGGGACGGGCTCATGTCCCCTCCATCATTCGTACCGCATCCTGAATTTCATATCAAGGGAAAAGGAATTCAACAGAGCCGAATTTCCAGAACCGTAATTATAACAATCAGCCGATATATTTTTATCAGGATAACACGCATCACCTCTTTGTCATGTACCTCGTTATCCGGTGCCCGTCCTGCAGGACCTTCACGTACGTGGATCGTTTCCAGAAATGGAAGCTCTGCCCCATCTGCGGGCACGCCCATGAGGTTGTCCAAAGCGCCGGCCTACCTGGAAGTTGAGCATTACCTTGAAGCAGAACATATCGTAAAACAGATGGAAAAACATCTTCACACAACGAAGAAAACCGATTTCTCTCCTGAAGAAACTGCGGAACTGCGCCATCATTATACTGAAGCCCTGCGAAAAAAGGCCAAAGGCCATCACGCGTAAGTCTCCTGCGCACTTTTCTTTTTTAATATAGTTAACGGCACTCGCCATGATAACCATGAATGTGCGGTTTATGAATTATGGATGGTCCCCCGGATGTACGATACACCGACACCGACGAGGCAGAGGCACGTGAAGATCAGGAATGCAACAGTTATGCTGGTAAGAAGTGCGGGATAGACTGGCGGAGTGATTGCGACGCTCCCGATAAAAACCGAGAAACAGAACATAGCGATTGCCATTGAGAGTACCTGCCCGAGCGATCGCATGGTTGCATTCATACTGGATGCAATCCCGAGATAGCGGATAGTCACCGAACTCATGATCGCATTGGTATTCGGTGATGAGAAGAGTGCATACCCAAAACCAAGAACCATCAGGCTGATGATGATCTCATAGAGTGGTGTCACCGGAGTTAGGAAGATAAAAAATGAGAGCCCGAGTGTGGTAATGGCCATACCAGTGGTTGCAACGATCTGAGGCTCAATCCGGTCTGAAATCTTTCCGGCAACGGGTGAGAAGATCATCTGGACAACCGGCTGGGCAACAAGAATGAACCCTGCTGTTTCTGCTGAAAATCCCCGGATGTACTGAAGGTAGAGCGAAAGCAGTACTGCCACAGCAAAGGTAGCACCGTAATTGATCATCGCCGCAATGTTGGAAAAGAGGAAGGTACGGTTTCCTGAAAAGATGGAAAGATTAAGGAGAGGACTGGTGCAGCGTTTTTCCCACCAGATAAAAATGGCAAAAGCGCATACTCCCGCAAAAATCCAAAGTAGTGCAGCAGGATCGGGAAGCAGGAGCATGCCAAAAATTACGCAAAACAGCATGATCCCGTACACAACCGACCCATACAGGTCAAAACGTTCACCGGATGCATCAGCCCATTCATGCGAAACACCCTTCAGCGTAAGGGCGATTGTGGCAAGCCCGAGCGGTACGTTAATCAGGAAGATTGACGGCCACCCGAAATGATCCGTAAGAATACCGCCGAGGAACGGCCCGAGGGAGAGTCCGGCATACACGGTTGCGATAGTCATCCCCAGCGCCCAGCCGCGTTCACCGGGCCCGTAGACCTGTGTCACCATAGCAACGGATGTGGCAAAGATCATTGCACCCCCGATTCCCTGGACGAACCTTGCGGCAATCAGGATACCTGCTGTGGGTGCGAGCGCAGATGCAAGGGATGCGACCGTGAAGATCAGGACCCCCAGTACAAAGATCTTTTTACGCCCGATAATATCAGCAAGACGGCCAAACGGGACAATAAAAAGTGCGGCAGAAACAATATATGCAGAGGTAATCCAGCCCAGCGTTACCGCGTCCGCGTTGAACTCCGCTGCGATAGCTGGCAGGGCAACGGTGATAGACGAGCCGGTATAGGGGACGAGAAATGATGCAAGGCATGCGACAAGGAGGATGACCTTCTTTTCGCGTTCAGTGACCATGAGTATTCCGGGGTTGGTGCTGGTACAGGTTAAGGGTATTGCACAAAAAAAAGTGTGAGAATTCAAAGAAAGGGGTTACAGTACCTGTAATTATCCGGCCAGATCTTCGATGTGGAAATATCCCTCGAGGTACCGTGATCTCAAACCGTGCTCCTTTGCCCGGTTCACCGCTCTCGCGAATCGAGAGGCCGGTGATTCCCAGTATCTCCCGGGAAAGAAAGAGCCCGAAACCGGTATGTTTGAAGTACTGTCGTCTGAAGATCGCCTCTTTGAATTCATCAGGAACCCCCTCGACCGTTATCTTCACAGACGATCGAAATATTGTCTCCGTGCTGGCAGGAGGAGAAGGTAATCCTGATGGGTTCCCTGCCATACCGGAGTGCGTTCTCGACAAGATTATAAAAAACCTTCTCAAGCAGAGGATCTGCATAGATACTGACATTTTCTATAAGAGATCACAAGCGTCCCCTTGGGAAGGGGAAGAGGTGCAGTTGCCGTCTCAATCGTTTTTTTCACATTATACCATTGGGGAGACTGGACGCCAATCTCATGATAGTCTTTGGTGAACTGGATCTGTTTTTTTATTGTTTCAGCAATTCTTTTCTCGATCTCAATATATTTCTGGATTTGGGGGCTTTTGGGACCTTCATCCATCAGCTCCCAGTACCCGGAAAGTGCTGTCAGCTGGTTCAGGATATCGTGACGGGTAATGCTCGAGAGCAGGTTCAGTTTTTCATTTGCCCGGGTGAGGGCAAGAGCGTAACGGTTCACTTCGGCTTCGTGATAGTGCATCTCCATTTCGAGCACCTTACGTTCCGTCACGTCTTCTGCTACACCATCAATCCATGCAATCGGCGCATCAGAATCGGGCACAACCCGGGCATTGAGCGCTACCAGAATTCCTGAACCTTCCTTTTGCTTCAACTGCAGTTCACGCTGGGTGACCGATCCATCCCGAATGAGATCAGTTTCAATCTGCTGCCAGTGTGAAGGGTCGATCATCAGATCCTTTACCGAAATCCCTTCTATGACATCCCCCGAATCAAATCCCAGCATCCGGGGAAACATCCGGTTTGCTGATAGGACACGGTAATCCGGGGCAGGACCGAGCCGGAATGCCCCAAGGGGCATCAGATCAGTCAGGATACGGTACTTCTCCTGATATTCCCGGAGCATATCCTGAAGGTTATTTTCTTCCCCGGCGTTTTCCCTGTTCATCTATGTTTTTTTATCCAGATGTTATTATTAATAGTCTTTCATTTTACCTCGGGATGCAATGACGATATATCTTGAGAAATTGACTGTATTGTAGTTTAAAGAGAGATCTCATGGAGCAGCATGACGTTGTAGTAATCGGTGCAGGCCCTGCCGGGTTGTTCTGTGCGTTCCATGCTGGAATGCCCGGGCACGGGATTCTCCTGCTGGAGAAAAATCCGTATCCCGGTGCAAAGCTCCTCCTTTCCGGATCCGGGCAATGCAATATTACTCATGGCGGTGAAATCCGTGATTTCCTTTCTCATTATGGGGATCATGGAAAACAGGTAAAACCCGCCTTATTCGGGTTCACCAACCAGGATCTCATCGAATTCTTCTGCACACGCGGGCTTGCCATGATTACAGAAGAGAACGGTAAAGTGTTCCCGGAAACTCTTCGGTCAGCAGACGTTCTCGCCCTGCTCATAAAGGAATGCAAAGATCGGGGCGTCAATCTTCATTGTGGCGAGCCGGCAATCACGGTGAAACGGACTGATGAAGGTTTTGAGATAACAACGCCGAAAACAACCTATCTTTCTCCGGTCCTTGTCATTGCAACCGGTGGAGCATCCTATCCAAAGACGGGATCGACCGGGGACGGGTATCGGATTTCTGCATCCCTGGGTCAGCAGGTAACAGAAATTGCACCCGCCCTCACCCCCCTGCTTATCAGGAATTACCCGTTTGCAGCACTCGCGGGTATCTCGTTTGAAGGCATGCGGTTCTCGATCTGGCGGGCCGGAAAAAAGATTGCAGATCGCACGGGAGATGTCCTGTTCACCCACCTTGGTTTATCAGGGCCGGGCATCCTTGATGCTTCGCGGGACATTCAGCCGGATGACGTCATTACAACTCTCGTTTGTGGGAAACCTGAAGCGTGAGGAGTTTGCTGCTGATCTCACAAAACGTGTGGAGGAAAACAGGAGCTGGCAGATCAGCACGATACTTGCTGCATACCCGATCCCGGAACGCCTCAACCGGAAACTTCTGAAGTTATCGGGGATACCGGACGATCTCAAGTGCAATCATTTCTCTGCTGAACAACGATCGCGCCTGATCACCAACTGCACGCAATTCCCGCTGACCGTTGAGGCACCTGGCGGTTTTTCGGTTGCGATGGTGACCCGGGGCGGGGTTGCGCTTGACGGCGTGAATCTGAAAACCATGGAATCAAAAAGTATACCCAATCTCTATTTTGCCGGTGAAGTGCTGGATATTGATGGTGATACCGGTGGATACAACCTGCAGGCAGCGTTCTCAACGGGTTTTTTAGCGGGACAGGGTATCCGAAAGAAGCGAGAGAGGGTGATTTCCGGGGATTTTATCGTGCAGATCTACGGTATATCTGGAAATCGATCAGCGACAATATTCTGGGTATATTTCGTACAGTGTCACGGTCTTTTTCCTTTTCTGAGTCCGACAATTGCTCATAAGGAACCATTGAAGGATGAATTCTGTTTCTCATCATTGCGTTCTGAACCGTAACTCCATCCGTCAGTAATTTTTTCCTGCATCCAGCGTTCATGTTCCATTTCTGCAAGGATTTCTCCTTCTTCTGAGGTGAATATGAAAGTCTGTGGTGCCTCCCAGTCACTGATCGGACCAATATCGTAACCTATACTATTCAGTTTGTTTCTGATCAACCGGGCCTGGTTCCTGTTGGAGTCCTGGTATTTTTTCCCATTTATCCCATCTTTTTTTACCGTAAGAGAACCCAGTCCGTCCCATGAAACCAGAAGCCTGTTTGTAGCAAGTGTCTGGCCTTTTTCAAATTCCTTTTTACAGTAGTTTTCATGGATGGCTTTGGCAATATATTCCAGCTCCCTGCCTGGATCAGGCTGCTATCAGCAGTCAGGGAATACATATCAACCGGGAACGATTTCTTTTATACTCTTCCAAGTGTATACCATGTTATCAGAGATAAGTTGAGCAACATGCGGATTATGTTCAATTCGAACGATAATTTTTATCCTCGCCTTTCTGCATACTGATGCAGGGTTAAGGCAGTGTAAAGTCCAAGGGTATCATCATGGAAACAAATATAAGCAGTAAATCCATCTTTCAAGCCAGGATTTTCAAGAAATATTACGTTCTGGAATGCTGCTGACCGGACATCAAGGGAAACAGGAATAAGATTGCATGCTTTCTGCATCCTGGGATATTTTCGATCAAGGTTCTCAAGTATCTTTTCCGCATTTGCATCGACAAGATATATGTTTGGCCGGTTTTCAGGAGATATTTTTTTTTCAAACCACTCTCGTGCAATACGAGTTATGATATTTTCCCCAGCTTTCCGGCACCAATGACTAATTACCGGAAAAAGGGATCGTTCGATTCTTCATCCTGACAGAGAGGTGGATATTGCTCAATCAGGATTTTTGATCCCGCTTCGTACTGATTATAATACTCGATACTGAATCCGGGAACTCTTGTATATCGCAAATTCCTGATTGCGGATCAAAAGGTAATAGCCGGGGATCGAGTATCTGGATAATTGCCGTTGTCTTCCGTGTTGCCTTGCGTGGTACAAGATGCATTATCTGTAATGCAACTTCCGCATTGGTTTCATCCGAATCTGTCAGGGAAAGAATATATCGCGCACGGGCGGCTCCTGGCACTCTTCAGCAGGTGAGGATTGTAGGCTCACCAACAATGACAATAACACCCATCAGGTTACAGGATTCTATGTAACGTATTATGACCGTCCTTTTCAATCACCACGATTTGTTGTTTTCTTCGCACAAGATCCCTGATAATTGATAACGAGCGGTAATTTAATCCGGTCACAATAGTGTGATCCCGGCGGAATTTGAGGGGGAACAGATAGAATTTTTCTTTAATGTAAAGAAAGATAATTCCGCGGCTTTTAACCCACAAACGCTCCTGCGGCAATCCTGAGGAATTCTGCATTTTCTGCTGTAATATTTTCCCTGATAAAGGGAATAGCGAGAAAAACTCCAACATTCCTGCTCAGTAAGGGTGAAAAAAGCATTAATTACCGTTAAAATATCTGGAGAGCTCATGTGTGTGGATTTTTGCCATTATCTCTTTTCGTCATGGGATGATGTATCAGATAAAATCCTTTCACCTTTATTGGATATGCAGATTGCCGTCCAAAGGAGTATACTTCAGCCATTCCCCGGGCTGGAGCTCTCTCATGTTCTGGTAGTTAGTACCGGTCTCCGGTTTAAATCGTAGTAGGTATAGAAATTAGGATCAACTTCATACACTTCACCGGTATCCGGGTTATATACCCGTTGCGTCAAGGATTGAATCGCTGAACTTTTCCAAAAACTCATCATTTCTTGCCTGCCTGTCCTCGTACAGTCTCAGGTTCTCCTGCCGCATCTGTTCACCGGTTCTTCGAATAGTATCTCCGACTTTATTCGCACCCGCCCAGGCAGTATTCAAGATATTCCTGCAGGAACTTAAGGCTGAACTGCCGTAATCTATGGAATAGAAGATCCGGAGCAGATCCGGAGCGTCTGCCATAGAAATTATCCGAAGTTGAATAAATCCCCCAGAGATACGCAACAGCCGTAGATACACCGGTCTGGTAGGTTGCAACGGTAAAGGAACCGGTGCACGGGACGCCGTTTGACACATACGAGATACGCATGGATTTAGCGGTAATCCCCCCGGTATTCAGGGCAGAAATATCCGCGTTCTCGTAGAACAGGATTTTCACATCCGATACACTGTTTCCCCCGACAGAGAAGTCCTGTGCCATATAATCTGTGACATAGCGCTCAGGCGTGACACCCTGCGGGAGCGGCTGGACGCTCTGGTGAAGCCCGTTTAAGAACACGACACCCCGCGGCATCTGGGAATCAGCGGCAATGAGGCCGAAGCACCCGGGCAGGACCAAGGTGTTCCAGCCTTTGGGGAGGAGGATGCCGACTCCTCCGGACTGGACGTGGGTTGCGAGCTCGACCGATAGTACTCCGCGCCGTTATCCAGAGAAGAATAGGTTGGGTGGCGGGGGGTTATACTGACGGAAACTCTGAACAACTGCCCGTAACTGTTCTTCTTTTTCATTCATGGAATCGCTCAGGGTCTCATATTTGCTCATCATCGCATAGGGACTGTTGACAAAAATGGAATATACTGCCCGTTTCTTTTTTTTGTTTTCCGTGTAAGAAGACGTCAGTTCGAGGACTTTTCCATCCTTGGATTCCCGCACACTGTCAATCGAAAACTCAGTGAACCCTCTCCGTTCTTTTCCGACGAGATAGTTTGCGATGTCTCCTGCGGTAATACTGCAGGTATTTGCCACTTAAGTGTACTGGCTGGATGGTAACTTTTGTGACACCACCGTCAGATGAGTCTGCAGCCACAATGGCATCACCGACAGATACGGTCCAGTGTTCGGGGATGTTGAGGGAAAACAGGTTGTTGGTATCCCGGTATTCCTTCAACCCTGCTGAGCCCCTTGGCAGAGGGTATATTGCCGACGCACCCGCTTGAGACTAGAGAAGAGCACAACACAGATCACAGGAATTGAAATTACGAAGAGACGCATAAGACCACTCACTTGAAAAAGAGGTACAGGAATACATGAAGATTGCGATTTGATGCCGGTTTATACTCTGTCCCTACCGCCCATCGCCGCATTTTCCTTTGTTCTTAATGTGGTTGTACCCGTATTTGGACGTATCAGCTACCAAATAAAGACGCTCCTGGAGTTTTTGCTTCTGGTAATATTTTCATCATCACGCCCCTGACAGACCCTGGTCAATAGTGCAGAATTTTGAGATTTCTCTTACTGCTGATTTTCTGCATCCGAAGATGCATGACTTTTCAAAAAAAAACACAATATTTATGGGATTGTGTGGCAATTGCTGGTTGGTATACTGGCAGGAGATGGGGTTTATGACCAGGGAACAAAAAAATACAAAAAATTCTTTTCTTTTTTCTGCTCATCGTCATAATCATCCAACCGGTTGCTGCTGAAAGTGCAGATTACTGGATATCCACAAGTTATTCGTTATCCAATGCCGGGCGATACCAGGAGGCGCTGGAGGCCTGTGATAAAGCAATTGTCATCAATCCTACCAGTGCCACTGCCTGGAGTAACAAGGCGACGATTCTCTTCAGCCTCCAACGCTACCAGGAATCGGTAAATGCTGCCGATAAGGCAATGTCCTATAAAGAGAATTATTTCACTCCGCTGCTGACCAAAGGCGCTGCTCTCAACCGGTTAGGAAAACATGCAGAAGCGCTGGCCGCCGCAGAAACCGTCATCTCCTGGGATCCTGCCAATTATAAAGCATGGAATAACAAGGCTGCAGCACTTGATGATCTCAAACGGTATACCGAAGCCATTGAAGCGGCTGATACGGCAATTGCGTTAAAATCTGATTATGCAAAACCCTGGCTGACCAAGGGAGATTCCCTGCGGGATCTGGGACGGAACACTGAGGCAACAGCAGCTTATGACCGGGCAATCGCTCTGGATCCCACGTATGTAACGCCTAAAGAACACAAACAGGTTATCCTGGACTATCTTCTTTCCAATAACACGAACATTTCTCGCGCCTCCTCGGGAAGTTTACCCCTCTCCCTTACGCAAAACACGACCGCAGATCTGCCGGGCAAACGGATACCCCCCCCTCCTTTCTGCCCCTGGCCGGAGGAATTATCCTGCTGGTCGCCATTGTTGGAATCGGGGCCTATATTATGCTGAAAAACAGGCAGAAAGGCTTGCCCGTATCAAATGGAGATACCGGCTCGGTGCTTTCAGCACCCCCCGAAACACGAGTTGTCGGACACGAGGTGTTCATCAGTTATTCGCATCAGGACAAACCCACTGCAGATGCGATCTGTAATGTGCTTGAATCAAGGAATATAAAGTGCTGGATAGCACCGCGGGACATCCTTCCCGGGGTGAATTACCAGGAATCCATCGTGGATGCCATTGATGCCAGTCTCATCATGATCCTGGTATTTTCCTCGTTTTCCAACGAATCGCCCCATGTCATACGGGAACTCACCCGGGCAGTCGGAAAAAAAGTGATCATCATCCCCTTCAAGATCGAAGAAATATCGCCTTCAAAATCCATTGAATACCTTATCAGTGTCCCCCACTGGCTGGATGCCATGACCCCCCCACTTGAGCGGCATATTGAGGAATTAGGAAATACAGTCCGGATTTTGCTCGACAACGAGAAGCAGAAAAAATAAGAGCCCGCACGATCTCTCCGATTCGGAATAAACGTGCTGGTCATGACACTCGCATCAGTAAGATGAGTATCAGGACACTTCCGACCGGTGATGGATAAACGATACCGGTTATTAACTATGGATCATGTTGGTCGGTCTGTAATGGACAAATAAGGTAAAAAAGGTAAAAAATATGTTTTTGAGCCTTTCCTGGTAACCTTGTCCGGATCGAAATCCCCTCCTTTGTGCATTGCAGGTAGCAAATCTCCCCTGCCAGATTCTCGAAGAAACCAATTCGTTGTTTTTTGAGATTCATAAAAACTATTTAATAAGAACTAAAATTGGTTCTGTAGAAACAGACATGAATCGATTCGGTTCGCACCTGAACCATGAAAATCTTATTTTATACGAAGGACCCCCGCCTCAGGGCCTCTCCGAGGCACGGCGGGGCAGGGAGTTTTTTTTAAATTTTTTGGTCATCGATCCGCCACGGGGGCGCCCCGTCGGGGGTGGCGGCATTCATCCTACCAGATGGATAGAGTGATAATAATTTCCGCATCATATCTGAATAATACAATTTTCATAGGAAACGCACATGAGTCACGGACTCAGGCAACATGATGAATAACCGTGAATTTTCATGGTAATTCCTTCTGCTCATGATATGAAAACCAAATTGCTGGTACGATGAAGGAGGGAATAATGCATGTCCCCCGATACCGCGCCTGCGCTGAGCGATGATGAGTACTACTTTTCTGGGGGTTATCGCATTGGGGTCAGGTCACAGCGGCGGAGGTTGGAACCCCCTTGAGCGTCTACAACAGAATTGGGCATTTCTCCAGTGCTCAAAAATTTTAGGTTTTTCTGATTTAAGGCACACTGATGTTATCGACAGAGGTAAGCACAGTTCCTTTTAAATCAGACACATATAATTTATAAGAATTTGAATTGTCCATCACTCCAAAGACAATCTGACCGGACATTTTTGATTTTAAAGGGATAGTCCCTGTAGTAAAAGGAGTGTTAAGTCCGCCGGTATTCAATTGAGAAGTTATTGCCGTTTTCCTGTTATTATTCAATTTATCATAAATTGCGAATGAAGTATCTTTATATCTGAAATCATTGTTTTTATCATTGTTTTGGATGGTGATATCCAATACAAGAAAGATATCCCCTCCCTTATTGGTAGACCGCCCAATCATAGTTTTTTTCACCGCTGAATTGATGGTGAAATTTAAAACTTCATGTATCGGGGTTTTTGTTGTGGAATTAACCGAAATATTGAAACTTTGGGATGTAGACGGAACAGCGGTACTATTATTTTGGTTGGTACATCCCGCGGTAATCATAATTGTCGCCAGTAAAAAAATGAAAATGAGATGCCTCATAACCGTCCATTTTATTTGAATGATGATATATTTTTTTATTTTGTGGTGATGACTGAAACCTAGTGGTTACTTATAGGATCGTATTGATTATTTCATTATAAAAAAAAATGGGCAAAATTTTACTATGGTTATTTCTCTTCAGGTTTAACCGATCGTGTCGAGATCCCCGCCTTCTTGAGGAAATAATATCCCGCTGCAAGGCAGATCACAATCACCCCGATCCCCATCATTTCAACCCCGAATTCGATGCCGCTCATACCTGTAGGATCAAGCAGGATCACCTTCCGGGATATTGCGATGATGGCAAGGAGAATAACAATCTCCACATGGATTGTATTTTCGTAGAAGTACGCCTTGATGGTATCCAGAAGTTCGATACAGATTAACACCAGCAGGAAAGCACCCAGTATGGTGATGATTACCGAAGTTTCCAGCATGTAATAGCCGGGTAGCTCCCCAGGACTTATACAGGAGTCAATGCCAGATCGATAACGGATACAACAATTACGACCATGAGCAGGACCATGAGCACCGCATAGATCCCTTTTTCAAATTTATTGACAATTTCAATCATAGCCATCTTCCCTCGACAGGTATCAGGTCCGGATTATCCGGATTATATAACTTTACTACATCACCGATCACGATTACCGCAGGAGGTTTTACCCCCTTTTTTGCGGCAGCATCAGCAATGGTTGCAAGCGACCCGGTAGTCACCCGCCGGTCTTTGCGCAGTCCCCGTTCAATAATGGCAACCAGGGTACTGCCTGCCTTGCCGTTCCTGATGAGTACATCTGGCAATCTTACCAAGGTTTGCCACACCCATCAGGATCACGATGGTGCCCCGGCTCCGGGCAAGCAGGTGCCAGTCAAGTGCCGGCTCGGGTTTGGTCGGGTCTTCATTACCGGTAAGTATGGTGACCTGTGATGCATATTTCCGGTGCGTGAGCGGAATTCCTACCGATGCCGGGACAGCAAGCGCACTGCTCACTCCCGGTACCATCTCGACAGGTATGCCGGCGCTGCGGACAGCTTCCAGTTCCTCTCCACCCCGCCCGAACAGGAAGGGATCCCCGCCTTTGAGCCGGACCACGTTCATGCCCTGCTTCGCCCGGTCAACGATCAGGGCTTCTATCTCGTCCTGCTCCAGGGTGTGCTTCCCCCCGTATTTCCCGCAGTCAATCTTTTCGGCGCTGGTGGGGAGCGATGCAAGGATCTCCTCACCGGGCAGCTGGTCAAATAAGACGACATCAGCAGTATCGATTACTCGTCGTGCCCGCTGCGTGAGAAGCCCTTCTCCGCCGGGACCGGATCCCACAAGGTATACTTTACCGCTCATCCCTGATCCCCAGTTTTTTGTATGCGTCATCAATCAGATCCTTTGCCCGGACATGAAGTTGTCTTCCCTGTTCACGAGCCTGTTCAATACTCTGCACGTCCGTTTCGATTCTCTCGGTGCGTGTGCCGTCAAGCGAGAGAACTTCTGCGATCAGGTGCCCGTCGTGGCAGTAGATGCCCAGGGGCGTGAAACACCCTCCACCCAGCTGTTCCATCACTGCCCGTTCGATAGCCACATCGGTCCGGGTCTGTGAATGGTCGAGGGTGGAGAGCCCTTCCATCAGCGAAGGGTCTGCCCGGCTGACAACAGCGATTGTTCCCTGGTTGGGCGCCGGGACAAATTTTTCCGGGGGGAAACGCTCCCCGGGATACGGATACCAAGCCGGGTCAGTCCGGCTTCTGCTAAGCAGGATGGCATCAAATTCCCCGGCAGTCATCTTCCGGATCCGGGTATCGACATTACCCCGGAGATCCTTTATGGAAATGTCAGGATCATGGCGAAGCAGCTGGGCACGCCTGCGCGTGCTGGAGGTCCCAATCACCTTTACTGCATCCAGGGAGCCATTGTAGGCGAGGTAGTCAGCTGCTGAATCACGTTTGAGTACGGCTGCAGTAACGAGCCCGCTCGGGCGGAACGCGGGAATATCTTTCATACTGTGCACAGCACAATCAATGTCCCCGGCAAGGATCGCGTCATCAAGAGCCCGGACAAAGACACCCTGCCCCCCAATCTCGTGAAGCGGTACACCCGTTGTGGTATCTCCCTGCGGTCTTAATGATTACCTGCTCGGCACCGATGCCGAGCGCGGATAATTTTTTGCAGACCGTTGCTGTCTGGGCGAGCGCCAGCTTGCTCCCTCGGGTTCCTATTCTGATAGACATTGTGTATACGCCTGTGAAATAGTGGTGAGATCCTGATCGCTGTGCGCTGAAGAAAGGAAGTTTGTCTCAAACTGCGAAGGGGGGAGGAAGATACCTGCATCCAGCATCCGCTTCCAGAACCGGCCGAATGATTCGGTGTCGCACTCTTTTACCTCGCGGTAGTTTTTCGGAGGCTCATTGCGGAAGAACCATTTGAACATCGACCCGAGCCGGACAAACGAGCCACGGGTCTTACCTTCCAGTGACTCTTCCAGTGCACGTGTCTTTTCATCGAGATCCTTGTAGATTGTCGGGATGGTCGTGCAGCCATTGCAGGGTCGCGATACCAGCCGTGAGCGAGAGCGGATTACCCGAAAAAGTTCCCGCCTGGTAGACCGGGCCCTGCGGAGCAACCAGTTCCATGATCTCACGCCTTCCCCCGAATGCGCCAATGGGAAGTCCCCCGCCAATAATTTTTCCCAGCGTAGTGAGATCCGGCTTTACGCCATACATCTCCTGTGCCCCGCCAATACCAAGCCGGTAACCGGTGATCACTTCATCAAAAATCAGGAGCACATCGTGTGCCCTGGTGATCTCCCGGATATCTTTAAGTAGTTGTCTTCAGGCAGTACTGGTCCGATGTTGCCGAGAACCGGCTCAATGATGAGTGCTGCAACATCAGTGTGTGCTGCAAGCAGTGATTCCAGCGCTTCGGGATCATTATACGGCACCTGCCGGGTATGGGCTACCGAGATCGGCAAGCACACCGGCAGAATCCGGTACACCCATTGTGGTTGCGCCTGATCCGGCTTTGACCAGCACTGCATCATGAGCCCCATGGAACCCGCCCTCGATCTTTACAATATCTTTTTTTCCGGTAAAACCGCGTGCAAGCCGGATCGCTGCCATCGTTGCTTCAGAACCGCTCGATACGAACCGCACCATGTCCATGCCCGGATGATCCCCCGTGATCATTTTTGCAAAATCAGGTTCAAGCGGTGAAGGAGTGCCATACAGCCAGCCGTTCTTCAGCTGGGCTTCGATCGCTTTTCTGATGTGAGGATGGGCATGCCCGAGAATAAGCGGACCGTACGCCATGCAGCAGTCAATAAGATACGCGGCCGTCAACTGTTGTCAGGTGCGACCCGCTTGCATGTGCAGTGTAAAACGGGTAGGGCTTTATTGCCCGCACCGGACTGCTGACACCGCCGGGCATCAGGGTTTTTGCGATTTCAAACAGGTCACTGCTTTTCATCCAGCCACCCGGCAACATCGCCTGCAAAATAGGTGATGATGAGGTCAGCCCCGGCACGCTTGATGCGATGTCAGGCTCTCAAGCACAGTCTCTTTTTCCCTGATCCAGCCACGCTCTGCTGCACATTTGATCATGGAATATTCACCACTTACCTGATACGCAGCAACCGGCAGACCAAGCGTTGCGATCTCGGCAAGAATATCGAGGTAGAACCCTGCCGGTTTCACCATCAGGATATCGGCACCTTCATCAGCATCCATCTGGGATTCCAAGAATTGCCTCCCGGCTGTTGCCGGGATGGATCTGGTAGGTGGTGCGGTCACCGAACGAGAACCCGGAATCTGCTGCTTCACGGAACGGCCCATAGAGGGCAGAGGCAAACTTGGTCGAGTAGGACATGATCAGGACATCTTCAAAGCCGGCATCATCCAGCGCAGCACGGATGGAACCGACCATGCCGTCGAGCATGCACGACGGGGCAACGATATCAGCCCCGCTCTCTGCATGGCTTATGGCGATTTTATTCATCAGCTCAAGCGAGGGATCATTGAGCAGGTCAGGGCCGCACCGTGTGTCCCCGACAATCCCGCAGTGACCGTGATCGGTATACTCACAGGCACAGACATCGGTGATGACAACCATCTCCTTAACTTCCGCTTTTACTCCTGCAGACTGCCTGCTGTACAACACCTTCCGGATGATAGGCCGAACAGCCAAAGGGATCTTTTTCTTTCGGGATACCGAAGATCAGGATTGCCCGCACTCCCTGTTTCCACAACGTCTGCTGCTACATCGGCAATCCCGCTGATAGGGTAGCGGAACTGGCCGGGCATCGATTCTATAGGCGAGGGGAGCAGTGATTGTCTCATCGACAAAAAGCGGGGCGATGAGATCATTTTTCGATAAGGTAATTTCACGCAGGAGCGGCTGGATATGCGTGACCGCGACCGTCTCATCCGTCGCTGGGGAAACATGTTTTACTCCATCTCCTGGTGTCTGGTTGTTTACATTTTCTTAAATCCATCGTATATATGGTTATTATCTTTCACCTGACTACGGATTTAATGATTAACCGTAATCTTTCCTAATTTACGATGGCATACAGACAACCAGTATCTTTTTTGGAAGTATTAAAAACACGGTGTTTTTTGTATCAGGGTTACAAACGTATCCCCTTGCTAAACGCCAACAGAACGCGACTATGAACGTATCAGGAAATGTATGCAATGAAATCTGGAAGAACACGGGCTCTGGAGAAATGCACAATAACAATCTGAACGCTCACGGGGGTTTCACCCCCGCAGCCTGTGGCTCCCCCGATACGATAACCCCCGAACAGGTTTTACGTCATCATCACTGACGTGCAGGGGTGGTCCATGGGGTGACAGGCACTGTCCCCTCCTTCGTCACTTCCAGCACGTTATATTTCATTTCACAGTAAAGGAAGACTTGAGTCTTCGAATAATGTGCGTTTCTACAGATCCAGAATACGCATTATGCTAAAAAAATCGACCAAATATTGGTTTTCAACACCATTCCCCCTATCAGCAACCCGAATATCCTCACATGGTATCGCGTATCATCGTGTTGTGCTGCATCATGTCAGATTGATGAACAGAATCCTCCTTTCACTTCAGCCATG
The DNA here is from genome assembly GCA_963806845.1 of uncultured Methanoregulaceae archaeon. GTDB lineage: Archaea > Halobacteriota > Methanomicrobia > Methanomicrobiales > Methanospirillaceae > Methanoregula. Next base: position 16,969 of record CAWDZO010000017.1, read on the forward strand.
ATCGAATAATCTCCATTGAAAAACGGTTTCCGACAACTTAATGCGTAACAACGGTTTTTAATTTGTTAATCCAATAAAAAACCATGTTAGTCCGGAGGGATAGCCAGTGTTTACTAACATACTTGTCGCACTAGATGGATCGGAAATAAGCCAGCTCGCGCTTATCCAGGCCGTTGATCAAGCGAGGATATGGAATGCAAAGATTCAGGCCATATATATTGCCGTGACTCCCCAATTCAATTCACTTCCCATGGACCAAACCTATGGGATGGAAAATACCTTTGAAATGAATCGCGTTATAGAGAAAGCGGAAGAATCAGAGGGAGCAGTTGTCCTTGAAAAAGCAAAAAAATACTGTGCCGACCAGGGAATCACCCTCATCACTCAAATAAAATATGGAGATGCAGGAAGCGAGATTATTCTTCTTGCTGAACAGGAAAAATCAGATCTCATCGTTATTGGGTCTCATGGCAAGAGTAGCATCGATCGACTGCTGAGTGGGAGTGTTAGTTCATTTGTGGTTACCCACAGCAAAGTAACGACCATGGTGGTCAGGTCATAAGAGACCTGTTGCCCCATGTGCAAACTGATGCTATCCGGATTAACCAGCATACCGGTGCTCATACCACGACAAACTGAGGGTCGATTCCAGCAGAGTGCAAACAGGAAATTGATTCCTCTCCATAGATAAATGCCTCTGTTAACGCGAATATGGCCTTTGGTGTTTTCTCGTATCTTCATTAATATGCCTGGAACTCGGGATGATAAAGCAGGATTGTTTTATTGGTTAGAATTCAGTTCTCCCGCATACGATAAAACTGGACTTTTATACCTCTGTCGTATTAATCACACGTCACTCAAAGCATGACTTATTGTTTCCCTCGTTTGTTGAGTTCCAGTATTCGCTGTTTCATCGCATTTGCCGTTTTGTGGGTTTCCCGGTACTCGTCCATGCACTTACGCACATGGAACAGACCCGGTTGTTCGCTGTTCTGCGTCCGCATGACTGTATTCAGCTTTGTTGATGCTGAATCTGACCCCGCAGTTCAGGCATTTGGCGAGTACCCTGCCGGGTTTAGGCATTGACGATACCATTCTTAAAAATCCTCAATCGTTTACCTCTTCTGATGAAATAATAAAGTCTGGCAATGCACCGGCGCAAGGCATTTTTTTGATAGCGAATATGAACTCCTGAATTGCATCAGGATGCTTTCTGATAACGAAGAGAGTTTACCCATGTAACCGGAATAAAAAGTACTATTTCACAGAAATGAATTTATTTTTCAAATGCACAACCCGGGGGAACCACTAACCCCGGTGTCCGGGTGGGATAGAGCCTGCATTGTTTAGGCCGGGTTTTGTAAATTTTACAGGTGTTGTTATCGAGAAGATGCGGGCATACAGAAGGAATCCAGACCAGGTCAGTGACAGGATCAAATGTCCACCCTCTTTTCCGATAATACTCCAAACATTATTTTCGAGGGGTTGCTGTGCTGGAGTACTATCACCCGGCAACAAGCCCCGCATTTTTTACATTCCATGGTGTTTTCTCCGATCAGATACGTGTGATAAAAAATAATAGTATTTTAATTTTTGAAGAAATCTCCAGAACACGTTTTCCTCTAGTGAGAAATTACTATCTGGCGTGGAGCGAAAGATTGTTTTTGTAGTACAACAAGGCGATGAAACGCGTCATCATTTTTCAGACAGCCCCTCCGTTCTCTTCTGCAGTATGGTGCTTGAGTGCATACGCAAGCCTTAGCGCGCTGGTGATCAGGTTGCTGAGGTCCTCCTGCGTGTACCGGTTACTTTCTATCTGACCCCAGTCTTTGGTGGTATCCTCATCGTTTTCGCCTACCCAGGACGCGATGGCAACCTCGGGGGTATGGAATCCGAGCCAGGAAAAAAAATTCATGAGATTGCCTGCCACATGCTGCACACCATCAACATGACCGACAATGATCATGGCGGCGACTTTGTTGTTGATCATCCGGTTTCCGAACCATCAGTACTGGTTCTCAATGGCATTCATCCGCTCCACAAATTTCTGGACAATCGCTGAGTGGTTGTTCCAGCGTATTGGTGTTGCAAGGATCAGGATATCGCACGCGAGCACGGCATCATACACGATCTGCATCTGGTCATCATCGTACTTCAGCGAACTTTGGCAGGGATAGGTACAGTATGCAGGATTTTCGGAGTAGTTACCCTCGCAATCGTGGATGTTGAGATCTTTCAACCTGATAAATGTCGTTTTGCACCCATACTCTTTGTACGTATCAAGCGCACGCAACAGGAGGCGTTCGGATTTACTCATACCCGGTTGCTGGCGGCTCGAACCCGAGAGCCCGAGGACAGTAATCCCTTTACGTTTTTCAAGGTCCAGCGGTGGGATAATCGTAACACCAAATTTTCGTCCAACCAGTGGTGCAGGCATGATTTAATTATCAAGGAGCCCGCGATAATCTACTTATTGATCTAACTCTCCCAGATCCGTGCGCCCCTTATCCTGATGGTACCGGACCCTGGAGCAGGAAGTGGATAGTATGCAAAACGACAAGAACAACACTGCGGAGAACCGGGCCAGGTGCATCTGCGAACCGTGCCCGACATATAATGAGTGCATGCGGGCCGGAGATGAACTCTTATTCTGTGTAACGGGAAAAAGCCCGACCTGTACCTTTGATAAAAAGGGTTGTGTCTGCCCGACATGTCCGGTCAAGCCAGTCCTGGGACTGAAAAAAGCATATTATTGCATCAGGGGTTCAGAGCAGGAACAGAAATAATGTGATTCGCCCGCCGTGGGTTCCGGTTCGGTTGAGGGAACAGTCCAACAGGACTTTGTCGAGATTATCTTTTCGAAAGGAGACCTCCTGAGGTACTCCGTTGACCGGTCGCAGGGGCTGATTATTCAACTCTTTCCAGCCTTGCACAGAAAGCATACAATAAGATTCCCTGACCAGAGATGCCGTATACCGTAGACACCGGTTCGTGAAGAGGGTTTAGTCCCGCTCTTTTTTCATGATGATCCGGTCTTCACCAGTTCCGAAATAGGCCCGGACCGAATTTTTCCTGCACAAATCCCTGCTTCCCGTAGAGGATGAGGGCAGGCTGGTTGAGGGGTGAGACCGAGAGGCGGATGGTTTGTACAGAGTGTGTGTAGAGTATATCCATTAGCGCTGCAAGAAGAGCAGTGCCTGCCCGGCTCCTCCTGCAGATCTTCCCTCACTGCTATCCTCAGGATCCATGCTTCAACAGGATTGTGCTGGACGAATGTGCCAAGGGTATATCCTATGGCTCCATCGTCAAGAACTGCGATAAGAAAGGTTTCTGGACAAACCTCGGCCATCTGCCGGACAAAAACTGCAGACCGGTAAGGCTCGTGGAGTCCGGATTCTTCAAGAGCGCTGACTGCGGGAAATCAGCATCCTTATAGGTGCGAATGGTGAAATTCATCGCACGATGTCCCGTGCACTGGTGCTGTGTTTTTTTGATGATGAAGATATGTTCCGTGTCAAACCGGGTAATACGGGGAGGAAACGCGAGGCTGGTCATTCCCTGCGGCATAGTTCGGTACCGATCCTGTCCCCCTGCGTGATCGCTTTTACCAGCGCTTTTGCAGTGCAAGGTCTCCTTCCTCAGCACTCTCACGGATGGAAAAGGTTGCATCGGTGAGAAGTTTTTTTGCAAGAACCCGGGTCAGGTCATCAACAATCTCTGCCGTTTTTGTCATCCGGACAACCCAAACGGGCGATTGCCCTGTCCCGCTCACGAATCCGCACGGCTTCAGCCCATGTATGCAGTGCGGCAAGCATATCATCAGCAGATTTCCGGTTCAGGTGACGCAGGAAAAGTTCGAGTTCCGCATCCACAAACTCACGGGCCCGCTCTGCTTCTGCTTTCCGGGTGCTCATGGTCTGCTCGTTGATAGATGCGCAGGTTGTCGATGGAAAACAGGCGGACACCATCAATGGTCGCTGCCCCGTTCTCGACATCGCGGGGCTGGGCGATATCGATCAGGATCAGCGGGCGGGGATGACCTTCCACCGGCCAGCACCGGTCTTTCATTGCCTGTGCCAGCTCTTTTTTATGGATGACCGGGTGAGGGGCAGATGTGCAGGAGATCACCACATCTGAGAGCGTGATGTAGTGGTAGAGTTCTGACAGGCGCACCGCCTTGCCCCCGATTTTGTCTGGCAAGGATGACTGCCCTGCCGTATGTCCGGTTTGCCACATACATTGCCGTAAGGTCCTTTGCAGCAAGTGCCTGGGCAACCAGCATGCCCATCTCACCACTGCCAACGACGAGGATATGTTTGCCTTCAAGACTCCCGATCTGGGATTCGGCAAGAAGCACTGCGGCAGAACCCACGGATACTGCACCACGGTTGATCAGGGTACGTTTACGGACTTCTATCCCTACGTGTACGGCCTTGTTGATGCAGAGTTCGAGAAAGGTGCTTGCCGTGCCGGCTTCCTGTGCATCGGCAAGAGTTTTTTTCAGCTGCCCGATGATCTGGTCTTCACCAACAATCATTGAATCGATGCCGGATGCGAGACTGAAAAGATGGCAAAGTGCTCCTTTCTCGTCATGGATAAAGAAATCCTTCCTGCCCTGTTCGTTAAGGAAATCCCGTGAGTTCTTCTGCATCTCCTTCAACAATCAGTTCGACACGGTTGCAGGTCTGGAGCAGGAGAACACCTTTGAACCGTTGACCGGCTTTTTTGAGAAATTCCGGCTCGTCCGGAAAACGGAATGCTTCGAGGGCCGTTACATTTGCCGTGTGATGGCTTACACCGGCAATTGCGATCGGAATCTGAGCAGGTTCATTCATGCAGGTACCTCTCTTTTACCTGCTGGCGCGCCAGTGAAGGATCGTTTTTCAGGGTTTTCCAGAGTTCCGTATCGTTTAGCACTTCCCAAAGAATCGCATTCCGCCGTGCCTGGGAAGGTTCAGTATGTTTCAATTGCTCCCGCAGGTCACGCTGCAATGCTATCATCTCATCAAGGGCAGGGAACTCGGGTCTCAAGGTGTTCCCGGATGAACCGGGATACTGCCGGGCTGTTTCCCTTTGTGCTGATCGCAAGCGTGATAGTTTTCTCCCCCGGTTACCGAGGGAATGATCACATCCCCTGCTTCACCATCCGCGTTATTGAACAGGATCTCCCGTGCCCTGCAGAGGTTTTCAATCCGGTTATTCTGGGCGGGATCGGATAATGCCCCGATAACTAAAAAGGCCCCATCAATTATCCCTTGAATCGCTCATCAGAAACCCTGCCCACGTCCAGCATCCTGCGTTTCACCGGCAGGATGCTCATTTTGTGTGAGAATGAACGGCTTACCACCAGTACATCGGCCTCACCGGAAAAATACGCAGCTTTTCGGGATGCAACTTCTCCCCCCCCGAATATAACAATGCGTTTGCCCGAACAATCCACAAAGAGCGGGATCATCAGGTAATAGATAGGGCGATTGCGTTACTTTAAGATGTTGGAATCGTTGTGATCACTCTTCGTTCTTCCCACAGATGCAAACCTCAATGTCTGTAAGGAAAATTGATTACCCTGTTATGTGATCATATTTCCCGAGTCCTGCTTAACGGAGAAATGTAAGAAACAAAGCGCACGGAGAATACCCTGATTCGGCGTCCTTGCAGTTCGATATACTTAAATTGTTTGAATGCTCACACTTTAGAGCACATCTGCGCCGATAGTGTAGTGGTTATCACTAGGCGTTGCCAACGCCTAAACCCGGGTTCGAGTCCCGGTCGGCGCACTCTGCCTTGATGTTCAGGGTGCTTACGTTTTTATTTTAAATTTTCAAAACACGATTAGTATTAGTCGAGCAATGATTAGTCAATAGAATCATAATTAGTTGAACAATCATTTCCCATAATTTTTAACGAGGAACGCTTTTTAGTTTTAATTTTAAAAATAAAACTAAACTTGCTTATTTTTATATCCAGTATGCAGAATTATAAAACTTAATTAATTCCAAACGACCGGGCAACCCCCAATGAGGGAAAATGCTTTTTTCCCAAAATTTTATGCCGTTCTCTTTATGAGCAAAATTAATTTAATTCGATTTCATGTTATTCGATGAGATAATTTATAAACTCCTTTTTAGAGTAATTTAAGTCTATATTTCTAAAAAAATATTAAATCAGACTCTGATTAAAATAATTAATTATATATAGTATATATGCATTATATGAAAATACTATGTTTGCTGAAGATATTGCTGAACAATGCCCATCGTACACAATTCTTAACTGAGACTCCTTGTCAGGTGAAGGAATGATTGCTGCAATAACGTATATCGCGGTATATTTGTTAGGGTTGTTTGTGGGGATGATATTCGCCATAATTGCCACCAGACTTGAGTATGAAGATTTTCCATGGTTGCAGGAAAGAGAATATACCTACAAGGATGATCGGGAAAACCTGTCAAAGCAGCATACAGTCACCGGGTTAAGTTCTAATTTAAACTTTGGAATTCTCAAAAAATGATTTTTCTGCTTCTTCTTCGATTATTGGGCAATTGTTCAAAAAAATTAGGTGATTCTTCCAGCCACTTATTTTCCTGAGAATAATGCAGCAAGATCAAGTTTTGTTGACCGCTCTTTATAGTAACCTGAAAAGGTTCTCTCCCCACTCCACAGCGAGGGGATCGTTGCTGAACAGATCAGAGGAACTGTCGTAGAGGTTTGTGTCCTTCTTATAGAGGCCCAGCGACAGGAACTTATCGGTGACGGTCAACCCTATACGTAGTTTGTCACTGGTTACCCATATAGAAAAATTGGTATAGCCTGCAAGCCCCTGCATATTCGATGCATAGGGCTCTTTAGTTAAAAAGTCCTATAACTTCGTTATTTACAACAAGTTCGACCGGTATACCCGTGACAACTTTTTCTGCAATGGACTGGGCAAGACCCGGACTAGCCACCGAAGAAATTCCATGGATATACTCGGCATCCTTCAGGATTTCGAGATAGTGGGAATAAACATAAAACATATCCGTTGTAGTGTCCTGTTTTGGCTCTGAATTATACAGGTCCCCGATCCTGGAAAGGAAGGCTCACCGGAAGATCGGTAAGATCATGGTCTTTAAAGAATGTATGATGCTGGCTGATCCCTCCAATGAGCTGGACAAATCCTTCGACATTCATTGCAACCACCCCGCCAGGCGGGGTAAGGCAGTACTCATAATTCACTGCTTCAATAAGTCCCTGTTTTTCAAGGTTACGAATCTTGGGAATTAATGCCTGGGATGTGCTTCCGGTGACCTCACGCAGCCGGCTGAGGGATGCTTTATTGTGGAGTAAGGTAAGCAGAATCTGAATCTTCAGCCGTGAACTGTATATGGAATGGATTGGTTGTTTATGGTGTTCGTAAATTTTGAGGGAATCCATACTGAAATACATTCTGCTCTGAGATGTACATATTTTGTTCGTTTATGACTCCCTCAAATCTGCCTCCCTAATCTCATGAACGCGGATGAATGATTTTGTTTTAGGGATGCAGGTAAGACAATGATGTGATCAGCAGACATAATCCTCCAATAGTCAGGAATTGTCCGTCAGAAATGACATCACAGAGAAGATCATTCTTTGTCGTTCGATCGATGGAAATGATGCAGACCTGGGAATACACAAGAGAAGTAAGGATAACTGCAATTGCCTGCATTGGAATAACGGTGCTTCCCAGAAGGAGAATAATGGCTCCCGCTGAAATATTTATTATCGTGAGGATACCCCGGCTACGTGCTACGCCCAAAAGAACCGGAATGGTTGCAACACCTGTCGCAAAATCTCCGCTCCGGTCCCTGATGTCGGGAAGTACAGAGGCAACAAATGTCCAGCAGAATATGAACAGGAATACAACCATCGATGATGCACCCGGAGCTGAAGCGCCCAGATATACCGGCACCAGCGAAAACGCGAGTGCCCATGAGATAGAGACTACGAGGTTTTTCATCACCGGGATCTCTTTTAAACGCCGGTATCCGCACCACTTCGGCAGTACAGGAACGCTGTAGAATATTCCGCTTACGAGCGGTATCGTAACCACACAGACCGCGGCAATACCGTGAAATGCAGCAATGGTAAGTGCGATAAGATATGCACCGAGTGCAGCGATGAAGAAGTGGCGTTCGAACTTTTTAGTGATACGGAAACGACGTTCATGGTTGAGTGCGTCTTCCGCTTCATCCGTTTTCCGGTTTAAATTATATACAGAGAATACAATCAGGAACATCACCGCAGCGATGTGGCCTGACCAGGAAATACCCTGGATAAAACAGGATGTATATGCCATACCAACTGCAGCCGAACCCAGAAAGAGTGAACTGTAAAGCAGGAATTCTGCATAATCGCGAATTCTCGAAAAGAGAGTATCCCTGATGTCTGATACAAAATGCCGGTGGCTGTTATAGCCGAAGCTGCTGAATGAATCCATGAGATCAATTCAGGGACAAAAGTAACATTCATTTTGCCGGTGAATGTTAATCGCAGCGGATAATCCGAATCCCCGTGATAAATAAATGGCGTGCTCGGACAATTTTCATTCAAGGATATGAAACTCATGAAAGAAGATTATGGAGAATATCTGAGTCAGATCCTTTGTCGTAGAATAGTTTCAAATGAATATTAATCTTTCCATAAAATCTCTCCCATTAATCTGCAGGAAAACAGCCTATGATATCCGTACTCTACGTAGATGACGAAGAGGTGCTGCTCGAACTCGGCAAACTTTTTCTGGAAAAATCCGGCCAGTTCCGCGTTGACACCGTGACATCGGCTCGAGAAGCTCTCCAGAGATTAAAATCAACATCCTACGAAGCGATTGTTTCCGATTACCAGATGCCGGATATGGACGGAATTGCCTTCTTAAAAGCGATCCGTGCTGAATTTGCTGATCTCCCGTTCATCATATTTACCGGTAAAGGCAGGGAAGAGGTTGTGATAGAAGCATTTGATAACGGAGCTGATTTTTACCTCCAGAAAGGAGGGAAACCAATTCCCCAGTTTTTGGAACTTGGGCATAAAATTACTGCTGCCGTCCGTCGCAGGCAGGCAGAGAAAGCATTGCTGGAGAGTGAAACACATTACCGCAATGTTGTCGAAGACCAGACAGAATTTATCTCACGGTTTCTTCCGGATTGTACCCATGTATTTGTCAATGAGGCGTACTGCCGGTATTTCAATAAAATAAGGGAGGAGCTTCTTGGGAAAAAGTTCAGGCCCGATATCCCCAAAGAGGATCAGGACCTTGTCAGAAAACATTTTCTCTCCCTGACAAAGGAAAACCCGATTGCTACCGTTGATCATCGGATCATTATCCCGGATGGTGAGATTCGTTGGCAGCGCTGGAGCGATCGTGCAATTTTTAATGATCAGGGGAGCACTCATCGAATACCAGTCAGTAGGTCGTGATATCACGGAAACCAAACGTTCTGAAGAAAAAATGCGCATAATCAATGGCGAACTCCAGGCAGCGTATGAACAGATTGCTGCAACGGAAGAGGAGTTGCGACAAAATTACGATGAGCTGAATAAAAAAGAGCAGAAACTGCGGGAAAGTGAAGAAAAATACTGCCGCATCATGGAAACGGCGGATGAAGGTACTGGGTACTTGACAGTAAGTTCCGGATACTCCAGGTAAATGACCGAATGGCAGAGATTCTGGACCTCCAGCCTCGGGAGATTCGTGGCCGGTTAATTACGGATTTTATTCATGCGGATGATCTCCCGGATCAGGAGCATCATGTTTCTTTCGGTCGCAAAGGGACAGGAGGATCCTTGTTGGCTACCCGTTTTCAACAGGGAAGAAGTGACATGCCGATACTGGACCCTTACCTCAGGTGAGGAACCCGTCTTACAATGATTATAAATAACAGGGTCCATCTGCTCAGGTAACGGACCGTCTGAACGGATATGTCGTCACGAGGAAGTGCCTGACCAGTAAGCGGACTGGAACAACTTGTCAGGACCCATTGTTACCTTTGAGAGAAATACTCGAGCTTATCCGGAAAAAAAATTCACGAAAAAATTCAAAAAAAAGTCTTAGTGTAATATGAAGATTATTTCTTCTTTCCAGTCGCCTTCTTGGCTGACTTTTTCGCTTCCGGCTTCTTTGCCGCTGCTTTCTTTGCTGCTGCCATGAGTATTCCACCTCCTACCGGAAAGGGTTATAAATTTCTTTAATCTACGAATTAATAAATATTTTGGTCGCAACGTCGTTTTGGTGCATAGAATCCCTAGTAACTACCACTTATATCACAGCAAAATGGCAGTATCAGAACAAGAGCGGTTTTTAAAGTAATATCGCTCAAAATGCGCAATTCTTCAAATTCTCCTCCGATTTCAAAAAAACCGATTAATTACAGGATAAAAAAATTTTTTCGACGGTGAATTCAGTATCAGCAGGACGGATGCGCTGGCAGGTGCAAATATCTGGTTCTTAAGAAATTACCCAAAAAATCAGGGTAAACTACCCGTTAAGCACCAACTTTTTTTTAGAACTCACTCAGGATACGTCCCTCATAACACTCCCGGGGGCTTTTGCAATGCCCCAGCCCCCGCCGTTGCGGCGACCCCCATAATGCAATAGAACTGCGTATTCTTTTTTACAGCATCGAGTGTGTCAGAAAAAAATGAGATACTTTTTTCAATTCATTTTAGTTCAGTTGTATCAACTGATTTTTACGTATCAGTGTGATAGTTATTTTTGGTGTTTCATAAGCGGTTTACCCAAAAATTATTCCCCATTATTTTTGTCCTTGTTTTGTTCTGCGGGTACCTGGCAGGTACTTACCGATTTTATCCGGTTGAGAATCGTCTTGTATACTATCCCATTTGCCACTGCAACGATGCACAGGAGAACCAGGGAATGAAGGATCAGCGTAATATATTGATCTCCCCCGCTGGAGATGAACGCAGAGAGTGCATAGATAATCACGGAAAGAATAATGGCACTGAAGCTGATCACTGTCGCCCTGATTGCGGTATACATCCTGCTGCGAATATCGGGAAAGAGTAAAAGACCTATTACCCCAATCGTTCCAAATCCGACGCTGATGACAAGAAGGATAAAAATTGCTGCGTCAACAGAGGGGTTGCTCATACTTCCTCACCTCTCCTGGACCGTGAATAGAGCGATTGTTCCTGCGTAACAGATTGCAAGAAGGACGATTGACACATCCAGTACGAACAGGTTTCCCCAGGAGATACTGAGCGCAATTGCTGCTCCGGCAGCGATAGTGATTGCTGCGTTCACTGCAATGAGCTGGTCATCGCGTGTCGGCAGGGGATGGATCCGCAGGATAGCGCAGATTGACAGGAAGATAAGGCAGAGTGCTGCAAAAAGCCAGGAGTCTATCATGTACTACAGTAATGTGTGGAGGATTCGTGTTTATCAATCCTCCCGCTCCGGGCTGTTTTCCGTTCTGCCATGAATGCACAAAAAAGAATGAACCAACGAAAAAAACACGATCGTTTCGTTCTTACCGGGCTTTGTCCTTCTTCCCTTCCATTTTTATCCCCGCAGAGCGAATGAATAGAAGAGATGCCTCCGTCCTATCTGGGTAAGATCCTTTTACGCTGGTGTGATCAGTGCCACACACCGGTCCTTGCACAACGCTGTGCCTGCGGAGAAAAGACCCGGGAAGTCCCCGTGACACCCCCGGGCGATGCCCGCCCGGCATTTCCGGCAGACATTGCGCTCATCAACCGGATCTATGAAGATCATTTCGGTGCACCACTGATCCCTGCAGGTCATCTTGCACTCCTGAATAAAGTGCCGGACCATGACCGGATGGAAGAGATTGTTGTCGGGGGAGGAATCGCCGGGATTATCCGGTATCTCCCCCAGCAGCGGCGCTGGGAACCCATCCCACGCCCTGAGGCCTGCATCCTGTTCACTCCTGAAAAACGTTTTGTCGTTGTCGATGATGGTGCAATCCCTTTCATCAGGGATCAGGGAATGAGTGTTCTTGCACCCGGGCTGGTTTCGATCGATGATGCAGTATGTGCGGGAGATGAAGTCTTCATACTTGCAAAAGATGGCTCACCGATAGGTGTCGGGCGGGCAAAAGTGGACGCAGCCACCGCACGGGAGTATGAAGAAAGGCTCGATTGTCAGGACCCGCAGGAATGTATCCATCGATGATTGTGCCCGGTACGGCAAGCTGGGAAGCAGCAGTGACTGCAAACGCTGACGTGCTTGAATATGCAGAATCATCAGCCCTCCAGTTTGTGCAGGAAGTTGTTCATAAAAACCCGCATCTTGTGGCAAACATCTCGTACTCCGGGGGAAAGGACAGCCTCGCCACGCTGCTGGTAGTGATAAAAGCCATCGGCAAGGTCCCGATGCTCTTTGCCGATACCGGTATGGAGTTTCCCGAAACCTATGCCAATGTGGAGGAAGCATCACGGCATTACGGGCTGGACCTGATCCGAACTGATGGGAAAACACAGTTCTGGGAAACAGTTTGAGCGACAGGGCCCTCCCGCAGTGAACGCCCGCTGGTGCTGCAGGGTCTGCAAGCTGACTCCTGTGGCAAACCTGATCCGCGAACAGTGGGGCGAATGTCTTTCTTTTATCGGTCAGAGAAGATATGAGTCAGCTGCACGGGCGCAGAGCAACCGTGTCTGGCGAAACTCAAATGTCCGTGCCCAGCTCTCGGCCGCCCCGATCCACAACTGGACTGCTCTGCATGTCTGGCTGTATCTGATGCGCGAGCATGCACCGTACAACATCCTGTATGAGCGTCACCTGGACCGGATCGGATGTTTCATGTGCCCGTCAAGCGATATGGCATTGATCCATATGATCGAGGCAGAGTATCCCGATCTCTGGGAGAGCTGGCGTACCCGGCTTGAACAATGGCAACGGAGCACAGGGACTTTCTGCTGAATGGGTCACTGATGGGAAATGGCGGCTTAAGGAAGGTTGCAAGGATGACGAAGATAGCCATTATTGATTACGGGCTCGGGAACCTGCGGAGTGTTATCCGCGGACTTGAAAAAGCCGGAGCGAATGCAGTCATCACCTCAGAGAAAGAAGAGATCGCAGCCGCAGACGGTCTGGTGCTCCCGGGCGTCGGAGCGTTCCGCGAGGGAATGGACCAGCTGGGTTCGTTAAAAGAAACCGTCATTGAGGCAACCCGTGATGTCCCCCTGCTGGGGATCTGTCTTGGCATGCAGATGCTGATGGATACCAGTGAGGAGCATGGGATTCACCAGGGACTCGGGCTTATCCCGGGGAGCGTGAAGCGATTTCCCCGGGGATCAGGGTATAAAGTTCCCCACATGGGCTGGAATTCTCTGGCGATTGAACATGCTGATAACCCGCTTTTTGCCGGGTTTGGCCCGGATGAATATGTCTACTTTGTCCATTCCTTTTATGTCGATACTACACCAGAATATTCGCTTACGACCACCCGGTATATCTGTCCTTTTTCGTCATCTGTCGGGAAAAATAATACCTATGGCGTCCAGTTCCACCCGGAGAAGAGCGGCGCGATCGGTCTTTGTCTGCTGAACAATTTCATCGGTATGATATAACCGTATCGTAACCAGCTGATTGTTTCACTCTCCTATTCCCCAATAACAACGGGAAACCTTTTAATGACGGCCATTCGATGCTGTAGATATGAAAAAGATCATACTCATCGCTCTCTGCATGATGTGTATTATCGGGACAGCATCAGCATACCAGTTCTATCTCAGCTGTCCGGAATCGGTGCAGGTTGGCATTCCGTTGAAATGTTCCATTGACAGTAACTTCCCTGCCGGGACAACATTTGATGTGGCGATGTACCAATCCGGATATACCGCAACTCCCGTCAAAAGCCAGACTATGACCATCCAGGAGAATAATCCCACCCAGTACTCGATACTGGATACCAAGGGATTACCCGGTGGGCAATACAAGGTGGAGATAGATTTCATGGGTAACGATGAGGGTCGACTGTCAACCGATTCCGTAACCTTGCAACTCCCGGTACTTATCGACCGTTCAGGAGAGATAACGATTACCTCCCCGATGACACAGGCCCTTGTCGATGCACTCCGCATCGAGGGGTATATCACGAAAATAGGAAATGACGGGGTTCAGATTGAGGTCAGGGGACCTGATGGCGACAGCATCTTCGGGCCGAAGTGGATAGGTACAACAGAACTCATTCAATCCGGGGCAGGAGAATTCACGCAAAAAGTTACGGTGATAAAGCCTGGTCAGTATGATGTATATTTCAAGGATCAAAAGAGCTATATCGGGGTGAAAACATTCACCGTTACCGCTCCTGCAACAGGTACCGACAACAGTTCGCATAACTACGGCGGTTACCTCACGACCCCCGACAACTGTACCCACACCTTTGCCAACAACAACCAAGTCCCCTATGTCTCTTCTGCCAATTGGAATGGCTCTTCTGGTAATGGGTCTGGTTTCTGTAGTCCTTCATAAACGACGCTGATAAAACCAGCACTATTTTTTTCAGGACTGATCATATAGAGTAGTAAATAGAGATTCGGTTTTTACCAGGAGTACTGGAATCACCATTCTGATGATCACTATACTCTCCCTTTGGTAAAATAACCCTTTATCGGGCTCCGATTACCCGTTTCCTTATCCGGAAAACCCCCCAAAACGCTCCGATTTTACCCTCATCGGGAAATCGATTATTTGACGTCTATTTGATAAAATAAGTCCAATATCTCGCCCAAATTCCGACCCCAAAAGATGCGTGAGTTTCGATCCTGACCCTCCTTTGGCCTTTGAAGATCGGGATCGGCCATCGCAAAGGGCATTGGCGGCCTTCTAAATCGGGAGTCGAAAATTGGACGAATATTTCAGGTTATTTTCGCTAAAAAAGCCTGATTTCTGGGTATTTTGTCACGACGGTGGCTAGTGAAAGGTCAAAAATAGAGTTTTGAGAAGTGTTGGAAGACTTCACCGTTCCCCGTATCCTGCAATAAAAAAACCTTGTCGATTAAAAGAGATGCCGAAAATGAGATGGATTCAATAATCCACTATGATTTCATCTTTTTCCAGACATACACTTCATAGACAACCAGCACGAGAATCACCAGTAAACCTCCAAGGAAAAATACCAGTGCCGGGTCCGGAAGTGTTGCGGCTGACAGATACTCCATTACCCGGTGGGATGGGAACCGGAGTGACCAGAGGGGTCTGAGCAAAGGTGGGCAGGAGTGTGGGTTCAGGGGTAAGGTTTCCGGTAATAAAACCCGGTACTCCCTTGGCTGCGGCAGCAGTCATGTCAGGAGTTATTGTGGCATTTTGCAATAACCCGTCGGTTACTGCTTTCGCTGACGTGACTGCGGATTCCTGTGCAGCCATACGCGTTGCCCCGTTCAGGCTGCTGCCCGGCCGTGATGCCCTGCCCGAGGATCGGGGACAGCATGGCAATAACCAGCGACCCGAACAGGACAATCCCAAAGAGTGAAGCATATTTCAGCAGCAGTGAACGCACATTGGACTGCCGGGGAGCAACAATCAGGAGCTGGTTGGTGAGGGAATAGATTTTTATTTCCCGTCCTTTGACACTGTATTTTGTCTCTGCAACCGAGATCAGACCTGCATCGAGCAGGTTCTCGATATGGTATTTTGCGGTGGTCATGGGAATGGCAAGCCGGTCGGTGATCTCGGTCAGGCTTTTCTGGCCCTCTGCAAGGAGCTGGAGTATGTCACTTGCCGTCTGGCTCGCCATGGCTTTTGCTATCTTCTGTGCCCGCTCATCGCCAGGTTCCAGAAAAACAACATTATCAGCCATGCAGCGCCGCAATAATCCGTTCGCGCCCTACTTTTAAGGCAAGGTCAATCTGGTTTGCATCCGGACCGCCACCCTGGGCCATCGTCGGTTTGCCGCCGCCTTTTCCCCCCAGCAGGCTGCAGACCTGGCCGATGATCTCACCGGCATTCACCCGCGAGTCACCGGATGCGAGCACTACCCGCACGGTCTCTCCGGCCCCGGCAATGAGAGCGACACCCCCTTTTTCTGAGATGGATGTTGCGAGTGGGCGAGTTCTTTTGCGGGGAGATCGATGCGCTTGATGACCACCGGAATACCGCTTATTGATTCAGCAACAAGGGACTGCATCTCCAGCTCTACCAACCTGGCGCTCATGCGTTCGATCTCTTTCTTTTGATCCTTCCATTCATTGAAGAACCGGGTCACGGTTGACGGGAGGTTATCCGGCTGCACCGAAAGGACTTCAGATGAGGATGCAACGATCTGTTCAAGATGCTGCATGTAATAGATCGCAGCAACTCCTGCGGTAAATTCGATCCGCTCGATACCGTCCTGGATATGCTCGACCCGGATGATCTTGATGACCCCGACTTCCCCGGTGTTCCGGCAGTGGGTACCGGCACAGGCTTCGATATCACCGGCGACTTTGACGATCCGGATATCCCTGCCCGGGTGGAACTCCTCCCTGGTAGAGGGAAAACCCGTATTTCTGTTCGGCTTTTGTCCGGTCCTCAGTAGAGATCTCAACCGGCTGGCTTGCCATGATCATGCGGTTTGCCTGCAGTCTCTATCTTGCGGAGTTCATCGGGAGTGATGTGCTTGAAATGCCGGAGATCCATGCGGGAACTTTCGCTGCCTTTCTGGGCTCCTGCCTGGTGAATATGCGCACCGAGCACTTCCTTTGCTGCATGGAGAATGATATGGGTTGCCGTGTGATGGCGCATCAGGGACCAGCGCCGCTCCTCATCGACCATTCCTTTGACCCGGTCGCCGCGCTGGAGGACACCGCCGCTGATGTGGTGGAGTATCACTTCGCCGATCTTTATCACATCATCAACCCTGACCATGCTGTCGGAACTGACCATCGTCCCGGTATCTGCGGGCTGACCGCCGCCTTCCGGGTAAAAGAGCGTCTGGTCGGTGACTGCGTACCCGTCAAAGAAATCCAGCACAACCGCTTCGAATTCGATATCTGATGACTGCTCGTAGTAGAGTTTCTTTGTCGGGGGAAGTCCCTGCACCCGCTCGTCATACTTCGAGGTTTTGTCTTCAACTGCTTCTTTTTTCGATTCGGAATGCATATCGGCAACCATGGAATAGAAATTGTCAGGCAGGTCGACAACAGCGCCTTCTTTTGTGGCAATATCCTTGATCATCTCGGGCTGGATGCCATGCGAATCGTACAGGGTGATGATCTCGGAGAGCGGCACCCGCTGGCTCTTGGCCTTGTAGGTCTTTGCAATCTTCTGGACAATCCGGGTTCCGCGTTCGAGCGTTGATGCATATTTCTCGGTCTCGCGTTCAACAATCTCACGGACAACGGCGATATCCTGCTCGAACTTTTTCATGCCGATGATCCGGGTCTGCTGTTCGATCAAGATCGGCAAGCGGTTCTTCGATCTTGAGATCGGTCATCATCCGCAGCGTTCTCCGGATAACGAGCCGGGCAAGGTATCCTTCCCGCACATTGGAAGGCACGATGCAGTCGCCGAGCATATAGGCAAGACAGCGGGTGTGATCGACGGTTGCGTATACCTTCTCGATCGGGGTGATCATCCGGTCGAGTTTTTCCGGGGAAATATCGATTGCTGCTGCCACTTTCTTTCTGCAGCTGGAAGAGATTGGTGCCGGAGATATCCATGAGCCCGGCGAATTTTGCATTGAGCGAAAGGATCCTGGTGTAAGTCCTTGTTGTCGAGCATGATGGGAGAGCCCGGCAGCACTCATCACATGGCTGACCATCTCCGGGAAGACCGCATCGTAGATGGTAGGTGAACCTTTCGAAGCCCAGACAAGTCGTTCCAGCCCGTAACCGGTATCGACAATCCGGAGCTTCATCGGGTAGTACATCTCGCCGTTCAGGTCATACCCGGTGCTGAGGTCTTCTGTCGTCCGAGGCTCATGAAGACGAGCGTTGCAATCTCAAGACCGCCAATCAGCACCTCGACACTCGGTCCTGCATTCCCGCCACCGATCCACGGGCTCTCCTTAAACGTGACCTTGTTGAGATCCCCGCCAATGGAGGCAATGAACTGGTCGCAGAGTTCGACCGTCCGGTCCTTCCAGTAGATCTCTTCAGAGGGTGTGTTGAAGGCGTGGTGTGCCATCATCTCAAAGGTGGTGAGGTGCCGGCCGGACCTGCCGACCGAATCGAGATCATTGAGCCGGATGCAGGGCTGGGAGATGGTGAGCGGGTTTGCCGGTGGGGGAACGATGCCACCGGTGACAAACGGCTGGAAATCTGCAATCGATGCGATGGTTAGGTAAATATCGTCTCTCCACCGTGCGACAACCGGGTAGCGCTCGATCCGGGTGTGCCCCTGCTTTTCAAAAAATGAGAGGTACGCCTCGCGCATGGTATCGAGGTTATGGGTCTTGAAGACCGGGTTGCCGATAAAATTATAGGGTTCGCAGGGAGCATCCCCGCAGATCTCCCGCGCACTGTCACGTGTCCAGAAGGCAGAACCGCAGCTCTTGCAGATCTTGCGTGTCAGTCCCTGGTTCTTAAAATATTCCAGCTGGTATTCTTCTTCGAGCATGAATAATCACGTAATCGTCTGTACAGTTGATTATGAACGCTAATTAGTGTATTGTATACGGCTTATTTTTTCCATGTATCCTGGTACCAGGTGTCGATGTGCCGGAATGTTCCGGTCTCCTGCGCAATCCTGACTGCGAGCAGGTGCCAGCAGGTCCTGCCCCGGTACAGGAAATCCCCGCAGGTGCAGAAATCTTCATCCACCACATATTCAGCAGTCCTGCCCTCAACAACAAAAAAATCCAGGTATTTTTTGACCTTGCCTGCATCGATGGCAGCAAGGGCTTTTTTCCCCGGGTACCGAAAGTCTCTTCGATCTCTAGACGAAGGGCTGCATCCAGAACCTTTTTTTCGGCCAGACGTTGCCAGAGATCACTCATGGGATTATCTGCAGGAGTGGTGGATCATCGATATACTGCCAGCCTTTACGGGCGGCAAGGCGGCGCATGGCGGGGGCTTCGAGTGCGTAATGGGTTGCTTCAATGCAGGGCAGGGGAGCACGACGGGCAACCGAATGTTTCAGCTCGGCAGAAAGGAACGCATCAGCCCCAGTGCCGCTGCTTCCTCGAGAAATGCCGGATCAAAACCACTGCCGGCAACAATTGCAAGCCGTCTGGATCTTTTTTAGTTCTCCCCAGATACGGAAATTCCCCCCAAGACGCCGCGACAGTTCATCAGGGGACAGGGTGCAGGATCCAATACAGCCTGTCGACATGGGTGTCAATGTCTTTAAGCGAGAGGAGTTCTGCCAGCGCATCGTTCACCCCTTCGGGTGCGTGATCGAAATTGGTGTGCATGACATAGAGGTTCATATCTGCAGCGAGCAGGGCGCGCATTAACGCGGCAATTTGCCCGGTAAGGGCAGTAACCGGTGTCCATAACGGCGTGTGGTGGACAACGAGCATATCTGCTCGATGCCATTACTGCCTGCTTCACCACGGACGGTGTCGCATCCAGTGCACAGCAGACCCTGCAAATTTCCGGTCTGCCTTCAACAACCAGGCCGATCTCTCCCGCATCGAACTCCTCAGCAAGATCGGGCGGGGCGAGCCGTTCCATCTCTTCAATAAAGGCACGCACATGCATACAAGTATCGTTATCAGGGGTTAAAATATCATATATTACTAATAGTAATAACGATTATATTAAATATTCATTAAAGCGTATTTCTGGATATGCACAAGTCCATCAGCCAGATCAATGAGCGGATCCGTGACGGCAGTGCGCGGGTGGTCACCGCAGAAGAGATGCCCGCGATCGTTGCCGAACTCGGTGAACAGGGAGCGCTAAAAGAAGTTGATGTGGTCACTACCGGTACATTCGGGGCCATGTGCTCATCCGGTGCGTTTTTTAATTTCGGGCATGCGGAACCACCGATCCGCATGGAACGGATCTGGTTGAATAATGTGGAAGCCTATGGCGGACTTGCAGCAGTTGATACGTATATCGGCGCAACACAGCAGTCCGATACCCGCGAAGATGAGTATGGCGGTGCGCATGTGCTCGAGGATCTTGTGGCAGGAAAATCCGTAGAACTCCGGGCAAGTTCCCGCGGCACAGACTGTTACCCGCGCCGCACGATCACCACCGATCTGCTGCTGGAAAATTTAAACCAGGCAACCATGTGCAATCCGCGCAATGCCTACCAGCGCTACAATGCGGCTACCAATACCACGGATCGCACTCTTCACACCTACATGGGAACACTGCTGCCCGGTTGCGGGAATGTCTCGTTTTCCGGAGCGGGAGCTGCTCAACCCGATCTCGAATGATCCGAAATTCCGGCTGATCGGCAGCGGTGTCCCGATCTTTTTGTGCGGGGCACAGGGCATGGTTGTCGGTGAGGGAACCCAGCATTCACCGGCGGGCGGTTTTGGCACGCTGATGGTTACCGGGGACTTAAAAGAGATGTCGCAGGACTACATGCGGGCAGCGACCATGACCGGGTACGGGGTTACGCTGTATGTGGGACTCGGCATCCCCCTGCCGGTGCTCGATCTCGATGTCGTGCGGGCAACTGCGGTTCGTGATGAGGATATCAGTGTTGATATTCTGGATTATGCGGTTCCGAGCCGGAACCGCCCTGCACTCCGGAAAGTAACTATGCTGAACTGCGCAGCGGTTCGATTGAACTGAATGGCGAAGAGGTAAAAACGTCATCGCTCTCCAGTTTCCGCAGGGCACGGCAGGTAGCCGCGGAGCTGAAAGGATGGGTTGAACCGGGAAAATGCAACTCGCTCTTCCCACGCGCCCGATCGATTCAAAAAAACCGGTAAAACCCATGCACCAGACCACACAGGGTCCCCGGGTGCTCGATATCATGGATCGACAGGTTGTCAGCATCCGTGAAGATGAAGAGATCAAGACTGCAGCAAAAAAACTGCTCAAAGGTGAGACCAATCATCTCCCGGTCATCAACAGCGACAACATCCTGGTCGGTATCGTAACCACCTTTGATATCTCAAAAGCGGTGGCAAATCCCGGAAAAGCGCATCTTGTCAAGGATATCATGAAGACGAAAGTGATCACGACAAAACCGGATGAAGCAGTCGATATCGCTGTGCAGAAACTCGAGCAGTACAATATCAGTGCACTGCCGGTTGTGGATGGCGAGCACCGTGTGCTGGGTATGCTTACGGCAATGAATCTTGGGAAACTCTTTGGCGGGAGGTGGCTGAAATGAAACTGCTGGTGAACTTTTCTCGCAGGAAAGGGAGAAAACCGATCATCGCACAGGTTGTCCGTGATACCGGTGTGCTCATCAATGTTGAACGGGCCATCATTGACTCATCGGAAGGAGAGGCGCTCATCGATGTACCGGATGACCAGTGCCAGCTCGTCAGCGATACGATGATCAGTCTCGGTGCAACGGTGCACATTCTCGAACATGGCGTCAGCCTTAACGAGAGCGAATGTGTTGACTGCGGTGCATGCATCAGCATCTGTCCCCGGGAAGTCTTCTCGTTGGATAGTGACTGGAAACTGAAGCTGGCAGAAGAAAAATGCGTGCTCTGCGGTAAGTGTGTCGATGCGTGTCCGCAGCATGCACTCACGCTTCCGGTATGATTCGCGAACCGTTCGTGTTCCGGGAGACGATTGCAACGATACTTGCAGATACGCCCGGAGCATATCGATGCGGCAAAATCGGGTATGCTGAGGGCACGGCAGGTGCTGGAGGCGTATATTGCCCGCGATCCTTTTTTCTCACTACCTTTGATCCCTACACGCCGGACTCCGATGAGCTGATCATCTCCAGGATGGCCGATGCAACACGAAAAGCCGGTGTCGGACCTATGGCAGCAGTTGCCGGTGCGATTGCATGGGCAGGTGTTGAGGCAATGCAGGATGCCGGTGCAGTGTTCGGTGTGATTGATAACGGGGGTGATATTGCACTCATCAGTGACCGCCCGATCCGGGTTGGTGTGCATGCCGGTGAGGCAGCTCTCTCCAACCGGATCGCGTTTGTCGTCCCTCCGCAGGATACAGTACTGGGTATCTGCACCTCTTCGGCAACGGTCGGACCCTCCATCTCATTTGGATGTGCAGATGCAGTCACGATCTTCTCCCGCGATGTTGCGCTTGCCGATGCCTGGGCTACTTCGGTCTGCAACCAGATCCGGCCCGATGACCAGACGGTTCTCGACCGGATAAACCCGAATGAAGTCTCCGGGGTTTTTGCCATTATGGGAGAAACACTGGTGAAATGGGGAAATCTCCCGCCATTGGTTTCTGCGGTGGTCGATGAGCAGCTGATCAGTGCGGGAGATCGGATATAATCGGGCAATGCCGGGAATTAAAATATCTGCAACTATTCTTTGTGGACGGTGTGCCCAAAGGCGATGATCGCTGGGTATGCCCTCGTCTCCATGAAGTTTCAATCCTTGTTCTCGTGGATGTTTCGCCCGAAGGGTGATTTTATGAAGTGCTCTTGTGGTAATGAAGAGTTGGGTCCCCCCATTTTTTCATTTCCCGAGCTCTGCCACGCATTTGGAGGAGATCCTCCCTCCAAAAGGGTCTGTTAGCGCACTTTTCCGGGTCAATACCACACGATTCTCACCAGACAGCGCCCAAAATGAACGAATCCTAAAATTAAGAGCTCCCTTTTCCGCGAATTCGGCACTTTTCCCGAATCCTACAAAAAAGTGACTTTTCCAAAATCGCCTGTTTCAGGCCCTGTTTGCCAAAAAGAAGGAATTTCGAGATATCGCAAAACTTACCCTGGTCACATCCCCAACAGAAGGATCGTCACCCCGATCACAGACGAAGTCCATAAGGGATACGGGGATCTCCTGCCCGGTACGGTTACCTCCCGAACCGCTTGTACCGCTTATGTGCTTCCTCGATCGTCATCACTTCGAGAATGTTGACAATGCCCCCGGGCAGAACATCGAAGAACGCAGTATAGGAATGAGCGATATGCATCCGGCAATGACCGTTCTGCAACAGCTCCACATCCGGGGCAGTATACGGATCTTCAAGCTTCAGCAGGTGCTGCTTGACGATCCTGCGATCCTTCTCCGGCAGGCTGTTAACGTACTGCAGCGCCCGCTTGTCGATGTTTACTCTCACGACGCATCTCTTTTTTCAGTGCCGCGTATTCGGGATCGCTGTCGAGCGGGACGAATTCTCCTTCCTCTGCGATCTTATCCAGGTGTGCAATGAAGTCCTGGCGCTTCCGGTCCTGCAACACCCGGTCGATCACATCCCCGTACCGTTCCCCCGGCTCCTTGATGGACATCAGGGCTTGTTTGGTATCCGTCGAAACGAGCACTTTCTCGGTAAGAGGATTGCAGTTCTTTACCATGGTCATATTCTCCGTTTTGGGCTTAATGTACCATTTGTCCTTTTGCACAATAAACCTGTGCGTCCGCCATCATTCGTTAACCCCAATCCCTTCGCCGCACAAACTTGATGACACGGGATCTGTACCGAAGATCGACTACCTGCGCCAGGTACGAAAACCTCTGGATTGCTCTCACAGCAACAGGTTCCCTTCGGGAAATATTATTTCAATACGGAGGATTTTCGATATATTTCATCCCTTCAGTATAGGCCGTTTTTCCCTTATAGGTCACGAGTGGGTGTTCACCATCTGACACGGTGATTACGGGTTCATGATTTTTTACTGAAAAGACCAGGTCCAGAAGTTCGACTTCATCAATTTTTACTCCTCGGATGAGTGACGAGGCTGGTTCCAGTTCAAGCCGCTCACAAACCAGATCATCGGTCAGTATGCGGAAAAAATAATAGAATACCTGATAGGCATTCAGCAGATCGGACACAAGCAATTCGTTGCGCAGGGCGGAATCGAGTGCATCTATCCGGTGGGAAAGACATTTGACATCATCCTCGCATTCTTCAAAGAGATGATCAGCAAGGGCTACTAAGGTTGGATAAGGAACCGGGGATCCATCAGGATTCATTGCCAGTCATTGGTTGCGGAGACTTAAAAAAAATGCTCATGAAGAGGCTCTGTTGAAACAGGCATGAATCGATTCAGCTTATATCCAAATCATGAAAATCATACTTTTCCAAAGGATCCCCGCCGCAGGATCTCTCCGAGGCACGGTGGTAAGGGAGTTTTTTTTAATTTTCAGTCACTGATCCGCCGCGGGGGCGCCCCGTCGGGGGCGGCGGCAATTATCGTAACGGTTAAGAGTGGTAACAATCTCCGTATCATATCTGAATACTACGATTTTCATAGGAAATGCTCAATAACAAGCTAAACGCTCACGGAGGTTTAACCCCCGCCGCTTCGGCTCCCCCCCAAAATGCGATACTAGCTGAACAGTTAACACAATACTATCCCATAAGCGAAGGGGAGTCTGCTGGGGACAGGCACTGTCCCCTCCGTCAGCTTACCCGTGCTTTGTTTTCATATCTGAGTAAAAGGAATTCTCCAGAGTCAATAAAGACGCATTTCTTTAGAGCAGCAGGACAAAACCCTTATTCACCACTATGAGGAATGAATAAAGGTGAAAGAAGAGGATGCGGACTGGGTGATCTATCACCTTCATTGTAAAGGAACCGTCGATTTCGGTTGAAGGTCTGGTCACTGCGAGCGGGCTTGACCCTTGTGTTGTTGATGCATCTCTCGAACGTCTTGAACGGTATCTTCTGATCGAACGGACTGAAGGAAAACTGCGGGTGCTTAACTTTGGTGAGGCCCTCATACGCTGCCAGGTAAAATACTCGCAGGATCTCCCGTACACCATAGAAAATGGTGTGATTAAAGAGCGGAAAACGTAGCATGCCAGGAAAGGAAGTTATTATTCTCCGGATTGGACACCGCCCCGAGCGCGACCAGAGGGTAACAACCCATGTCGGCTTAACTGCCCGGGCGCTGGGTGCAAAGGGGATGTACCTTGCTGCTGCTGATAAAGGGGTTGTCCAGAGTATTGGTGACGTGGTCAGCCGCTGGGGAGGCGATTTTTTCTGTCAGGATACGGTGAAATGGCGCTCCTGTATCCGGGACTGGAAGGCTCAGGGTGGAACCGTCGTTCACCTCACCATGTATGGCCTTAACCTTCCCGATGTTATTGGTGATATTCAGTCCCACGAAAAAATTCTTGTCATTGTTGGTGCAGAGAAAGTGCCCGGGTGAGATCTATGGGCTTGCGGATTATAATGTGGCAGTTACCGGTCAACCCCATTCCGAGATATCGAGTCTTGCCCTCTTTCTCGATCACTATTTTTCCGGGCAGGAATTGGGGAATGAATTTCCCGGAGCCCAGATCCGCATAGTTCCCACAAAAGCGGGAAAACAGACGGAGGAACTGTGAAGGGCCGGGTACTGGTTGCCGGATTTTCAACCCGCCATGTTGCCCAGTCTGCAGCCCGCGCAGGTTATGAAGTATGTGCTGTTGATCATTTCTGCGATCAGGACCTTTCCTGGTATACAACCGACCAGGAAAAATTTTCAGAACTTGCAGATCTTCCCGATGCGATACATGATATAAGCCGGCGCCATACCTTTGATCTCGTTATTGTTACCTCCGGAGCAGAAGATCTTTGTATCCCCCTTCCGCTCTGCGGGACTCCAAAAAATAAAGTTGCCCGTTTTTTGGATAAACTGGATATCCAGCATTTTTTTGAAGCCCTTCCCGTTCCTGTCCCCCGGCTTCTGGCTGAGGGAGAATATCCTGCCATGATCAAACCGCGGAGGGGTGCCGGGCGGCTGGCGGAATGCGATAGTACGGGATAGTGCCGGGCTCTCTGCATGGGAAAACCTGAATCCCGGCTCTACCCTATATCCGCCAGGAAATCGTTGAGGGTATTCCGGCAAGCGTCTGTTGTGTTACGGATGGTTCACGGGCACGGGCGATTGCGGTAAACGAGCAGATTTTACGGGGGGATGGAGAATCCTCGTTTGGATTCTGCGGTTCGGTCACCCCGTTTGATCATCCGCTCTGCCGGGAAATGATTACCCGGGCAGAACAGATCGCTGCTGCAAGCGGGTGCCTCGGCACTATCGGGATCGATTTTGTTCTTGGCCGCACTACTGCCAATGCAATTGAGATAAATCCCCGGTTTCCAGGGAACGATCGATACCGTTGAAATGGCATACGGTTGTAACCTGTTCCAGTATCATGTCGATGCCTGTGCCGGAAAACTCCCTTCAGGGTTGCTCTCTCCCAAACAGGTTGCAGTACGCAGCATCCTCTTTGCCGACAGGGATTTGACAATTACCTCAGATCTTAAAGATCTGGCATCCTATGTGGCAGATATCCCGTGGCCAGGATACATCTTTTGAAGCCGATCAGGCATTAGTCAGTGTTTATGGCTGGGGACAGACACGCGAAGACTGCATTTTTGTATGCTGGATAAACATATTAGCACCGTCCGACAATACATACGGTGATGGATCCCATAGAAGACATGCTTAACGATCCGGCCATACGTGCATACCTTCACCGGTTGGTAAAAGATGAAGGGCTCAACCTCATCGAACGGTTCCCGCGTGAGGGTGAGTACAGCGATGAAGACCTTGCCGCACGCACCGGTATCAACCTGAATACGGTGAGGCACACGCTCTATACCCTGTATGAAAAACGGCTTGCCGAATATCACCGGATTAAAAACAATGAAACGGGCTGGCTGACCTATCTCTGGCAGCTGCGTACCGATCACATCTATAGTGCGATACGGGAAGACATGGAGCTCGTACTGGAAAAACTCGAACGGCGCGAAAAGTATGAAGAAGAAAACGATTTCTTCATCTGCAAGGACTGCCAGGTGCTCTTCACCTTCCCGCAGGCAATGAACTGCGATTTCAACTGTCCGGGCTGCCAGAAAGCCGTGACCCATTTTGATAACGATATGCTCCTGCGATCCCTCAAACACCGGATTGACGATATTAAAAAATCACTGGGTCATGCCTGACCGGTCAGAAAAAAACTATGAGCAGCAGCTGCGTGAAGCAGGGTGCAGCGAAAAGGTTATAGCTCACTGCCGGGCCGTACGCGATGTTGCACTTGAATACGCGCGGCGCAATACCCTTGTTGCGGTGAATCTGGTAAGAGAGGGGGCGATGCTCCACGATATCGGGAGAGGGGCAAGTCACACGATCCTGCATGCACAGCGGGGAGCAGACCTGTTGCGTGCACAGGGGATCAGCGAGGAGGTCGCCCGTATTGTTGAGTGCCATACGGGTGCAGGACTTACTGCGGATGAATGTACACTACTCAGGTTATCTCCCCGTGACTGTATGCCACTGACGACAGAAGAGAAGATCGTTACCCACGCCGACAACCTTATTGAAGGGAGAAAGCGGGTGATTATTGATGAAAGCATCGCGTCTGCCATTCACCTGCCAAGAAAGGTACGGCGTCGGATATATCATCTTGCGCAGGAAGTTGAGTTGCTCTGCAGCTGAAAAAACCGGATCAGGAAAAATCATCCGTTTTTAGAATAAAACCCGAGAAAAAAATATAACATTTCAGATTGAACGAATTTCTTTCTCATTCTTTTTTGGATCGGGAAAAAGTTTTGCCCGGATTATCATCTGATTCAGAAGTTCTCCGATGTATTTTCATCCGATTGCTTTTCGCAGGGGAACTGCCGGCAGGCGGGCAAAGCCATGCAGTGAGGGTCCTCTGAGGCATAATGGATAATTCTGTTCAGATCTGATAATTCTTTTGCTGAACGTATTTGAAAAGGGGCCCTGGAGAAATGATCAAAAACAGGGTAGATGCTCATCGGGGTTTCACCCCCGCCGCTGTGGTTCCCCAAAATGCGACAGATCCCGAACCGGGAATACGTTATCATCGCTCAGCGCAGGGGTGGTATCGGGGGACAGGCACCGTTCCCTCCATCATCATACCCGTGCATCGTATTTCATAGCATAACAAAAACATTTCTCCAGAGCCTAAGAAGGGATAAGGAAGCGACCCGTTGTTGTTGAGCGGATGGTATTTCCTAGATGATGACTTGTCTTACCTGGGGCAGTGCACGGATCTGTTCGATGACTCCAATTGGCATAGACTCTTCAACAATGATAACGAGCCGGGGCTCTTCGGAAAACTCAGGGTCAGTAACAAAGATTTGCCGGATAGCGACATCGTGCATTGCAAGTACATGGACTACTGCACCGACAATGCCCCGCTCACTTGCATTTTTTGGGAGGACGGTGATGACAGCGAACCCAAGGGATTCAGCAACCTTGGAAAGGTCCGGCGTAGCCCGCATATTCAGAAAAATATCCCGGAGGAACGGGCGTTCAAGGATTCGATGTGCTGTAGCGTCAACGACCCGGCGATCGGACCCGATTGCTTTAGCCACCGCGGTTGCGGGCACCTCGATACCATTACAACTGATCCGTCCGTCTTCGGTTACACCAAAACCATTCTCAAGCAGGAACCGTACCACGCGGCTCTGAGAGGGTGAATCGGAAAACTCATGAATGATGTCTGACCACATACTCACCACTGGGTATGACGTATATAAATATACAGCGATGCTGATCTGGCGCCATCATAGTAAGAAAATTACCCTGGTGCGGGCTGGGTTGGAATCACCCTGAAGTGATTCATTGGTGATGAGATGATCACGGGGTGAAGATAGTTTAAAAAAATCCTGAAGGGAATTTTGTTTGCATAAGATTTTATTAGATAGACAACCTCTTTGTAATGTCACAAAGCGAGGGTAGCCAAGCCAGGTCAAAGGCGCTAGGTTGAGGGCCTAGTCTCGTAGGAGTTCTTGGGTTCGAATCCCATCCCTCGCATTCTGTTCTCGGGTTATTGGTATCTCTGTTTTTTTCTGCGCCTCACTTCTGATATAACGGTAAAAAAAGATATAAGAGCGGCTGCCTGACGAGCGTTCTACCGTGCACAATACGAAGAGAAAATGCTCTAGGGGAAAACTGATAGTCGCGGTGTTATTGAGACTTCATTGAGAACGAGAAACCGTTTTTTATTGGTATCTTTCAGAAACGTATCCTTAATTCAAAGTCTTGCATTACCCTTATTTTCCCTTTTTTTTTACCTGCATACTTTCATGGAGAAGAAACCCACCCCCGACGAGCCCGTAGAAAAAACCAACAAATGCTCCCTGTATTCCGGCAAAGAACCCAAAACAAATGGTAACGCTCAAAACAATTGGCCAAAACCAGAACCTAGCACGTTTGAATGCCCGATTATCCTCTGATGGCTCACCAGTATTCTGGCCGTCTGATGTTTTTGTAAAAAAAGACCGGGAAGAGGAAGTGCCGGGCATATCTATTTGAATAGTTATTCCATGTATATTAATTTTATTTTTTTAATTTATTCAGTTTAATTTAACTATATTGATTTTTGAACAAATTTTACCCGTATAATTACATTCTATGAAGAATTCTGCCTGGATCCCTGGATATCAAGGTCTGTTGATATTCAGGAGGATAATTTCTCAATACTTTGATGTGAACAAAACGCCGAAAGGTACTGAGAATTTCATGAATAATCCTCCCATGGATAAAGCAGCGCTGGATCAGCTGAAGGAAAAAACTGCACGCCTGTCAGTTATCTCCAACAGCGGACTTGTCCTGATGAAATTTATCGTCGGATTTGCGATTGGCTCTGTCAGTATAATTTCAGAAGCAATTCATTCATCGATGGATCTTGTCGCAGCGGTTATTGCATTTTTCTCGGTTCGGAAATCAGCCGAACCCCCGGATGCCCATCATGAGTTCGGCCATGGCAAATTTGAGGATATTTCAGGATTGATTGAAGCCCTGTTAATTTTTGTTGCTGCGATCCTGATTATCTGGGAGGCATCACAAAAACTGCTCGGAGAATCATCCGAGCTCTTAAAACCGGAACTGCTCATATACGGTATCGCTGTTATGGGGATCTCTGCGCTGGTGAACTGGTTTGTTTCCCAGCGCCTTATGAAGGTTGCCAGACAGTCTGATTCCATAGCACTCGAAAGCGATGCATGGCACCTGCGGACGGATGTCTATACCTCACTGGGTGTATTCATCGGGCTCATTCTTATCCGTCTGACCGGCATAACGCTTTTTGACCCGCTCATTGCTATTGGTGTCGCTCTGGTTATTATGAAAGCCGCGTATGATCTCACCCGGCGTTCATTTTCCGATCTCATCGACCATAGCATTCCCCAGGCAGATGAGCGGCGGATACAGGAAATCATCTGCGATCATGCAAGCAGTTATGCCGGATTTCATGACCTTAAGACACGGCGTTCAGGCCCGGAAATATTTATCGAGTTTCACCTTGTCATGCCCGGTTACGGTCTCTGTGCTACAGTCTCACGATCTTGCCGATCATCTTGAATCAGACCTGAAAACTGAGTTTCCCGGGCAAATATTACCATCCATACTGAGCCCTGTAACGAAGGGTGCACCCGGTGCGGTTCGTTCTGCACATTCCATGACAAAAATAAAAAAGATGAGAAAACACGAGAATAATTCCCGGGTTCTCCGCGGTGAATGGTCAGATATTCTTTTTTTAACTGGTTCCCACCCTAAAACAATCAAGAGATACGGCTTTTAAAAAAAGTCAACGGTACTCCATAAATAAAGCGGGTGACAATTAATCTTTACCAGCGCAAAGATGATGGGTACTGACTATAAGGGTCTTTCAACCTCAACGGGTGAAAGTTCCCTTTATTTAAAAAACATATGCAGGAGGGATTTGGCCTTGATGCAGATCTTTAAGACAAAAAAAGAGCAGGAACCGGCCGTCACCGAAAAAATAGAGGTGATCTCCGAAGATTCATGGATCCGGTTATATGAACCTTCAGAAACCGAGATTGCTACTGTTGCAGAGAAATGTGCCATTCCTCCTGAATTCTTAAAAGCAGCCCTTGATGAAGAAGAACGCCCCCGTATTGATGCAGATGACGGGGTGGTCCTGATCGTCATGGATATTCCGGTGATGACCGAATTTGAAGAGATCAAAACCCTGACCACTCATCCGCTGGGGATTATCATTGCCAAAGATTACCTGGTCACGGTCTGCAGCCGCAAGTCTCAGCGGGCCTGATCCGCCACGCCCTTGGCTTCCTTGGCGTTGAGTGTGTTCTGCTTGGTCATGGAGGACATCTCCTGCAGGCTGCTGGACACTTCCTCCAGAGAACTGGCCTGTTCGCTGGCCCCCTGCGACAATGACTGCCCGACCGTGCTTATCTGGATGGTGGCCGACAGCGCACCTGGTCCGCCCCGATGGCCACCTGTTGCAAGGTCTTGTCCAGGTCCTCTGCCGACTGCATTTATAGTTTTTTTGATCTGTTGTAGAATCCTTTATCATCGCGCTGTTACTCGAGCCGTCAGGTCCCTTTGTGGCCAGTTTTACTAGAACATCCGACGCTCCTTCGAGAGTCGGGCCACCACACCGTCCAGCGTATCGTTGAATCCCTGGCACGATTTCCTTATAATCACCGTGGAAGTTGTCACATCGGCTCTATACCACAAGGTTGCCATCAAGGCGCGGCGAATGCGACATCAATTGAGTCTCATCGCTCATTGAGCTGATTGCGTTAGTCATTCTTTTTAGTGCCGGGCCAATCTCATCCTTGTCGTCGATTAGGTCCGGCTCAATATTTATATTGCCTTCGGATATCTGCTGCATGTTGAATATAACATTTTGCTGAAGATAGTCCGCAAACTGATCCATGGCATGGGTCAAGCTCACCTATTTCATCCTTCCTGTTAAAATGCAACCGGTGGGAGAGGTGACCTCGTTTAACAGATTCCTCCATCATCAGAACACCCTTCTTCAGCGGGTTGGTGATCGACTGGGTAATAATTATCCCCATCACGATTAAGAGAATAGCCCAACAGCCAACAACATCCAAAGTATACCCGACCAGCCTCCTGTTGCCCACGGCGTTTGCCTTGATGGCTGCTTCGTTCCGGCCTGGTGGTATAATCATTGAGGTTACGAACCGCAGCCAGGGTGTTCTTTCGGGCTTTGCTCAAATAGCTTCCATCGGCCAGCAGGCGGGAAACCTCATCATTTTTACCGCCATCCGCCACTTTCATTATTTCCTTATATCCGCGCTGCATCTCGGCCCAGGCTGTGTCTAAATCGGCTATCAGCTTCCTTTCGTCAGGAGCCACTTTTTTGCCTTTATAGTTCTGAACTATTTGGTCAATGGAATTTGTTTCCTGCTTCAGGGTTGCCAGGGTGTTATTACGTGCGGAGGGCACGGCAATATAGTGGTAAATATATCCATCCAGTTTCTCGATGCCGGCCTTTCAGCCCTCCAGTTTCTCTTATGGT
>CAWDZO010000018.1:0-14118 GCA_963806845.1 uncultured Methanoregulaceae archaeon
TAAGAGTAGGTAAGGGGCATATTCTCTATCTAAATAACCACGAGAAATGCCCCGTGCATTTTCCTGGTCATTTTATTCTGGCTTCAATCTGCGGCCAGTTAATATTTTAAAGAAGGCCTCAATATAGTCAGCCCGTTTGAGACCATAATCAAGCATAAAGGCATGCTCAAATACATCCATGATGAGCAGGGGATTGCAGCCGCAGGATGGGAAACATCATGCTCATTGATCCAAAAGTTAATGAGTTTATTGGCCATCGGGTCCTGATAGACCACCACCCAGCCTATACCCCGCATCGCTCCGGTAGCTTTAAAGTCCTTTTCCCAGCTTAGTAACTCCCAAAATTTTCGGCAAGCTCTTTGATGAGACGCTTGCTTTTCTCAGGAGAGGTTTTTCCCCCGAGGTTTTCAAGGTCGTGTTGGTAAACATCATGCCGTTGAATTCCCACCCCAGCCTTCTTTTTAGCTCAGCGTACTCTGGTGTTCCGGTTTTTCCGTCTTTGAGCATCTGACCAAGGGTGTCCAGGAGCTTGTTGGTGTTGGTAACATAACCTTGGTAAAGCGTGAATGCGTATGTGATGGCAGATGAGTCTGCTTTAAAGGCGGTAAAAAAACTGACAATTCCCCCGGGAATGGTTTCTGCAGTGCTGGTGAAAGTTGATCCGGGAACAACACCTGCAGATGTTGCCCGTGAGATCCAGCAACAGGTTCCGGGAACCAGGACCATAACTCCCGATGGTCTTCTAAACGCGGTCAGCAGGCAACTGGGTGCCGTCACCCGTATCCTGTATGGTTCTACCCTTGCTGTAATGATCGTGTCCATTCCGCTTCTCGGCGTTATTTCAGCCATGGTAGCCCATGAACGCACACGGGAAGTGGCCATACTCCAGGCACTCGGTGCAACGAAAGGATACGTAACGAGACTGATGCTTGCAGAGTCATTCTCGTTATCGATTACCGGGGGTCTCATCGGCATAGGAACCGCCGCTGTAATTCTTGTGGGTTTCCAGGATTTTATTGCATCTGGCCTGAAAATCCCTTTTATCATCCCTTCCCCTCTCTCGATACTGGTTGACGGGGGGATTGCCCTGTTCCTGGCAATAGTTACCGGAGGTATAGCATCGCTGTATCCTGCCTGGCGCATCACACGGTCAGATCCCTATGGGACTATTCGGAGAGGAGAATCATGATACAGGTCAGTGGCGTTACAAAAGCCTTCAGCAGCAAAAATTCAGAGGTATTGGCAGTAGATAATGCATATATCGAAGTAAAAACCGGGGAATTTGTATTAATATTAGGACGTTCCGGGAGCGGTAAATCCACACTTCTGGGAATGCTGGCCGGCCTGATCCGCCCAACTTCAGGCATAATCCGGTTTGAAGGGGTGGATATCAGCAGTCTTCCTGAAGACAAAATCGCAGCATTGCGTGCTGAAAAAATCGGGTTTGTGTTCCAGTTTTCCGGGCTTATTCCCACGATCACCGCACTAGAGAATGTATTGCTGCCAACGCTTTTTTATCACGATGGTCCTGGCAACCGTTCACGGGCTGCAGAACTCCTCAAAAAAGTGGGAATGTCAGAAAGGGAAGATGCTTATCCCCATACTCTGTCAAGCGGTGAGATGAAAAGGGTCGCTATTGCACGGGCACTCATCAACAATCCATCACTCCTCATTGCGGATGAGCCGACCGGCGATCTTGATGCTGACACCGAATATGAGATCATGGAATTGTTCGGTCAGCTGAACCGCGAGGGGATGACTATTGTAATGGTCACCCACAATCCGGATCTTATTTCCTACGCAACCAGGACGTATGGCATGACACGGGGAAAACTGGTGAAAAATACCGCCTCATGCTCTGTAAGGAAGAAGACAAGAAAACATCCGAAAATATTCGGATCTTAAGGTTGTGCCATGAACAAGAAGATGAACTATGTAACCTTCATCATGGCAGGAATCCGGAACAAACCGGGTCGCAACCTTGCGACGATATTTTGTTTTGCCTTTATTGCAGCAAACATTTTTTCCGGGCAATTCCTGCTGGCAGGAGCGGTTGGGGGTGTTGAAAGGGGTATTTCACGGATGGGAGCGGACCATATCGTGGTTCCGGTTCAATACCTGATAACCACGGGGTATGGCGGAGGAGCCAGTACAGGAGCAATAGTGAGTGTTAATCCGTCCATTTTCCGGGTTAACAAAAGCATTATGGACACACTCGGGAACGTTTCGGGAGTGGCGGAAACAAGCCCACAGCTCTATGTTTTGACACTGGAATTGCCGGAATTGTCATCATCACCGGTCAGCATTTTCGGAATCGATCCGGAATCTGATTTTACCATCCAGCCGTGGCTGCAACAGCCTCTGGGCGCTCCACTTAAGCGAGGGGAAGTTATTATCGGGCAGGATATTGACGGAGAAGTTCCTATCGCCGATCTCGGTGAAGAACCATACGTATATTGTTGCCGGCAGACTTGATCCGACACAATCTGCGGCTGATACTACCATCTATATGGGACTGGATGATGCGTATGTCCTTGCAGCAGCAGAAGGTATTGCTCCCCGCACCGGCCCCGCATCCTGCCGGGAGATATCAGCGCAGTCTTCGTACGGGATTCACCGGGAGAAAATTCCGATACAGTCGGGTCTCGCATAAACAAAGCCTTTTCATCTTCAAATTCCGCCAGGAATATTGCGGTCATTAACCGGCATTTTACCCTGACTCCCGTTTCCCGGGATATTCAGGACATACCTGCCCTCCTGCTGATAATTTCTGCATTCGTTGTCATCGCTGCACTTCCTCTGATCGCACTCATCGCAGCGATGGTTGCCCATGAACGCCAGCGTGAGATAGGACTTCTCAAGGCAATGGGTGCGAAAAGAAAGGTCGTCTTCTTCCTTGTGATCGCTGAATCGCTGGTTCTTGCTGCGATTGGAGGGATCATCGGAGTGGGTGTAAGCCTATTGGCATTCTTCCTTATGAATAGCGGGGGCATACTGAACAGCGCTCTCCAGGTTTCATTCCGGATGCCTCCGCTGATGGAGATTGGTTCGATGGCAGGTCTGGCATTGCTCATCGTGATTGTGATCGGAAGCGTGGCCTCGCTCTGGCCTGCGTACCAGAGCAGCATGATGAACCCTTACGATGCCATCCGGTTCGAGGGGTAGGTCGCCGATTCTTCCTGCCATTTCGTCAGAATTCATCGGAAATACCTAAAGGAGAAATAAGTTATTTGAAAATTGGTTTCACCTGATTTGAGTTAAGAAATAAATTTTATAAATACACGATCTCAATCACTTCCATCTGACATTCATCGACACCTTCAAAAAATTTACCTGCTCATTGGATTTTGTTCAAATTGGGGTAAGAAGGGAACATTCTGGAGTTTTAGAGTATTACTTGGTAAAAAGGATAGTATTAGATTCAATGAAAAGATCATCGATTGAGGGGGGCATCAAACCAGGATCAATTTTTTCATTAAACCGGGAAAAAATTTCTCTGCCAACTTCTACGGTTTGGCATTTCAATAATCTTAATCCACATTTTTTGGAATAGTCCAGTATTTTTGCACTGGTGATTTTATTTAAACCCTGTAAGTGATCCAGGTACCATGCTTCCACATTTTTTTCCTTGATCAGATCATTAAAATTTTTATAAAGATGAACCCACGGATATTCTTCTTTTGGAAAATAAATGAATAAATGATGCCCCAAAGGACTATAATATAAAGGACTTACGTTTAAAAGGAAGAATCCCCCGGGTTTTAAAAGTCTGCTGATTTCTTTTAAAATAATCTCGGGATTATCCATATGTTCGATACTATCAATTAATGTAATAATGTCAAAGGAATTGTCGGAAAAATTAATATTTTCTATTCTGACCTCATATATCCTGATATTTGTTATATCGATATTGTATTGACGTGCTATTTCAGAAAAATGGTTATCTCCAAGGTCTTTTAGATCAATATCAACTCCTATACACTCTTTTGCATTTTTATGTATTGCTGCAAGTAACATATTCCCCGAACCGCAACCAATGTCAAGGAGTACTTTTCCGGAAAGATCAGTATCCAAAAAACCAAGTAACTGATCTGCTATCTCAAACCGGAAAAGTGCATCTTTATATTCCATCAGGTTTCCCAGGTATAGTAATTCTTTAAAAAAACATTTATTTGTTCCGTTAGTGATTTACGTTTTTTATCAGATTATAATTTCCCGAGTAATGAAAAATATACCCGAAATCCAGAGACTGCTTTATCTCCCTATCCAGATGACATCTGAAACAAGGTTCAGAACGTATAAAACGGGTTTTCGACATTGTTATACCGCTTAAAAATCGATCGGTATCCGTCAGAAAATCCATGAGATTCAGACACCCCGGGATATTCGTTTTTAAAAAAGATTCGTTGAGCATCACCTGATTTGCTTACCTTAAGAGGTTAAGAAAAATAATGATAAAGTGAAGAGATATCACTTTAAAAAAATGATTTTTTTACCATTTCCCTACAACAGGGGTCCACCCGGTAGTACCGAATCCATAATTCTTATCTCCGGCATCCCAGACACCATTCCCATTATTATCGAGATACCAGTTACCGTTCTGGTAGACACCGATCTCATCCCTGGTATCAGCATTCCAGTTTCCAGTCAGCAGGCGTCCAGCCTGCTGCACCGAACTGGTAATATCTCGTATTAGCATCTATGACACCACTGCCACCATAATCGAGATACCAGACTGCGTTGTTGTAGATCCCTATCTCGCTTATCCCATCTCCATTCCAGTCACCGACAAGCTGTGTCCAGCCGGTTGCTCCGTAGGGAATATACTTGTCACTACCAGTAAACAGCCCGTCGCCATTGGAATCAATATACCAGTTGCCGCCGTTGTAAACACCGATCTTTGAGATACCGTCAGCAGTCCATTTCCCTACAATAGGTGTCCACCCGGTCGCACCGAATCCATAATTCTTATCTCCGGTATCCCAGAAACCATTCCCATTATAGTCAAGATACCAGTTACCGTTCTGGTAGACACCGATCTCATCTTTTTTATCATTATTCCAGTCTCCAATGACAGGAGTCCAGCCTGCAGCACCGAACTGGTAATATCTCGTATTAGCATCTATGACACCACTGCCACCATAATCGAGATACCAGACCGCGTCTTTGTAAATCCCTATCTCGCTTATCCCATCTCCATTCCAGTCACCGACAAGTTGTGTCCAGCCGGTTGCTCCGTAGGGAATATACTTGTCACTACCAGTAAACAGCCCGTCACCATTGGAATCAATATACCAGTTGCCGCCGTTGTAAATACCAATCTTCGTCATCGAACCGACAACAGTCGCGGTTACCGTTGTAGTGTTGCTTATATAACCTGTCAGGCTTGCAGTTGCAGTTATTGCGCCTGCACCCGTGGCATTCACACTGATAGTGGTATTACCACCAGCACCGGTGGTGCCAGTTCCCGTTGCTGCACCGGTAAGGGCAACTGTTGCTCCACTCACTGCGAGCCCGGATGATTGATTTCTAACCATAAAGTTCACACTGGTTGGTGTGCCACTGTAACGGTGGTCCGGTTTGCTGCTACGGTCAATACCGGTAATGCTGCATTCGCGGTTACCGTTGTCGTTCCGCTTGTATAGCCACTCAGAGTTGCTGTTGCAGTTATTGCGCCAGCACCTGCGGCATTCACATTGATGGTTGCATTCCCGTCAGCACCCGTTGTACCTGTTCCCGTCGCTGCTCCGGTCAGGGTAACTGTTGCGCCACTCACCAGGGCATTCGAAGTTGCATTTCTTACCGTGAAGTTCACATTAGTTGCTACACCTGTTGTTACGGTGGTCGGGCTTGCACTTACGGTTAATGCTGGTATAATGGGGAGCTTCACCGGTTCCGAATGAATACACAATCCCGTTGTTTGCGGTGGTCGCTACATAGACGTGACCGTTCGCTACCGCAGGACTTGAATAAACGTCTCCATTGGTGGTGTAGTCCCATTTTTTCGTGCCGTTATTGGCATAGAAGGCATAGAGCTTGTTATCGTTGCTTCCAACATAGACGACACCGTTCGCCACTGCTGGACTTGAGTAAACATCTAATCCTGTAGCGGAACTCCATTGAGGGGCGCCGGTGATTCGCATTTATGGCATATAAATTGCGGTCGAAGCTCCCGAAATAGACAGATCCATTCGCCACCGCAGGACTTGATGCAACCCCGCCACCAGTTTCGACTCTCCAGAGGTATGGTACCGTTCGTTGCTCCGATGGCATACAAACCTTGATCGTTGCTCCCGACATAAACTACATCGTTTACAACTGCGGGACTTGAGTATACCTCTTGTCCTGCCGTGGTGGTGTAGATTCCAGAATTGTGTACCGTTATTGGCGTAGAGGGCATAGAGCTTGCCATCCATATTCCCCACATAGACAACACCATTCGCTACCGCGGGACTTGAGTGCATCCCTCCGCCGGGGGTGAGGTTAGTCTGGGCATTGCCAATCTATGACACCGGAACTCTCGATGAGTCGATACACTCTGCCGGCATCGTTCGCGATATAGATATATCCGTTCTCCACGGCGGGACTTGTCCGAATCCCGGATGAAGTGGTGCGTGTTCCAGACTTTTACACCATTCAAATCGAGGGAATACACATTACTGTCGTAGCTCCCGAAAATGACGCGCCCGTTCGACACCGCTGCGGATGAGTCAATATCACCATTGGAAATTGTGCTGTTCCAGATGGACGCACCCGTAAACGCATTAATGGCATACATTATCTGGTCGTTGCCCCCGATATAGACAACACCGTTGACAACCGTGGGACTTGCCCAGAAACTGGCGTCCAGAGATGCGTTGGTATTCGGCTGGAAGGACCAGTTCAGAGCATTCGTAGGCGTTCCCCCGTCATTATATACCCCGGTATGCCGGGAATCGTTCCGGAACATCGTGGCATTGACCCCGATGGGGAGAATCATGATGAGCAATACCGGAATTATCAGGAGACGCCATGAGCCCCCCAACGTTCCGAGCGGTCTGGACCGCCCCTTATTATTATCCGAAATTATCGTCATACTTTAACACCCTACTCTTCATTTCCGAATTCTTGAAATTGAAAAGTTCAACTCCACTATAGCATCTTAAAGATGCAATGAGGATTGGTGCACTATATTTTATTCAATTGTTATAAGTTTTCTGGTTTAGTTCAATAACGACAAAACTCGGGATTCGAACTCGCTTTATGGTCAGGGGGATGGTGGACAGCAAGGGGAAGTGCCTCACCCTCCTGATTCTCCGATACTGGATGAAATATTGTATGAATTCCCGGAACACCCAATCCACCATTGAGTTCTTATATTTTGATATAACTGTACATCCCTCATGCGCAATCTTCTTCTAGATAGAAATTGACCAGTGTATAACAGAGGTATACATCCGATGCACCGTTATTCGTTGTCCTGCAGCGCGGAAGCAGGCGATCTTGAACCAGTTGTCCTTGCAGTCCACGAATTGATCCACCGCCTTCCCGTTACGGCAAAGTCAGTGGAAAAAGATGGCATACGTGTTGAAGACGGGCAGGGTTATTGACCGGCATTATATTGGTCCCATTCTCCTTGAAGCCATCGCAAAAAATATTCCGATAAAAACTACACCTTCAAGCGGGGCTTACAAGGGGGTTCCCGTGACGGTCAGTCCCATCAGGGACCATGAGGGAAACGCAATCGGGGCAATCGGGGTTGTTGATATCACCGGAATTTTTGATCTTGCAACGCTCATGGAACACCAGTCTGCGATACTCAAACAGGTGTGCGGCAAAGATCCCTGTCCGCTTCCTTCAGAACAAAGCGGTTCAAGGCGGTGAATGATTTGCCGGATTCTGCATTCAAAGTGCTTGAGATCCTCGAACGATCAGAAACCCCTATCTCCGGAGAAACGATCAGCAATGAACTGGGAATTACCCGATCTGCGGTCTGGAAGCATATCAAGGAACTGCGGGGGATGGGATATGATATCTTCTCATCGCAGAAAGAGGGGTACAAACTCACGCGTACGAGCAATAAACTCCTCCCTTATGAGATTCATAAAAAACTAAAGACACAGTTTATCGGAAAAAAGATGCGGTATCTCGAAAACACCCCCTCGACCATCTGGGTGGGCAAAGCAGATGTGCCTGGAAGGGGATGTCGGGAAGATGCATGGCATGGTGATCATTGCCGAAGAACAGACCGGGGGTATCGGAAGAATGGGGAGGGCATGGGTCTCACCCAGCGGGGGGATCTGGATCACGATCGTTCTCAAACCCCACGTGCCCATTGATCATATCTTTATGATCACGATGGCAGGATCGATTGCCATTGCCCGGGCAATCCGCAAGGAGTTCGATCTCGGTGCCCTGATCAAATGGCCAAACGATATTTTCATTGGCAACAAAAAAGTTGCCGGACTTCTTCTTGAACTTGCAGCAGAAGCAGACACGGTTCACTATTGCCTGCTTAAGCATCGGTATTGATGTGAATGTCCCGTTAAACCAGTTCTCTCCCGCATTACAAAAAGACATCACTTCTATCAGTGCTGAAGTCGGGCATGAAGTGGACCGTGCTTCATTTCTTGCACGCATCCTCAAGGAGTTCGAGAGCCGGTATCTCCTCATTGAGAGCGGAGAATACGAAACAATCATCAGGGAATGGAAGAGTCTTTCCTGCACTCTTGAAAACCGGGTGCAGATCCGGACACTGAAGAACAGCTTTGAAGGGGATGCAATCGATATCGATGAGTTCGGTGCCCTCATCATCAGAAAAGACAATGGCAAGCTCGAGCGGGTTATCTCCGGCGACTGTTATCAGCAGTAAGTGAAGAGGTACTTTTTTATCGTCAACCATTCAATTTTTTTATGGTTGACGATGTTTGGGGACCTGCAGAAATCCAGAATTATTGCATATTCTGCCGCATTTATTGGCGCTTATCAGCCTTGGGGCATGGGTATCGATACCCTTCTTCCCGGTTCCGTTGACCCTCCAGACACTCTTTGTTTTACTCGCCGGCGCGGTTATGAAGCGATATGCGGTAATCCCGGTATCGCTGTATGTGCTTCTCGGCGCACTGGGACTACCGGTGTTTCATACGGGTGTTGCCGGGATTGGCATCCTGCTCGGACCAACCGGGGGTTACCTGATCGGGTTTATCTTCGCTGCTCTTGTGGTCGGACTTGCCTATGAACACGAGTCTGTGACCATCCGGATAACAGGACTTCTGGCTGGAACCGTTATTATCTATATCTGTGGCGTTGCATGGCTGATGTATTCCCTTGACCATAGGACTCTTACCTGCAGTAATAAGTGGAGTGCTTCCGTTCATCCCGGGTGATGCGATAAAAATATATGCAGCGTACATGATTGCGAAACGACTACCATGATCACCGCTGAATTCCTGTGCTACCGAAAACTTGCGATTGACGCACTCACCATCAAACCCGGCATTACCACAATCATTGGTGCAAATGGCAGCGGGAAAACCACATTTCTCAAGCTCTGTGCCGGAATTGCAGTGCCAGACTCCGGTACTCTCCTGATCGATGATGTACCACCACGAGAAACCGAGATCGGGTGGGTGAATGAGTTTCCTGACCGCAATATTCTTTTTGTAAACGTGTTTGATGAGATTGCATCCCCGCTTCGTTTCCGTCGCATTCCCTGCGAT
This sequence comes from uncultured Methanoregulaceae archaeon, assembly GCA_963806845.1. GTDB lineage: Archaea > Halobacteriota > Methanomicrobia > Methanomicrobiales > Methanospirillaceae > Methanoregula. The sequence continues at coordinate 9,699 of CAWDZO010000018.1, forward strand.
GAAATTGATTCAAACGTCCGTGCATGTGCAGAAACTATGGGTATCACCCATCTCCTCAAACGAGCGGTCCGTGAGTTGTCCGGGGGTGAAAAAGTGCTCGTTTCTCTTGCTGCAGCACTGGTTCACCACCCAAAGGTGCTGGTCCTTGACGAATACGATTCTCATCTTGATGCACACTCTTTGGCAAAGATTGAGCAGGGAATCAGAACATCAGGAGCTGAATTATGTTATCCGTTGCACGCAGCAGATGGACACAGCCATTCACAGTGATTATCTTCTCTTTTTTGATTCAGGACGGATTACCCATGCGGGCACACCGGACGATGTCTTTCCTTTCCTCAAAGGCACAGCGTATTATCCGTTGTTATGGAGGTGCTGATGGTCAGAATCACCTTAAACCGGGTATCTGCAGTTCGCGACCACTGGTCACTTTCTGCATCCGGCACATTCAATGAAGGCGTGCACCTTGTGAGCGGAGATGTGGGGAGCGGGAAGTCAACGCTGGCACTCATGATGGCGGGGCTCCTTCCCCTGTCTGGCGGAGACATTAAGAAAGAGGAGATTACCACAACCATGCTCTCACTCCAGTTCCCGGAACTCCATGTTACCGGCCTTACTGTTGCAGAAGAATGTGCATCCTGGGGAGTTGCTCCTGATGAAATCCTTGATGCAATCGGACTGACCGGAAAAAAGGAGGCATCACCCCTCTCACTGAGCAGGGGCGAACTCAAACGACTCCACCTTGCATGCGTGCTCGCAAAAAACTATGACCTTCTCTTGCTTGATGAACCGTTCAGCTCGCTTGACTGCGAGGAAAAAGTAAAACTCTGTGCACATATCGGGCAAAAGTCGCAGGGTATCACCGTTATTTTCACCCATGAACAGAATATCCTTCCCAGAGTAACGCGGATCTGGGAGATTGTTGATGGCATGCTTGTTGATTGTGGCACGCCACCGGATGCATTTACACACTGGCGCCATGTCCCGCCATTAATAGAGAGACTTACGGCTCTTGGATCCAAGCCTGAAAATATCTCACTGGATGACCTTCAGGGAGGCGGTATGCAGGATCCAAGGATAAGAATTGCTGCCGCTGCAGTTCTCTCTCTGGCGGCGTTCATGAGCCTTCACGGTGCTGCCGCTGTCTTTCTCTGGTGGCTGGTGTTTACCCCTCGCCTGCAGCTTGCAAAAAGGATCAGGCTGGTTTTTTCTTTAATCCTCATGATTGCATTTTTCAGCCTTGTCCTGGAACTATCTGGCGGAAGTGGTCTTTCGTATTTTGCCAGAATGACCGTTATCGTCCTTATTGGTATGTGGATATTCAGCGAACAGAAATCAGGAGAATTCCTTAGCCATTGGGTGTCTGGTTGTTTGGCAACAGGGCAGGATTTGAGCTCGGTATGGTCGCTGAGATGGGAATGCAATCATTCGTATCAGTCACTGCCGATCTCGACCGGATTCGTATGGCAGAAAAGATCAAAGGTATGCAATGGGAAGTGCGCAGCCTCGTCCCTGCAGGACTTGTACTTGTCCATGGTGCACTTGCCAGAGCAGAGGATACTGCAGAACTGCTTGCAGTCCGGGGATATCAGCATGGGGGGACCCTGTGCCCGACATTTTTTACCCGACCTCTGGACCTCGTTGCAGGCATGTTTGCTTTAGCCATTTTAATTTTCTCTTTGATTCCAGTTAGTGAATTTTTTATACTTTACCGATGAAGGTTTGAGAGGCTTAATATGATCCAATGGAAGCCCTGAGGATCTTCATGCACACCGCCTCTCAAAAAAAAGTCAATATCACTGATACCACGCTACGGGATGCCCACCAGTCACTCATCGCCACCCGGCTCCGGACAGAGGATATGCTTCCTCTTGCAAGGGAGATCGACAACTGCGGTTTTTTTTCCGTTGAGGCATGGGGCGGCGCCACCTTCGATACCTGCATACGTTTTTTAAACGACGACCCCTGGGACCGTCTCCGGGCCTTGAAGGCTGAACTGAAGCACACCCCGATCCAGATGCTCCTGCGGGGACAGAACCTTGTCGGTTACCGTCACTATCCTGATGATGTGGTCGACAAATTCGTCACGGCAGCGCATAAAAACGGGGTGGATATCTTCCGGGTATTCGATGCATTAAACGATATCCGGAATATGAAACGGTCAATGGACCAGGTAAAAAATGTGGGGGCTCACCTGCAGGGGGCAATTTCTTATACGACCAGTCCTGTTCACTCCACGCAGACATTCATCGAAATGGCAAAAGAACTCTATGCCCATGATTGCGATTCGATCTGCATCAAGGATATGGCAGGGCTCATCATGCCGGAAGCAGACGCGGGAGCTGATCATTGGCATCAAAGATGCAGTGGATATAAAGGTTTGCCTGCACAGCCATTCAACGAGCGGAATCGCCCCGATGAGTTACCAGGCATGCAATCGAGGCAGGTGTTGACATTCTCGATACGGCGATGTCACCGTTCTCCATGGGAACTTCCCAGCCCCCGACAGAAAGTGTCGTTGCATCCCTGATAGGCACCCCCCGGAGATACCGGAATCGACCTCATCAAACTCCGGGCAGTCCGCAATATCTGCATGCAGATCCGGGAGAAATATGCCGGGTCTGCTCAACCCGATATCAGAACGTGTTGACAGCGATGTGCTCATCTACCAGCTGCCCGGAGGTATGATCTCCAACACTTGTCTCCCAACTACAGGAACAGGATGCACTCAACCGGATGGGATGAGGTGCTTGCAGAGATCCCACGGGTCAGAAAGGATCTCGGTTATCCACCCCTTGTCACTCCCACCAGCCAGATTGTCGGTACCCAGGCGGTGCTCAATGTGCTGGTAAACGGCCAGCGGTACCGGAACGTGACAAAGGAAGTCAAGGATTATGTCCACGGACTCTATGGCAAGTCACCCGGCACCGGTTAATGATGAGATCCGGAACCTGATCATCGGCAATGATACAGGTTATAACCGTACGTCCTGCCGATCTGCTCGAACCTGCGTATGAAAAGATGAAAGAGGAAGCAGAGAAAGCCGGGCTCGTAAAAAAGGAAGAAGATGTCCTGACCTATATCCTCTATCCTGCGATTGCACCGTCATTCCTCAAAGGGGAACGGATACTGGAAGAGATACCCAAAAAGCAATCGGTGACAAAACCTGAAACCGAGATGCCCAGCCAGATGGAAGTGGAAGTGGACGGGGAAGTCTTCTCTGTCCGCATTGTCTCTGTCGGGGGAAGCAAAGTTGAGGTGGCAAGTATTACTCCGCAAAAGATTCCACGGGGCGACATTGCCGGAGGTATAAAAAGCAATATGCAGGGAATGGTGCTTACGGTGCTCGTGAACCGTGGTGCAACGGTCAAAAAGGGTGATACCCTTCTGGTTCTTGAAGCCATGAAGATGGAAAACCCCATCCACAGCCCGATTGACGGAAAGGTCACCGAGATCTTTGTGGATACCGGCGATGTCGTCCAGAATGGAGACGTCCTGCTGGTGGTGCAATGAAATATTTTGAAAAACTCCTGATCGCAAACCGGGGAGAGATTGCCATCCGTGTCATGCGGGCATGCCGGGAACTTGGTATTGAGACGGTAGCGATCTACTCATCTGCTGATAATAACGCACTCCATGTCAAATATGCTGATGAAGCGTTTCTTGTCGGGGAGGCCCATCCTTCAAAAAGTTACCTCAACATTGAGAGAATCGTTGATATTGCGAAAAAGAGTGGTGCAGAAGCGATACATCCCGGTTATGGGTTTTTAGCGGAAAACTACCGGTTTGCAAAGATCTGCAAGGATGAAAATGTCACCTTTGTCGGTCCCGGCTGGAAGACGATCAAGGCGATGGGATCGAAGATCGGCAGCAAACAGATGATGAAGGATGCGGGGGTTCCCGTCGTCCCCGGTACCGATGGTGGCGTCAAAAATATCGATGACGCAAAAAAGGTTGCCGCGGGAATTGGTTACCCGGTGATTATCAAGGCAAGTGCCGGTGGCGGGGGTATTGGCATGCAGATCGTCAATGATGAGCAGAGCCTGGAAGAGGCTATTGCTGCTGCCATGCGCATTGCAGAGTCTGCATTCGGTGACGCCACGATCTTAATTGAGAAATATCTGGTAAAGCCCCGGCATATCGAGTTACAGGTACTTGCGGATGAACACGGCAATGCCGTTCATCTCTATGACCGTGAATGTTCAATCCAGCGCCGTCACCAGAAACTCATCGAAGAGGCTCCTTCACCGGTCATGACACCGGATTTGCGTGACAAAATGTCGGCATCAGCACTGAAAGTTGCCGAAGTATCGGGTTACACGAATGCAGGAACTGTTGAGTTCCTGTATAGTGATGGTAAGTATTATTTCATGGAAATGAACACACGGCTCCAGGTAGAACATACCATAACCGAGTTTAT
>CAWDZO010000019.1:0-112940 GCA_963806845.1 uncultured Methanoregulaceae archaeon
CGGGCATTTCACACTGTGACTGAAAAATTCTGTTGGTCTTGTCGCAAAACGGGTTCCTGGGGTCAATTATGATTTCATGGGTGAACTGCACGGCACCCGACCAGCGGCTGATGATCGCAGAAATCAACAAATTTTACCGCACAGACCTCGTCGTATTGGATGCAACGGAGGGCTTTGTAACAGGTGGGCCGGACCAGGGTAAGCTCATTGACCCGGAGTGATCATTGCCGGTAGTGACCGGGTCGCTTCAACGCGGTAGGGGTTGCCCTGTTCGGCTGGTACGGGACCATGGGTGATGTGACGGAAGGCAGGATTTTTGAGCAGGAGCAGATCGCCAGGGCTGCTCAACTGGGGGTGGGCGTTGCGTCGGCAGCAGATATCCGGCTTTTCCCGCTCGATAAGACCGCTGAGTCCGTCGCAGGCAGGATCCAGGCACAGTGGACGCAGACTATTGATCACATCCAGCCGGGATGTTTTTGCCCTTCCGCACTCCATGCACCATGAATGAGACCAGTGCAGGAAGAGGTGTCACAAGCGCTCACTGACGCGGCAAAAAACTGGATTGCCATGGATGGCCTCTGGTTCCAGGCAGTTGAGCAGGCATATGGGATGGATGCAGCCCTCGCTTTAGACAGGGAGGTCTGGGAGCAGTTTGCCGTCATCGAGGCCCAGCGGATAAAGGAGCAGCTTGCCCTCCCGGAGAAAGGCGGGCTGGATGCGCTGGAGATCGCGCTTAAGAACCGGCTTGTTTCCCTCATCAACCAGCTGGAGATCTCCCGCCCCGATGAAAAAACCCTCATTGTAACCCTGAAAACCTGCCGGGTGCAGGCTGCCCGAAAAGAAAAGATATGCCGGAGTTTCCCTGCAAATCAGTCGGACTGGTCGAATTTCCGGTGTTTGCCCGCACCATCGATGCCCGGATTGTCACTGAGGGCCTGTCCTGCCCACCGGAATCACTACCCGGGACACCATACTGTTCATGGAAGTTCACGCTCAAAGGAACAGAGTGATCAATTGAAAGCAGCGGGTTACTGGACCGTGGAAGATTTGTTTTCAGAACGGCGGGAGCGTTTATGCTTTTCGAGACAGGTTTAGTCTTTTTATCGAATCGATTGGTCCGGTTACCATTGAAGCGACAAAAACCCAGGTTTCATTTGGGACCACTACAAAATTTGCATGGGTCTGGCTCCCGCACATCTATTACGAAAAAAACGACCGGAAAACAGTATCACCCTAACGTTCGATCTCGGACGACATATCACGCATGACAGGATTGTTGGAGCTGTTGAACCACGACCAGGGCGCTGGACACATCATATAATTATTGAAAAAGAGGAGGACCTGGATGCTGATGTTCAGGAATGGCTAAGGGAAGCGTATGCGTTCAGGAAAATGAAATAATCGGATTATATTTTTATTCCATCGATAAATATTACGAGAGATTAAAGTGCAGGGTATCACCGCAGGATATCCCGCGCGGTCCCGACACCTGCGAGTTCACGGACTTTTTCAAAGCAGGCAATTGCTTCCTGCTCGCGCCTGAGCCGGCTTAAGCCGAGTCCCAGATTGGTCCATGCGGTCATATCACGGGGATCAAGATCCAGTGCTTCCCTGATTCCATTTCTGCCTCTTATAGCGTCCGAGACGGGCAAGGGCAACAGCCCTGTTTGTGATGACTGTATCAACTCCCGGATTTATCACAAGACACTGGTCATAGAACCGGATTCGCTTCTTCATAATGACCGGTTTCTGCAAGAGTTACAGCCAGGTTATAGAGCGCTTTTGGATATTTTCTGGTGGATACGTGATCGTTTTTTCGTAACAGTGGATTGCATCAGTGAACTCGCCGAGCTGGTAATGACAGTTCCCTTTCATGAACCATGCCTCTGCATGGGAATGATCCACCCCGACCAGTGTCTGGAAACAACCGCCCGCTTCGGTATACTCCGAAAGCCGGAACAGCGCGAGTCCTTTTACAAACCAGGCATCGGGATACTGCTCATCAATCTCCATCGCCTGGTCACAGCTGATGACCGCTTCCTGGAAAAGACCGAGACGGTCCACTGCTGCAGCCAGGGCAACAAGAACTTCCTTGTAACGGGGAACGCGTTCAAGGGCATTATCAAACATTCGATAGCATCAGCATACCGTCCGACACAGACAGGTTCTGTCCCGCGCTTGTAATATTCCTGTGCAGTGAGGATCATATCATTCCCTGGAGGCTTTCCCTCCTGTAATCTTTATTTTCTTTCCACACTAACATTAATAACGATGTCACCATTGCGTACCTACATCCTGTCAGGTCTCCTTATTGCAGGCTTTATCCTCTGTGCGGGATGCACACAGTCCGCTCCAGCGACAAATCAGGCCACAACAACGGCCGGGACAGTATCTATGACACCATCTGCCGAATCTCAGAAACTGGTAAAGTCTTGAGACGAATATGGGTAATATCACCATTGCGCTCGACCCTGCAATGCCCATTACCGCAGGCAACTTTGAATCGCTCGTAAAGAAAGGATACTATGATGGCATAATCTTCCATCGGGTCATTGACAAGTTCATGATCCAGGGCGGCGACCCGACCGGCACCGGGATGAGCGGGCCCGGGTACGTCATCAAGGATGAGTTTACGAAAAACAACCGAAACGATCGTGGAACGATCTCCATGGCAAATGCCGGCCCCAATACAGGAGGCAGCCAGTTTTTCATCAACCTTATCAACAACAACTTCCTTGATGCCAAACACCCGGTCTTTGGGAAAGTGGTCGAGGGCATGGATGTCGTTGACAAAATCGGCAAAACAAAAACAGGTGCCGGTGACCGCCCGGTTCAGAATGTCACCATTATCCGTGCAGTGATGGTCTGAAGATTTTTTTTGGATCTCATAGGGCATCCATTTTTTTTATGCGCAAGTCCATTTCCTTTTTATGGTTGTTTACGCAAATGACCATGCATATATGAAATCAGAATTCGGCTGGATAGAAATCGACAAAGTTCGGTATGAGCATGATGTGATTATTCACCGTGACGGCTCAGTTACCAAACGGTCCAAGAAAAAATCCAAAGAACTTAAAAGACGTACGGACACACCCCACTCTCCGATCACGAGCTGGAAGTGATAAAAAAGGAAAAACCCGAAATTGTCTATATCGGAACCGGGCAATATGGCGATCTCCCGATAACACCGGAAGCGGAAACGGTACTTAGCAGGTTTGAAACGGTTATCCAACCAACCCCGATGATGCTGGATATGCTGAAAAAAGAGCCGCGGTCATTTGTTGCGATCATCCATGTAACCTGCTGAACCAGGTTAATGAAAAAAATTAATGACTGGGTGAATGCCCATTCGGGTGCGGGGGCAAGGTCTGTGCAAATGTGCACAATGCCTCGAGGGATTGTTTCCTGTCTTTTACCGAGACCTTCCTGAAGATTGCAGCACTGAACTCTTTTTCGATTAATTCTGGTCGTGCCCCGATAGTGTCGCATTTGTTTAAAAAAATTACAAACGGTATTCTTGCAGCAAGTAAGTGAATTGTAGAGGTGATGGATGAAATCGTCGACCGGGCTTGTTGCATCGATAAGCAGTATCGCACCATCCATCCCTTTCCCGATAATCTCCCGGGCAAACTCGAACCGTTCCTGTCCCGGAGTGCCAAAAATATGGATATGGTTCCCGTTCACTGTACCCTCCCAAAATCAAGTGCAATCGTGGTAGTGCCACCAGCACAATCGGCTTCCACATGGTAGGATTCCGGGTCAAGTGTCTTAACCAGCGTGGTCTTTCCCGCCCCGAATGCCCCGAAAACAACGATCTTGTATCTTTTCTCTTCAGTCATCACGATAAAATTTAGCGGCGGCTGTTTTTACCATTTCGGTAAACTGTAATAAGGTTAACAGAAATACGGCTCTTTTTAAGAAATGCCCAAGCGGAAACGATCACCGATGGGGGATATTAATCCCGCATACCCCTTGTTTGCGTTACATCCAGACACCATTGATGGAGTACTTATCCCAACAAACGGGGGCGGTTTAGAAAGACAGGCATGATCCCCTCCTTTGATACTCTCTTCTTACTGGACAAAGAACTTAAAAAAACTAGTAAAAAAAGGGACAGTGAGGGATTATTTAAACCGAAAGATAGTCAGACGGGGTCGGGAGCACTTCTTTGAGTCCCTTGCGCTTGCGGATCGCAACCACAACTTCCTTGAGCATGCTGTTGGGGACGAGTTCGAATCCTGAAAACTCCGTGTTCCACATGGCACGGCCTTCGGTTGCGGAGCGGATATCGCCAGCAAACCCGAAGAGCTCGGCAACCGGTGCCTTGCCGACGACGGTGATCGTGTCACCCTCGCTCTGCATATCAAAGACCTGACCGCGCCGTCCCTGGATCTGGGAGGTTGCAGCCCCCATCTGGTCCATCGGGACGGTGATCTGGATCTTCTGGACTGGCTCGAGAAGTGAGTCACCGGCGATCAACATACCGCCCTTGATCGCACCACGGACAGCAGGGATAACCTGTGCGGGGCCACGGTGAATTGCATCCTCGTGCAGCTTCACATCGACGAGTGTCATCTTGAGATTCTGGACAGGTTCATCTGCAAGGGGACCACCGGCAAGTGCCTCGTGGATACCTTCGATGATCAGTTCCATCGTCTCATTGAGGTACTGGACACCTTTGGTCCTGTCGATGAGCATGTTGGTGCCCTTGATGTCCTTGATGCTCTTGGCATCATCCTTTTCCATACCAGCCTTCATGAGAATGTCACGGCGCTCGAGCATCGGCTGGTTCATCGAGATCTCGCCTTTCTTGATCAGGTCAACAATTTCATCGGGCAGCACTTCAAGATCGAAATAGAACCGGTTGTGGCGGTTCGGGGACTTGCCTTCAACGGACTCAACTTTCTGGACTACGGTCTCACGGTAGACCACGATCGGTTCCGAGGTGACGATCTCGACACCCTTGTCGCGCTTGATACGACCGGTAACGATCTCGAGGTGCAGTTCGCCCATACCCGAGATCAGGTGTTCACCGGTCTCTTCATTGATGGTGATGACCAGTGTCGGGTCTTCCTTTGCAACCTGTCGCAACACTTCAACGAGTCTTGGGCAGGTCCTTCATGTTCTTTGCCTCGACAGCAACGGTCATGACCGGTTCACTGTAGTGCTTGAGCGACTCAAAGGGTGTCATCTCCATGAGCGAGGTAACCGTTGATCCGACCATCGCATCCCTAAGGCCGGTGACTGCGGCGATATTCCCCCCGACAATCTCTTCGACCTCGACGCGCTTCGGGCCCATGAAGATACCGACCTGCTGGAGACGGTTCTCCTTCTTGGCTGAACCCATAACATAGAGGGCGTCACCACGCCTGATGCGCCCGGAGAAGAGACGGCCGGTTGCGACTTCACCTGCATGGGGATCAAACGAGATATCGGTGACCATCAGTGCAACCGGACCGTTCGGGTCACAGGTGATCATGGCCTTGCCTTCCTTGGATTCCTTATCCCCGTGCCAGATGACCGGGATACGGCGCTTCTGGGCTTCGAGAGGATTGGGCAGCTGGTGAACGACGATATCGAGAAGCACTTCGGAGAGCGGACTGTTCTTTGCCAGGTACTTCATATCCCCTGCACGGCACTTGTCGTACACATCCTTGAACGAGATGCCGCTCTTCTTCATGAAGGGTGCGGAGACTGCCCAGTTGTAGAGTGCGGAGCCAAAGGCAACGGTACCTTTCGCAGCGTCGAGTTTCCAGCCGTTGTTGTAGGCTTCCTCGTTCATCCCCTTGATCAGCTTGTTGACCTTATCGATCACTTTGCCGAGCCGGATCTGCATCTCCATCTCGTCGACCTTCAGTCTCGTTGACGAGACGGTCGACCTTGTTGATGAAGAGGACGGGGCGCACCTGCTCCTTTAATGCCTGCCGGAGCACGGTCTCGGTCTGGGGCATGGTGCCTTCAACCGCATCGACCAGGACCACTGCACCGTCGACCGCACGCATTGCACGGGTCACGTCGCCACCAAAATCAACGTGCCCGGGCGTATCGATCATGTTGATCAGGTAATCCTGACCTTCATATTCATGCACCATCGAGACGTTGGAGGCATCAATCGTAATACCTCGTGCCTGCTCCTCTGCATCCGAATCCATGAAGAGCTGCTTGCCGGCGAGTTCTTCAGAAATGATGCCGGCACCTGCAAGCAGGTTGTCGGACAGGGTTGTCTTACCGTGGTCGATGTGTGCCACAATACCGATATTCCGAATGTGCTTCGGATCCTTCATGAGCTCAGTTACGCGCTCAACAGATTTTTTGCCGCGGACCATGAAATAACCTCAAAAAAAGATATTAACGGGCGGATTTTGCAATACGCTCGCGTTCTTCCTTTTTACCTACCGAGTAGCACTTCATATCGCCTTTTGAAGCGGCGATCAGTTCATCGGCAAGGATTGCACTCGCTTTCTTCTTGCTCGAACGCGATCCCTTCAGGGTTGCTTCTGCAATAAAACCGATTGCGGAATCAACCCTGCGCAGCGGAGCAGTGTCGACAGATTTCGGGACGTTGATGCCACCATATTTAAGACGAACCGTCTCTTCCCTGGGACCGGAATTTGCGATTGCCTCGACGAGTACTTCAATAGGGTTGCGCTTGGTCTTCTGGTTGATAATCTCAAATGCTTCCCGCACGATCCGGATGGTCATCTGCTTCTTTCCGGTATTATTCTCGGTCTGCATCAGGCGGTTGATCAGGCGCTCAACAATCGGCATGTTAGCCTTATTGAACTCCTGCTTCGAGAATTTACCGCAGGAGTGGGGGATGATCAAAGCGGTCAGGTTCACATAGCGCACAAGGCCCGGGTCGTTGACCTTGACTTCGCTCGCGTCCCACTTATTAAACAGTAGTTTTTTTCCTTCTGTTTCTTTCATACGGTATCACCTGCGCGGTTTCTCCTTCCTGCCAATGACCATTTCATGAAGGCAGACATTGTTCACTTTGGTTACGACATACCGTACCCCGGGGATATCTCCCATCGAACGCCCGAGACGTCCGCCAATACCCTCAATCTCAACTTCATCGTGCTCATCGATGAAGTTGATTGCACCGTCACCGACCGCAAAGGCGGTGACCTGGCGTCCGTTCTTGATCAGCTGCACACGTACGCACTTGCGGATCGCGGAGTTCGGCTGTTTTGCCTCAACACCGACCTTTTCCAGCACGATACCTCTCGCTTGTGGAGCACCCTCAAGAGGGTCCGATTTCACATCGAGATTAAGTTCGCGGCGGGCATAATTTTTATCTGCCCACCGGAACTTGTTTGAGTCCCGAACCAATTTTCTGGCTGCAAATTTACCCTGTCCCATTAAATAGCCTCATTTTTGTTGTTTTTGTGGTTATCGATAACCTACACTGAGATATATACAAACGCAGGTAACCGATTTATAAATTGTGGCACCCCACCTGCCTGTCTTATACTATTATCCCTCACTCGTAATAATATTATATCCTTACATGGCCTATAACATATAATGAAAATCGGGATCTATAAAGAGGTGCATATTGATACCAGCCACCGTCTGCTCCATTATATCGGCAAATGCGCCAACCTCCATGGGCACCGATGGAAGGTTGAGGTCTGGATGGAGGGAGAACCGGACCCGGCAACGCAAATCCTGATAGATTACAGTTTGATCAAACAGGTCATTGACAAGTACGATCACCAGATCATCCTGAACTGCGATGACCCGATGGTATCCCGCATCCAGGAGTTCCACCCGGTTATCACTACGCCGGGAGATCCAACCAGTGAACTGATGGCAGCCATCATCCGCGATGATCTCTATAAGGTCTGCCGGGATCTGGGAATTAAGGTGACAATAACGAAGATTCGTGTCTGGGAATCCCCGACAGCTTGTGCCGAGCTTACTGAATGAAGATCGCAGAAATTTTCAGGAGCCTCCAGGGCGAGGGGAAAAACCAGGGAAAGCCCTGCCTTTTTATCCGGCTCGCGGGCTGTAATCTCCACTGCCACTGGTGTGATACACCGTATGCACAAACGGGGGCAAGGAGATGAACCTTGATGCTGATTCTCGAGCAGGTCTGGCGCGTGAATCCCCCGTATATTTGTATCACGGGGGGGGAACCACTCTTGCAGGCAGATGATCTTGAGCCACTGCTCGTCTCGCTTCACAAGCGGGGAACGGCGATCGATATCGAAACGAATGGCACGATCAACTTTACCCGGTTGCAGCCGTACGCATCGATCTGCATGGATGTGAAATGCCCGTCATCAGGAGAGCAGAGCGACCTTGCACTGCTCGATGCACTTCGCCCTCAGGATAGTGTCAAGTTTGTCGTAAAGGATAAGACTGACTGCCAGTATGCTCGCGATACCATTATCTCACACCGGATCATCGGAGAAATTTTCTTGTCACCGGTTTTTGGGAGCGATTACCAAACGATCGCAAAATTCATTCTGGACAACAATCTCCCGGTCCGGTTCCAGATCCAGCTGCACAAAATCATCGGGGTGAAATGATGAAAGCAGTATGTTTACTCTCCGGCGGAATGGACTCTTCAACGCTTGCATATGTAGCAAAGAGCAATGGGGTATGACATCCTCGCCCTCCACCTGAACTACGGACAGCGGACCGAACGAAAGGAACTGATAAGCGCAAAAAAGATCGCATCTCTCCTTAATGCTGAAGATTTTGTTGAAATCAACCTGGACTATTTTACAAAGTTCGGGGCGAGCAGCCTTACCGATGAAAAAATTGCTGTGGAAGAGTATGATCCGAAGAGGCTACACATTCCTAATACCTATGTCCCGTTCCGGAATGCAAACCTTCTCTCGATTGCAACGAGTTTTGCCGAAGCGAGGGGTGCAGATGCAATCTTCATCGGCGTCCAGTCACTCGATTACAGCGGATATCCTGACTGCCGTCCGAAGTTCATCGAGGCATTCCAGCGTGTGATCGATCTGGGAACAAAGGATACGACACAAATTACCCTCTTCACTCCCTTCATCAACATGACCAAGACTGATATCCTGCATGAAGGATTGAAGCTCGGCGTTCCCTATGAGCATACATGGTCCTGTTACCGTAATGAAGGGAAAGCATGCGGCACCTGCGGGTCGTGCCACTTCCGCAAAGAGGCATTCACTGCAGTTGGCAAGCGGGATCCAATCGAGTACGAGGGGTAAATGGAGATCTTCCGTGGCAGGCGTCTCTGGATTGAGAAGCGTTCGATCCGGCTCCCTAATGGTATTGAAAAAGAGAAAGTAATTGTTCACCCCAGTAACGCGGTGGCCATCCTTCCCCTCAATGGTGACAGGTGCAAACTGCTGAAGCAGTACCGGTATGCCATCGATCAATACATCTTTGAAGCACCGGCAGGAACGATGGAACCTGGTGAAGATCCTCTGGAGACAGCACGGCGGGAACTGATCGAGGAGACCGGGTTTACTGCACAAACGATGTTTCAGAAAGGGTTCATTTATACGACGCCCGGCTATACCGATGAGAAGATCTTTCTTTTCGAAGCCCGCGACCTGTCGCCTTCTCAGGAGTACGGGAAAGATGAGGATGAGGTAATCGAGGTTGTGGATATTGCGATAATCGATCTTATCGGCATGATCAGGAATGGTACAATTGTTGATGCTAAGACAATCTGTCTGATCCATCACTGCCTGGGGTGCTGAACGTGCGCTCTGGTATCATCGTAGCTGGACTTCTTGTTATATTCATTGCCCTTGCCGGCTGCACAGGAAGCCGGGCGTCATTCATCGTATTCCGTGGACAATAACGGTATTCTCTCGGTTTCGTGTGCACCAGTGACCACAAGTGAAGAGATACTTTTCACAAACGAGACCTATACCAAGACAAAGATTGTCATGCACACGCAGAGCGGGGATGTGGTCACGTATCTTGCTGCACCGGAACATCCAAGAGCAGCGATTGTCTATGTACCCGGCGCTGGAGAAAAACCTGCAGGACATGAAGAGCGCATGGTACGCTACACTGCCGCGGGTTATGCATTCCTCTTTGTCGATATCCGGGGCAATGGCGGGCAGACACCCGGCTACCCGTTTAATCCCCAACGGGACTTTTCCCAGTTTGAAAAAGGGGAATGGCCGCAGTATTACCTGACGGTCTGTGATCTCGTTGCACGCACGGCAGGTGCTTTCAGACCGGTTCGGTGTCCCGGTCTATGCAATGGGGTCCAGCAACGGGGGCCGCTATGCAGCGGTCGCAGCCGGCGTTGATCCAGAATTTTCCGGTTATGTGGGAATATCAACATCAGATTGGGGTGTACTGGACTCTGCTATTCAACAGGGATATTCGGGAAATCTGATACGCTTTGCAACTTCGCTGGAACCCAGCACGTACTTTGCAAAAATATCACCCCGCCCGGTCTGGATCTTCCATGCAGCAAAGGACCCGATTATCCCGTTCGATAGCGGAAAGCAGTTCTTCCAGCGTGCACAGGAACCAAAGACATTCATTGAATTTTCCGGAGATCACGGTATCAATACTGATGTCGATGACACGGATCATTATGCAATGGGCGCAAATTTATGCCACACGCGAGTGAATAAGTAATAGCTCTAGAGAGGTTTGAGACCGGCAATGGCAGAAGAACGGGAGATGGACGATGCGCGAAAGCGTTACGAGTTCAAAAAGGCGCTTGAGAAGCTCGAGTTGCAGCAGGGAGACGGGACGGAACTTATCACGATCTATATTCCCCCTGACAAGCAGATCTACGATGTTACCAATCAGCTCAAGGATGAGTTTGGCCAGTGCGCCAACATCAAGAGCAAACAGACACGTACCAATGTCCAGAGCGCCATCTCCTCCATCCTCTCCCGGCTCAAGTACTACAAGCGCCCGCCACAGCATGGACTCGCGATCTTCTGTGGAACGGTCAAACTCTACGGTGATCGCACTGATCTCCAGTGCACGATCGTAGAGCCCCCCGAACCACTCAACCTCTATATGTACCGCTGCAGCTCGAACTTCGAGCTCGAGCCGCTCAAACAGATGCTCGAAGAGAAGTCCATCTATGGGCTTCTCGTCCTTGACCGTCGGGAAGCCTACTGGGGCTTTTTACGCGGCAACCGGATCGAACCCATTGGCGGTGCAACCTCAACGGTTCCGGGAAAGACGCGCAAAGGCGGTCAGTCCGCTGCCCGGTTCGGGCGTCTCAGGGAGATTGCAATTGCCGAGTTCTATACAAAAATAGGGGAACGGGCCAGTGCCATATTCCTTGCAGAGAAAGATTTCTTCGAGCGGTTCAAGGGTGTGCTTGATCGGTGGCCCCAGCCCGACAAAAGAGGAGTTTGAGGCGGGCAACTTTCTCCATCACGAGATCCAGAAGCGGATCATCGGGATCTATGATGTAGCATATACCAACGAAGACGGACTTTCCGAACTGGTGGATGCGGCAAAGGACGCGCTCAAAGGCATGGGCGTCATCAAAGAAAAAGCGTTCATGGACAAGTTCTTCAAGAGAACTCGTCAAGGATGCCAGCAATGCTGCCTATGGGGAAGAGAGCATCAGGAAAAATCTTGAACTCGGAGCAGTCGACACCCTGCTCCTCTCGGCAAACCTCCGTAAATCCCGGCTCCGGATAAAATGCCAGAACTGTGATTTCACCGATGAGAAGACGGTTCACATTGATGCAGGAAAATCGGTCCGGGACATCCCTCTCGGTTCATGTCCGAAATGTACCGCACCGACTCATCCTCGAAGAGGAGATCGATATCATCGATGAACTGACCAAACTCGCTGAACAGAGCAGTGCCAAAGTCGAGCTCATCTCCGATGATTTTGAAGAGGGGTCGATCCTCTTCTCCGCATTCGGCGGGATTGCCGCAATCCTGCGCTACAGGACGGGATGCTGATGTTACAGGAAACAACAAAACGATACTGGAACGCGTGCATCGAAGAAAAAACCGGTGTAAGATGATGCACAACTTGTCGAAGGCGGGGAGCATGCCGATCTTGCCACAACCATCGCATTCACACTCGCAAAACAGAAAAAACAGGCACCGGTCATGATCGCACAGGATCTTGTAGCCGAACTTGCAAAACATCCTGAACTCAAGGGAATCACCATTGAAGCAAAAGGACCTTATATCAATTTATTTTCGGTAAGGAATACGTCAGTGATAGCAGTGAAAGACGCAGTGAAACCCGGCTATGGTTCGCTCGCAGAAAAAAGGAACCCGTGTTGTTCTTAGAACATACGAGTGCCAACCCGAATGGTCCTCTCCATGTAGGACATATCAGGAACTCGATCATCGGTGATACACTTGCCCGGGCGTTCCGCAAGGCAGGCTACCGGCTCGAAGTGCAGTACTATGTCAATGACATGGGACGCCAGATTGCCATCGTGGTCTGGGGATTTGACCATCTCGACAGCACCCAGCATGGAGGGCGAGAAAGAGGATGCCCATATCGCCCGGATCTACATAGCAGCGAACCGGGAGATCGAGAAGGATCCGCCATCACCCAGCAGGTCAATGAACTGATGCAGCTGGTGGAGAAAGGAGATACTGCCACGGTCAAAAAGTTCCGGAAGGAGGTCTCCCGCTGCCTTGACGGGTTCAAGGTCACGATGAAGAACCTCAATGTGGCGCATGACCGGTTCGTCTGGGAGAGCGATTTCATCCGGAACGGCTACACCGAGCGGATCATTGCAAAAGTACAGAAAACTCCCCCAGGCAAGACAGGAAGAGACCCTTGCACTCGATCTCTCGGAATTCGGGTTTGAGAACAAGTACGTGATCCGGCGCAGTGACGGCACCTCAGTCTATGCAGCCCGCGACCTTGCATTCCATGCCTGGAAAGGGGCAAACTTCGACCGGGTGATCGATGTGCTCGGTGCCGATCACAAACTGATCGGCGCACAACTCCAGTGCACCATGAAACTTCTCGGGGAAAAGGTACCGGAGATCGTCCACTTCGAGTTTGTCTCCCTGCCGGAAGGTTCGATGAGCACCCGGGCCGGCAAATTCGTCTCAGCCGATGACCTGATCACCGAGATCAACAAGCGGGCATTTGATGAAGTGACCGCACGGAGACCGGAACTCGATGAAGAGACGCGGAGGGCAATCGCACAATCGGTCGGTCTTGCAGCCATCCGCTACGATATCGTAAAGGTGTCTCCCGAGAAGAGCACGGTCTTTGACTGGAAGGAAGCGCTGGACTTCGAGCGCCAGAGCGGGCCCTACATCCAGTATGCCCATGCCCGTGCCTGCAGTATTCTTGAGAAAGCAGGCACCTTTGAGGAATGCTATGATCTTGAGACCGACCAGGAGATTGCCCTTGCCAAGCAGATCGCAAAGTTCCCATGGTCATCGAGCGGATCATCGCAGAGCTCCACCCGCATATCCTTGCCACCTATTCCCGCGAACTTGCAGACATCTTCAACTCGTTCTATCATTTCGACCCGGTCCTGAAAAGCGAGGGGAAGGTCCGCGATCGCCGGCTCACGCTGGTCAAAGCGGCGCAGAACACGTTCAAAGAGTCGTTAGAGACACTTGGGATCGATGCCATCAGCACCATGTGATGCCCTGCGCAGGCAGGGATACCAGTTTTTTTCAAAGACTTCAGGAGCAGCGCTCAAGCCCTGCATGTGGTGCAAACGGGCACTTATGGGCGGCGACATGTGCTACAAGCACCAGTTCTACGGGATTGACAGCCACCGCTGTGTCCAGATGACCCCCACCCTGCGCTGCAACCAGCGCTGCCTCTTCTGCTGGCGCTCGTTTGAACATGAAGTGGTGGAAGAAGAGGAGTGTTCTCCGGAAACAATTCTTGCCGGTATTCACAAATTCCAGAAAAAGGCTCTTGCCGGGTATAATGCAGTTCTCGATAATACGGTCACCCGAAGAACGGTGGCAGGAAGCGCTGGATCCAAAACATGTGGCAATCTCGCTCTCCGGGGAACCAACACTCTACCGCCAGCTTCCCGCAGCTCATCGATCTCTTCAACGAGAAGGGCTATACAACATTTCTCGTGAGCAACGGTACAAATCCCGATATGCTTGCCCGCTGCCACCCGTACCAGATGTATGTCTCGCTCGATGCACCGGATCGGGAGACCTATATTGCTGTATGTCGCCCGCAGGAGGATTACTGGGAACGGGTAAACGAGAGCCTTGCCCTGCTGGGAACACGACGTTCCGCAGTGCGGATCACCCTTGTCAAGGATTCAACGATTTCGCACCGGAAAAATATGCAGCAATCCTGCAGGATTCCGGTGCGTCATTTGTGGAAGTGAAGGGATATATGTATCTGGGATACAGTAGAAACCGGTTGGTACGAGAGAATATGCCGGAGCATGAGCGTGTGCGCTCGTTTGCCGAGAAGATTGCAGCCGCATGCGATTACCGGATCAAAGATGAGAATATATTGAGCAGAGTGGTCTGCCTGGAGCGTAAAACATGAGATTCAATCCTGAGGAATGGAAAAAAAAGACGCATGAGAATTTTGAAGAGGCATGGCATGAAGGCCCGTCGGTTGTAACCCCTCCGGGACATGCGGGAAACTACCCGTGCCTCTCGTTCAAACGGGCGCAGGCGCACCCGATCTTTGCCACGATAAACCGGCTGCGCGAGACCTATCTTTCGCTGGGATTTGATGAAGCTGAAAACCCGGTGATCATCGAGGAAAAGGATATCTACCGGCAGTTCGGTCCTGAGGCGATGGCCGTGCTCGACCGGGTCTTCTACCTCGGAGGGCTCCCGCGACCGAACGTGGGGATTGCACGGAAACAGCTCGATGAGATCAACGAGATCCTGAAGAGCCACCGGAGTCCGCTCATCCATCACGATGCAGTCCCGGTTGGTCAAAGCCATCACCATGCACCATACCAGACCATGACAAAAGAGACCGAAGAGCGCTTACGGGAGACCCTCCATGCATACAAGAAATCGGAGATCGATGGGGACGAACTCACCATTGAACTCTCCAAAGTGCTGGGTGTGGATGATGCACTGGTCGTGCACATCCTTGACGCGGTCTTCCCGGAGTTCCGGGCACTTGTCCCGGAATCCTCGCGCACCACGCTGCGCAGCCATATGACGAGCGGCTGGTTCATGACACTCGGTGCCATCTGGGAAAAAACACCGCTGCCCATCCGTCTCTTCTCGGTTGACCGGTGTTTCCGGCGCGAACAGGCCGAGGGACCGACCCGGCTCATGACCTATCACTCTGCATCCTGTATCATTGCCGGTGAGGATATAACCATCGAAGACGGTAAAGCAGTGAGCGAGGCGCTCCTCTCCGCATTCGGGTATACGGATTTCCGGTTCCAGCCGGATGAGAAACGCTCCAAGTATTATATGCCGGATTCCCAGACTGAAGTCTATGCCCGCCACCCGGTACACGGCTGGGTGGAAGTGGCAACATTTGGTATGTACTCCCCCTCGGCACTTGCCGAATACGGTATTGGCGTCCCGGTCATGAACCTCGGGCTCGGTGTTGAACGGCTCGCGATGATTGCATACAATTCAAATGATGTCCGGCAACTCTGTTTCCCCCAGTTCTTCCCCAGCACAATCACGGACAGGAGATCGCCCGTGCAGTCAGGTGCGCGAAGAACCCGTATCTCCGGAAGGAAAGAAGCTTGCTGCAGCGATTATCCGTGTCGCCACCGCAAATGGAACTGCACCAGGGACCATGCTCGTTCGATGCATGGGAAGGTACTCTTGGGGGAGTACCGGTAAAAGTGGCAGTCGAAGAGCCGGAATCCAATGCAAAACTCTGCGGTCCTGCCTGTGCCAATGAGATCTTCGTCCACGATGGATCGATTCTCGGTGTCCCGGATGCTGAAAAGTGGAAACAGGTGCGGACCGAAGGGATATCAACGGGCATAACCTATCTGTCCGCAGTTGCAGCACTTGCAGCAGCCCGGATTGAAGAGGCCGCCCGGTGCAGGAAATCCACGATCGTCCAGGTAAAGATGGCAAAACTCCCCAGTGATATCAACTTAAAAATTGATGAGTTCGCGATGCGGGCAGTCACGGACAACAACAAGAAAGTGGATGTACGGGGGCCGGTGTTTCTTTCCGTCCGATCAACTGTGCAGGAATAATTTTCTTCTTTTTTTCTCTGAGTTATCCTGCAATTATCTGCAGTGCCGTTTCATACCAGGATGTGTTAGAAATAGATAACATTAATAATGAATGAATGTTAGAAATAGATAACATAAGGATGTGATAGAAATGAAACCAGAGAAATCTCTATCGTATCATTATCGGAATACTTATGATCATCAGCGGTATCATTATCCATGTCCTGACCCGGGGGAAGCCATCATTCGGCACGATTCTCATTGCTGCGAGGATGTGCATTTCTGATCAGTCGGGATCATCCGGCACCGCCAGTATGGGGATGATCCTGAATCTGATGAGCGATCGAAAAAGATTGGGGCCTATGGGCTTTCTATGCATGGCTGACCGGCCTTTTCTTTATGTTCTGACTGTTCTGGCTGGATTATCTGGGCATACTCAGGCTGGGAACACAGGTTGCACTCGCGCTCTCCTTGCTGGTTCTTGCACTTTCTGCCGTGCTTTATCAGATATACCTGTTCCGGAAAGGGGATGTGGAGTAATCTAATATCGACGGAGGTGTATACCCGTGCAGACAAGAATAAAAGAGTACCGTTCCCGTTTATCCCTGACTCAGGATGATCTCGCAAAAAAAGTCGGCGTGCGACGGGAGACAATCGTCTTTTTAGAACAGGGAAAATATAATCCGTCACTCAAGCTCGCCCACGATGTTGCCCGGACCCTGCATGCGAGGATAGATGACCTGTTCATCTTTGATGACGACCCGGAACCTGAAAGCCCGGAACACCGTGAAATACTCATTGATTAAAGGAAATCACCTGGATTATAGAAAAGCCTGTCCGGATTCAGCGGACAATTCGGGACATTCACTTTTTTCCTGAAAGGCACACAAATCCCCGAGGATCAGTATCGCAGCCTTCTTATCGAGCGGCTGGTTGTCATTCCCGCATTTGGGCGAGTAAATGCAGGACGGGCAGCCATCATCGCACCGGCAGTCCCGGACCAGTGCATGGGCAGTCGAAAACAGATCAGGCAGGATCTCGTAGGCTTTCTCTGCAAGTCCGATACCTCCTTCATATCCATCATACACAAAAATGACGGGTTCGCCATTCTCACCAAATGCTGCAGATGATAATCCACCGATATCCCAGCGATCACACATCACATGCAGGGGCATAAGAGCAATGATGGCATGCTCTGCACCATGCAGTCCTCCAGCAAGATCGAGATTTCCCGTTCAACACATTGTTCCGTATCCGGAGCGGGGATAAGCCAGAATGCCTTTGTCCTGAAGGTGAGCGGTGGCAGATCAAGGGGTTCAACACCAATGATGGTGTCTTTGCGTTTGATCTTGTAACCGGTATACTGTTCCGTCACTTCCACTACGCCAAACGCACATTTCACACCATGGATCATTCGGGTTTCAAGGGTCTCGATGATCGAAAGATCAACCTCTTTTAGGGGCTGCGTATAGTAATCCACATCGGTCTCTGTTACCCGCACGGTATGGGTTTCCAGATCCATCTCGTTGACAACATACATCTCGCCCTGGTGGAGCATGATCGCTCCTTTATGTGCTTCCCGGTATGCCTGTGCCCGGTCCATTGTCTCAAGCATCCTGCCATGGCACATGATCCGGAATGTTGAACCGGGAATGCCATCAAGCCTTACTGCTTCCGCAGCCCTGCCCCGCCCGGAATATACCCACCCGCGGCTTGTTTTCCTGATAAGATCAGTGGATGCAAGTTCCGAAAGGAATTCAGGGAATGATTCCCCAAAATACTCCCGGTCAGTGTCTTCACGCAGGGGAAGTTCTGCGGCAGCGCAGAGCAGGTGCCCGGAAACAATATAGGGATTTCCCGTATCGACAATTGCGTGTTCATGCGAACGGCTGAAAAACTGTTGCGGATGATTCATGAAATACTGGTCGAGAGGATTTGCCAATGCAACAAGAATGGCAAGTGAATCATCCCCCTTTCTTCCTGCCCGGCCTGCCTGCTGCCAGGTTGACATCATGGTCCCGGGATAGCCGGAAATAATCACGGCATCCAGCGATCCGATATCGATCCCAAGTTCAAGCGCGTTTGTTGACACAACACCCTTCATCGTGCCTTCTTTCAGCTGGCGTTCGATAGTCCGTCGTTCTTCGGGCAGATAGCCTGCCCGGTATGCAGATATCGATTCTGCGAGATGTTCGGATGAACGCCGTGCATCCTCCCGTGCCCAGAGCGTTACCAGTTCTGCCATTTTCCGGGAACCGGTGAAACAGAGCGTCTGGAGATCCTTTTTCACACAGGACACCAGAAGATCTTTTGTCTCCTGGTACGTGGAGCGTTCACCGATACCATCGTAAAACGGGTTGTAGAGGACAAAATGTTTCCTGCCATGGGGAGATCCATCCTCATCCACAAGCTCAAACGGCAGTCCCGTAAGCTTACCTGCAAACTCCAGCGGATTTGCCAGCGTTGCGGTCGAGAGGATAAACTGCGGCGCTGAGCCATAAAAATGGCACAGGCGCACCAGCCTCCTGAGTAGCAAAGCAATATGGGATCCAAAGACCCCCCGGTACCGGTGCGCCTCATCTATCACAATAAACTTAAGGTGAGAAAAAAACGGGCGCCATTTCGCATGCCACGACGAGAACCTGATGGAGTTCATGCGGGTTGGAGATGATAATCCGTGAGTTCTCACGAATCGCCGCCCGTCTTGACTGGGGGGTATCGCCATCGTAGATCGCAGGCCGTGCGGAAATACCGGTGAACTGCGCCATCTGTTCAAGGGTTGCGAGCTGATCGTTTGAGAGAGCTTTTGTCGGGTACAGGTAGAGGGCACGTGCCTCACGGTTCCGCTTCAAGCCCTTCAAACACCGGAAGATTGAACGCAAGAGTTTTGCCACTGGCTGTTGGTGTTGTGATAATCACATTTTTCCCGGATCGTATGCGGTTAATGGCATCGCACTGGTGGGAGTAGAGCCGTATCCGGTGCTGCTGAGATACGATTCAAGGGTATCCCCAAGGGGTAATTCAAGTGTTCCGTACCGTGGGGGAACCGGTTCGATAGTTTCAGTATGCACCGTACCGGTTCCGGTAGACGGGGTTCACACCCAGGAGCCGGATAACATCATCAACAGCCATAGGACTCCCCCATCAGATGGAAAAAGAGCAGTGCGAGCGATATTACGTCCTGCTTATTGTGCTCGATAATCGGGACGAGCGGGCCACAATTACCAGTCCTCAGGTATGTTTCGTAAAATTCCGGTACCATCTGGCCGGGAATATCATCATCGCGGCAGATGCCCAGGATCTCTGTTTCCAGTGCAGTCAGGCGCAGGGAGGGCAGATGATTCTTCCATCTCCTGCGGCTGAAATGAAGTACATCGAAATGGGGAATTCTGGCTGGAGAACCCATACCATAGTAGGCAAGCCTGTCTGACAGATAGGGAACATCAAATGATTTGCCATTGAACGTTACCAGTGCCGGGTGATTTCCGGACAGGTGATCAAGCGTTGCGGTCAGTGCTGACTGTTCTTCATCGATATCGCGCAGCAGGTACTGGTAGACAGTAAGATTACCGTTCTCTATCGTACCAACACCAAAGAGAATGATCGGGCGGGAAAAGAGACCGAGTGTCTCAATGTCAAGAAATACATAATCTTCCGGTTCGTGGAGCCCTGCCGTTCCCAGAACACAAGGATGGGATTTTGCATGCCTGCAGCCGATTAAATTCATAATTTCTGCAGAATTGCCGCCTTGCAGGCATTTGAGCACCTCTTTGGCATGTCGACCGGAACTTCGGGTGCTGCATCAGATCCGGTAATGTCAGGAATCCTTTTGACCTCAGCCGTGTTTGTGTGCTTGGCCCGATACCCTGCACAAGAGTAAGGTCTTCCAGGATTTCTGACCTGAACCGATCGAGGTCTAGCGGAGGAATTCTGAGAGATTGCCGGCTTTTCAGCGAAAAACAGACACCACCTTCGTTGAAAATTTCAGTTCCCGAAAAGACATCATCAAACGGGACGTTCCGGTACTTCGCAACCAGTACATCGAGCTGGTGGCGTGCCTCTTCATAATCCGATGAAAAAACAACACTGTTTGAAAAACTGGTCCCAAAAATATTCCCGTCACGGACAACTTCGTATTCCCGCATTGTTTCCATGCGCTGCTGCCAGAGTGCACCAATCCGTGCAGGGGCATGTGTGGCCGACATCGTCTGAATACAAAAACGACGTCAGGGATTTAACCATCCCGCCGCGGGGTGTGAAAGTAAAGCGAGCCTCCCGGGTAAAGGAATATGGCTGAATCAGGCACGAAACGGTTATCCCGTATCGCCGGATCCTGTTTTCCGGTGTTATTCAATGGGCATAATGAGACGTTTAATGTTCATAGCAGAGTAACTCTGCTTACCAATGGTGATCCTGAACAACCTTGCATGCAGGCCTGATCCGTTACTGCAGATGTGCAGTTCAACCGGAAATGCCCCTGCCGGATTACCTCATGGGGAGAAAAGAATCTTCTCTATACCGGACAAACGCTTGATTCAACGGAATTTCAAACCTGCATCCAGCCAGGATCCGGCTGCGCTGAAGGCAAAGGGCTGAAATGATGGATGTAAGGGGTTTCCTCATCGATCTTGACGGGGTTCTGTATGTCGGGGATCAGGCAATCAAAGGGGCCCGGGAATCCATCGATCTCCTCAGGGACAGAAACTATACTTTCAGGTTTGTTTCCAACACCACCCGTAAATGCCGGAATACGATAGCAGAGCGGTTGTCCTCGCTGGGGTTTGAAATTCCCGAGGAGTATATTTTCACCCCCCCGCTCGCTGCAGTTGCCTGTATGAAAAATACCGGAAAACACCATTGCTACCTTCTTACAACGGGAGATGTGTACCGGGATTTTGAGCAGGAATGTAGCCGGTGACAAGGGTACGCGGGGTCGATTTCGTTATCATTGGTGATGCTGGTGACAAAATTACCTATGACAGCATGAACACCGCGTTCCGTTATCTCATGAATGGTGCGGACCTGATTGCGCTTGGAGAAGGACCGGTACTGGATGGCACCGTGCGGCCTTTCCCTCTCTGCAGGTCCCTTTGTTCAGGCCCTCGAATTTGCAACCGGCAAAACCGCGACAATCGTGGGAAAACCCTCAAAACCGTTCTTTGAGCTTGCCCTTCACGACATGGGACTTCGTGCTGATCAGGTAGCAATGATCGGTGATGATATTCTTACCGATATTGGCGGGGCCCGTACCATGGGTATGCAGGGAATTCTTGTCAGGACCGGGAAAATACCGGAAAGACGCTGTGGACAACGCTGTGATCAAACCCGACTTCGTTATTGACTCCATTGCACAGTTACGGGATATTTTGTAATACATAGGATAAAGAATACTAGTGTATTTGGTGGATAATGCATAACCGGATCCTCAAACTCATTGGTGCTTTTTTATTCATTATTATCCTGGCATTATCAGCAGTGCTCATCAGTGCAGTTGTTTTTCCCAAAGAAACGGTAATTGTGCCCCATATATCTCCTGATCTCATCAGATCACAATCATCCCCGATCATTATTTCCCATCAATTCCCGTTTGAAAAAACCACGGTTACCCTGACACTTCCCATTAATGTCTCGGTTTATGAAGGTGCAAAACAGGCAGAAAAGGCTACAACAGTGTACGGAAACATTTCCGATACGAGTCTGGCTTGCGCAAAGTTACCGTGCAATGGTACAGGATCCGGCACAGGACAGCCTCTATACAGCACTTCTCGCAGAAACTGACAAAATCAGGATCCAGGCAAAATCTTTCCGATGACGAATATCTCGAACTCATTGCAGTCTATGTCCAGTCACTACGGTATGAAACACAGGAGCAGAACCCGGCAAAATTTCCGATAGAGACTGTTGTTGACCGTGCAGGAGACTGTGATGACAAGAGCCTGCTTTTCGCCGGGCTGTTGTCACGGGAAGGGTATCCGGTTGCCCTGCTCCTGTTTGGTACCTGAATCACATATGGCAGTAGGAGTTGGATCTGACGATTATCTCTACAAAAACACCGGGTATACGTTTGTGGAAACGACCAATTACTCATTTGTCGGGGTTCCGACCGATAAACTTGGGGGAAACATGACCCTGTATTCAGATCCTGTTATTATTCCCATCAGCAATGGCACAAAATTCTACACCAGTGGAGGTGAGACCCGGTATATTCACGATATGTATGTGCTGTCTGACCTGAAAGCAAAGGAACTCGAACCCCAGGTAAAAAGTATGGAGTCTGATCTTACATCCCAACAGGAAAAAATTACACAACTCGAATCACAAATCCAGGAGATACGAAATACCGGAAATAGTGGCAGTTACAATGCACAGGTAGCTGTTCATAATGCACTTGTCTCTGATTACAATTCCCGGCTGAACGCGTACAGGCAGCTTTTTGCCCGATATGAAAAATATGCCCTTGTTCACAATTATATTCTCGAGCACATGTACGACAGGAAAGGCGTGTTTGAATATGTTAAAAAGAATATGCCGGTCTGACGGGAACCCGAACTTTCTTATTCTTTTTCAGGGGTCCATTACCGCAATCGACGGCAGGGGATATTCTGGTGAAGACGGTGTTCCATTTTCCGCCGCAGTGACAAGTCGCTGTAACGCCATATCGCAGTACTGTTGCGATACATCAATTCCGATAAAGCGCCGGTGCAGTTTCCATGCAACAAGTGTCGTTGTCCCGGCACCATTGAACGGGTCAAGCACGATATCATTTTTGTAGGAGAACAGTTTCATCAGTCTCCGGGGCAGCTCTTCGGGAAACATTGCCGGATGGTCGTAATCTTTCATCCGGATCTCCGGGGGAAACGACCACTTGCCAAGTACCCATTCCTTGAATTCATCGGCAGTGATATCGATATCCTCACGCCGCCCTCCTTTCTTGTGGGTCTCCTTGTCAAAGACTTCGATAAATTCCCAGGTATATTTTATATAGGGCATTGACGGGGATTTCCAGCTCCCCCATGCTGTATACTTTGCGTTGTAGTTGTTCTTCTCCCAGAGAAACTCTGCTTTCCAGAGAAGACCAAGACTGGCAAGCTGGCGAGAGATAACGTGGTGAGTGGGGACATAATCCGAGAAGAGGGGCTGGATATTTACTGCCAATCGGCCACCAGTCTTGAGCACCCGCTCACACTCACGCCAGACAGTAAGGAGTTTTTCGAAATAACTATTCCATTCATGCGTATCATCATGAGGATCCTGTGCATAGGAATGCCCGAAATTGTAAGGAGGCGAAGTGATGATGAGATCGATACTCCGGTCCGGTATACGGGCAAGAACCTGCTGTGCATCCGCACATATGATACGGTTGACAAAAGGTAAAATCTCACGCGGTTCGCTGGATAAAACTGAATTTTTTGCACCTTTGAACCCTTCCTGACAATCGCCTTTCCCTTTTTATCCTGAACTTTTTCAGATCTCATGGATAGTATCCTGTGTGTACTTTACCTGATGATGTGTTAAAAGATCCGAAACACTATCACTTTTTTTAGTAACTTGAAAAGCGTTTAATGCAGCAATCGACATATTCTCTACGATTGTTTTATGCTGCAGATCGAAGACCTGCATGTCAATGTCGGCGACAAAGAGGTTTTGCACGACATAAATCTCCATATTGATGAAGGGGAAACCCATGTTCTGCTCGGGCCCAACGGTTCGGGAAAAACAACACTTCTCATGACCATGATGGGATTTGCCAACTACACGATAACAAAGGGAACAATTATCTTCAAAGGAGAAGATGTGACAACGATGAAAGCCAATGAACGGGCAAAACGAGGGATTGGTATGCTCTTCCAGCGCCCACCCACGATTTCCGGATTGAAACTTGGCAAAATGCTCACCGCCATTTCCCGGAGCAAGGAGGAAAATATTCCGGAACTTGCCAAATCAGTTCATATGGACAAATTTTTAGAGCGCGACATCAACAAGGGATTTTCGGGGGGGAGATCAAACGCAGTGAGGTACTGCAACTGATGATCCAGAACCCGGACTTTGTCATGCTCGATGAACCGGAAAGCGGTGTTGATCTGGAAAATATTTCACTTATCGGTACTGCAATAGGTTCACTCCTGGAAAAAGACAAGCATCTTATCAAGCGTAAAAAAAGCGGTCTTGTTATTACGCACACCGGTTATATTCTTGATTATCTTGATGCTGACAAGGGTCACGTGATGTGCGACGGAGAGATCAAGTGTCACGGGAATCCCCGGGAAATCTTAAAAGATATCAAACAACGCGGATACAAGGAGTGTCTCGAATGCCGTCACCAGTGAAAGTCCCTGAACTCTCAAAAGCCGATCAGGATCGCATTGCCCAGGCAGGTATCGATCTTGCCATGAAAAACCGCTGCGGTAGCTATCTCCAGATGGATCAGGATATCGTTCAGGCTGAATGCTCACAGCAGGGTATAGAAGTCCTCTCGTTTAAGAAAGCGATGGAAAAATATGATGGCCTGAAAGAGTATAACTGGAAGGCAGTATCGCCGGAAAAAGATGACATTACCAGATACGTTGCAGCACAGAAAGACCCCAAGGGTTACGTTATCATTGCCCACAAAGGCTCAAACAATATCCTCCCCATCCAGGCCTGCCTCTATCTCGGGCGGGAACAGATCCAGCATGTCCACAATATCATCGTTGCAGAAGAAGGTGCTGAGCTCCACATCATATCAGGATGCACAAGCGGGGCACATGTAGGTAAAGGCGGCGCTCACTATGGCATCTCTGAGTTCTTCGTCAAAAAAGATGCCAAGATCAGTTTCACGATGATCCACAACTGGAGTGAAAATATTGAAGTGTACCCGAGAAGCGCCTCAATCGTTGAAGATAACGGGGTCTTCCTTTCCAACTATGTCTGCATGCAGCCGGTGAAAAAAATCCAGATGTACCCGACAGCAACCCTGAAGGGTAGCCAACTCGGTCGCACGCTTCAGCAGTGTTGTCATTTCCACGCCAGGTTCATATATGGATCTCGGTTCCCGTGCCATCCTCGAAGGGAAAGGAGCAAGCGCTGAATTGATCACCCGTGCCATAACAAAGGGCGGCACTATCATTTCACGGGGTCACATCAATGGAAAAACTGCCGGAACCCGCGGACATCTTGAATGCAAGGGACTTATCCTTAAAGACGGTATCATTTACGCAATCCCGGAAATTGAGGGATCGGTTGTTGGCACCGAACTCTCTCACGAAGCTGCAGTTGGCAAACTCGCAAGGGATGAGATCGAATACCTGATGTCCCGGGGGCTTGACGAAGACGAAGCGACGGCAACGATTATCAGGGGATTTTTGGATGTGAAGATTGCCGGTCTTCCCGAAGCACTGCAAAGACAGATCGATGCCTCCATTGATGTTGCGGAAAAAGCAGGATTCTAAAAAACCAGGTACCTATGTCACCGTATCCACGAGCCGATGAACGTTTGAGGATGGTGGAGTACCAGATTGCAGCCAGGGGCATACATGACCAGCGTGTCATCTCAGCAATGAAAGAAATCCCCCGTCACCTTTTTGTTCCACCACCCTATGACAAATCGGCATACGAGGACTGCCCGCTGCCAATAGGGAACGGCCAGACCATCTCCCAGCCCTATATAGTTGCGCTGATGACAGAACTCCTTGCCCTGAAACCAGACGGACAGTGTGCTTGAGATAGGAACCGGGTGCGGTTACCAGGCTGCAGTACTCGCAGAACTTGTCCGACAGGTGACTACCATTGAGCGGATCCCGGAAGTTGCAGGACTGGCGAGGGCAAACCTCGCGGCCATCGGCATTAAAAATGTTGAAGTGATCGTGGGTGATGGAACACTCGGGTATCCCACAAAAGGCCCCATACGACGGAATCATCATCACTGCAGCAACACCATCTGTTCCCCAGCCACTTATCGAACAACTGGCTGAAGGGGGAAGGCTCGTAGCACCCGTGGGGGGACGTGACATCCAGGAGCTCATCCGGCTCCGAAAAAAAGATGGATCTATAGCAGAGGAACACCACGGGGGAGTCAGGTTCGTTCCCCTTATCGGGGAGTGCGGATGGAGTGGGTAGATCTGTGAAAATTATTGATATCACGCGCCCGCTCTCTGAAGGTATTCTCATATATCCCGGGGATATTCCCCCGGTATTCCGGCAGGAGGACCGCGGGAACTACCTTATCAGCGATCTGCAATTGAGCACCCATACGGGTACTCATATCGATGCTCCGTTTCATTACCTCAAAACCGGTGATACAATCGATACTATTCCCCTCTCGCATGTCATGGGAACCTGCCGGGTAATCGATGTAACCAGTGCGGGTACCAGTATCACGGCAAATCACCTGAAGGGACGGCTGGATGGCATTGACAGGCTTCTTTTGAAAACGTCATTTTCCAACACTGACCGGTTTGAGGAGAATTACCCTTCCCTTACAGCAGATGCGGCACGTCTCATCACCGGTTGTGACATGAAATGTGTTGGTATCGATTCCCCCTCCATCGAATCCTACGATTGCGATGGAACCGTGCACCGTGAACTGCTCAGCCAGGGATGTATTATCATTGAGCTCCTCGATCTCTCGAATGTTGAGGAAGGGGATTATACTCTTGTGGCACTGCCGTTGCGCCTTCACCGGGCTTGATGGTTCTCCTGCCCGGGTTGTTCTCCTTGACAAAAATGGATGTGAATAAATGGATCTTATCATTGACACTGTCAAAAAACTCGAAACGATGATGAAAGACAGCGGCTGCGAGGATAGCGGGGTTGTCCTTGACGTGAATCCAGATACCGTAAACTGTCAGTTTGAGCGCGGTGCATGCATGACTGCGTCATTTGGCGGGAGGAGTGCCGATTTTATTACCTGTGATCCCATCCGGGCAAAGACAAAGATTTCGTTCATGTTCGGTACACCTCTCGATACACCCCAGGTACGGGGTGCTGCCGTAGCAATTGTAAATGTTGCCACGGGTTTTTTCTGTCTCTCAAGAATACTTCACTCGTGTCCAGAATCATCGCACACTGAATGTTACAGACAACTGCTCGATGAACTGGGAGGAAAAAGGATCTTCTGCAGGGGTAGCATGCCCGACTATCGAAACTGCATTCAGAAGTGCTATTGTCAAAAATCCTCAGGACGCTGATGTGATTCTCATGAATGGTGAAGGTATTATAGAACAGGGAACCGGTGACATCATCCGGAACTATAAAGATACAAAACGGATCATGTGTCTCGGCCCTTCAACTGCTGGTGTTGCACGGCTCAACCAGTTTGAACACTGGTGTCCTTTTGGAACCTGCTAGCACAATTCCCGGGAAAAATTTAGCACCCTGTAACACAGAAGAAATAAAGAAGATCCAATACAAGAAAGGATAAACTCTTTTTGACAGCGATCCAATAAATCATCATGCTTTTCGGGTCATCTGGAATACGAAGAAAGTTCGACCAGACTCTTGTCGATACTGCCTTAAGAGTAGGATCTGCGCTGGCATCCGGATCTTCTGACATTCTTGTCGGGATGGATACACGCACAACAAGCCCGCTTCTTGCACATCTTGTTATATCCGGAATTCTGGGAAGTGGTGGAACGGCACATGTTACCGGTATCGCTCCAACACCATCTGTTGCTTATAGTACCCGTACGGTAAAAGCCGGGTGCATGATCACCGCATCCCACAATCCTGAGGAATATAACGGATTGAAACTCTTCAACACGGATGGTTCATCCTTTACTCAAGCCCAGCAGGCAGAGATGGAGGAACTCATAAAGATACCGCACTGGACTGACTGGCAGCACCAGGGAAGTGAACAGTGCGATAGATGCGATCACCCCTCATAAAAATGCAATTCTGGATAAGAGTAAATATCAAGACCGGGACTTACCGTTGTTGTTGACTGTGGAAATGGTGCAGGATGTGTTCTTACCCCGAATCTTCTGGCAGATGCTGGTGCAAAGACCATCTGTATCAACTGCAATCCCTCGGGTCATTTTGCCCGCCCTTCAGAGCCGCTGAAGGAGCATGTTGGTTATATTGGAGAATTGGTGAAAAAAACTAAATCTGCCTGTGCGGTTGTTCATGACGGGGATGCAGACCGGATGATGGCATTTGATAACAAAGGACGGTATATTGACGGGGACCATCTTCTCATGCTTTTTGCCAAGTATCTTGACGCAAAACAGGTAGTCACGACAAGCGACGCATCAATGATTATTGAAGAGATCGCTGAAGTCAGGCGTACACCTGTCGGGGATACCTATGTGTCTGAAGAACTCCTGAAATGGGGAGATTTCGGAGGTGAACCATCAGGTGCATGGATATTTCCAAAAATCTCCTACTGTCCCGATGGCCCGTACGCTGCCGCTCTTTTCTGCGAGATCGCATCTGAATGGAATGTTGCAAACGAACTCGATGCAATGCCATCCTACCCTATTCTCCGTGAATCTTTCTGTCTGCGAAACTGCACGGGAAACTGTCATCGGCTCTTGGTGCAGCAAGCCCGACAGACGGCATCAGGATTGCTGATGAAGATGGCTGGTACCTGATCCGTGCAAGTGGCACCGAGCCCAAAATTCGTATTACTGCAGAAGGAAAAACCCTGCAGAAAGCAAAGGAAATTGCTTAAAAAAGGACGCAGTATGATTAAGCAGGGGAAAACTGCTTAAATGTTGTAGTACGAGTTTAACGTATGGAATGTGTCGTTCTTGCCGCAGGAGAGGGGAAACGGATGCGCCCTCTTACGGCGAAGCGCCCAAAGGTTATGCTCCCTCTTGCAAACCGCCCGATGATGGAGCACCTCGTTCTTGCTGCACGTGACGCAGGTATCACCGATTTTGTTTTTGTTGTTGGTTATGGTGAACGGGAGATACGCAGGTATTTTGGGGATGGATCAGGCTTGGGAATTCATATCACATACGCTTCGCAGCGACAACAGCACGGGACTGCAGATGCTCGTGCGATCTGCACGGGATCTTGTTACCGGGACCATTTCTTCTGTTAAATGGCGATATGATACTAAAAAGCACGGATATTGCAGATCTTTGCAGATGCAACATGCCCCTGCATGAGCATCAGCACTACCGATCACCCGGGAGATTACGGGGCGGTTATGGTGGAAAATGATCTTGTAACTTCACTTGAAGAAAAATCAAAACATCCGAAATCCAACATGATCAATGCCGGAGCATATCTTTTCTCTCCGGATATTTTCGATGCAGTCGACAGAGTTCAGACTTCGAGCCGGGGAGAACTCGAACTCACTGATGCTCTTTTTGAGTTATATTGCGGAAAAGAAGTTGACAGCACACCGGTTGTCATACTGGATGGATGTCGGGAACCCATGGGACATGCTTGATGCAAACCTTACCCTTATGGGCACACTATCCTCTGAAATCAAGGGGACAGTTGAAGAAGGGGTATCCATTCAGGGAACCGTTATTATCGGGGAAGGGAGTGTGGTGAAGTCTGGAACCTATATCGAAGGTCCGTGCATCATAGGAAAGAATTGCCGTATAGGCCCGCATGCCTTTATCCGTGGGGCAACCAGTATTGGTGACGATTGCCATATCGGGCACTGTTCCGAACTTAAAAACTCCATCATTATGAAGGGAACAAAGATCCCGCACTTCAACTATATCGGAGATTCAATCATTGGTTCAGAATGTAATTTTGGTGCAGGTACAAAAATCGCAAATCTGCGGCATGACCATGCCAATGTCAGAGTCTGTGGAAAAGATACGCGAAGGAAAAAATTCGGTGCCGTTATCGGAGATGGTGTTCAGTTCGGGATCAACTGCTCCATCAATGTCGGGACAATGATCGGCAGCAACGCACGGTTTGCACCCAATTCGTATGTTGCCGGATGTATCGGGGAGAATGCAATTATCCGGTAGGTGAAAGAATGCAGGCAGTCATATTAGCAGCAGGAGAAGGAAAAAGGGTCCGTCCATTAACAAGAGGCAGACCCAAAGCGATAATTCCGGTAGCAAACCGCCCGATCATCGAATACGTAATTGAGGCACTGTTGAAAAACGGGATTCGCGATATCGTTGTCGTTGTCGGCTACCGGAAAGAGCAGGTCACACGGTTTTTAAACCAGCTCGATATGCCCATTGCAGTAGTAGTTCAGAACAAACAACTGGGCACTGCTCATGCACTCAGGTGTGCTGAATCACACATTACCGGGGATTTTCTTCTCCTGTCCGGGGATAATTATATTGATCCTCATTCAATCGGGAGGATCAAAGAGATCAAAAATGCAATGCTGGTAAAAGAACATCCCAGTCCGTCAAACTTTGGCGTGGTGCTCTTAAAAGACGGACTCGTGACCCGGATTATCGAAAAACCCGAGCATTCACCAAGTTTCATGGTGAGCACCGGCATTTATTCACTGACCAAAGACTTTTTTTCGTATATTCGTGAAAACGATATCACCGATGCTGTATCCTCAATGATCGCTTCAGGAGAAAATCTGCATGCAGTTGTTGCAGATGACTGGCAGGATGCAATCTACCCCTGGGATCTCCTGAAGATGAATAAGCGTCTGTTAAAAGATCTCCCTGAATTTCATGAAGGTTCTGTAAGCAGGCAGACTATCATCCAAGGGACCGTAAGCATAGGGAAAGGTACCACGATCGGCCCCAACAGCATAATATCCGGGCCGGTCATCATCGGGAATGACTGCGAGATTGGCCCCAATTGTTGCATCATGCCCAATACGAGTCTTGGTTCTCGGGTCAAGGTTGAGCCTTTTACGTTCGTTGGAAACTCGCTTATCATGGATGATACAGCAATCGGTTCTCACTCACGGATCATCGATACAGTGACGGGGCAGGGGTGCCGGCTTGCGGACCACACTACCACGTCAGTATCTGCAAAACTGATGAATATCGAGGGAACGGTCATAAAACCGGAATTTGGAGCGGTGCTTGGCGATCAGGTCACCTCAGGACCTTTCACGATATTCAAAAACTGCATTGTGGGTAATAATGTCACAATTGAAGGAGGGAGCCGTATCATCTCTCGAATCCTTCCCGACGAATCAATGGTGATATGAAGTGTGCGGCATCGTGGGCTATATCGGCAGAAGGCAGGCTGCCCCGATCATTGTGGAAGGGCTCAAGAAACTGGAATACCGGGGTTATGATTCGTTCGGCGTTGCCACTATCAGCGGGGGTATTAAACTGGACAAACACCAGGGACGGATATCTGATTCATCAGACTCAGCGATTAATCTCAAAGGAAAGATCGGGATAGGACATACGCGCTGGGCAACGCATGGTATTCCTAATGATGTTAATGCCCACCCGCATATGGACTGTTCCAACCAGATTGCAGTAGTGCACAATGGGATTATTGAAAATTATGCAGAGCTCAAAAGAGACTTGATCGCACAAGGCCACATATTCCGCTCTGAAACCGACACTGAAGTTGTAGCACATCTTATCGAAGAGGCGTATGAAGTAGAAAAAGATCTCCTTGCAGTAGTCCAGAAGATCCTTCCCAAACTGACAGGATCCTATGCATTGTTGGTAATTGCCATGGGTGAAGACCGGATTATTGCTGCCCGGTATGCAAGCCCCCTTGTTCTTGGAGTGGGTGATGGGGAATTTTTTGCCGCATCCGACATGATGCCAATCCTTGATCACACCGAACGGGCAATGTATCTCGAGGATGGAGATATTGCCAGTATATCTCAAGCGGGGGTAGAGATTTTTCATGAAGGTAAGGCGGTCACCCGACCTGTCGAATTAATAGACTGGTCACAGGAAGACACCAAAAAAGGCGGGTTCCCGCACTATATGCTCAAGGAGATCTACGAGCAGCCACAGGCATTTTACAATTCTGTCAGGGCTATCACAGATGAAACACTTCCTGCACCGATTAGGAACCCCGCATCGGTGACGGTCATTGCATGCGGTTCCTCGTATAATGCCGGACTAATCTTCAAGTACCTTCTCGAGGATTCCTGTGCGATCCCGGTGCGACTCGAATTCGCATCTGAGTTCAAATATTTCCCTCCACCAATCCAGGGACTCGTAATCGGAATCTCGCAGTCCGGGGAGACCGCTGATACTATCGCTGCACTCAAACAGGCAAAAGTGCACAACTGCACAACCCTTGCAATCACAAACGTGCTGGGAAGTTCAATAAGCAGGAGTACAGATTTTACCCTTTTCATGCGTGCAGGGCCAGAAATCAGTGTTGCTGCGACAAAGTCATTTATCGCACAGCCTGCAGTCCTTATGCAGATCATTAACTTCATTCGTGATGGCGAATTTGAGGAGATGCTGCTTAACGGGCACCGGGCAATTGAAGAAGTACTGCTGATGGATTTGTCTGAGGCTGTCGGACTCTGCAGTAATGCCCGGAGCATTTTCTATGTGGGGAGGGGGCCTTTTTATCCGGTGTCTCTTGAAGGGTCACTGAAAATGAAGGAGATCTCCTATATCCATGCAGAGGGTTATGCTGCAGGAGAGTTGAAGCACGGACCATTTGCCCTGCTCTCTCCAGAAACACCGGTCGTTGCTATCTGCATGCCGGGCGAGACCTATGGGGTAATGATTTCTAATATCAAGGAGATGAAAGCCCGGGGGGCACCCGTAATTGCCCTCGGAGAAGAGGGAGACACGGAACTTCCTGAGGTTGTGGATATCTTTATTCCACTGCCAGTGACCCGTCCTTTCATCCAGGTGCTGACAAGTCTTATCGTACTTCAACTCCTGGCCTACTACACTGCGGTCGATTTAAACCGTGATGTAGACAAACCAAGAAACCTTGCAAAGAGCGTGACTGTCGAATGACTGAATACGGTATAAACACTATTGGCAAAGGAGCACAGATTTTCGAACCGGTAACCCTTGGATTTCCTTCACGGGATCACATGGGTGATACCAATTTCACCGGTACAATTATCGGGAATAATGCAGTGATCAGGTCAGGCACCATAATTTACTGTGATGTGATGATCGGGGATAATTTTCAGAGCGGGCACAATGTTATGATCCGTGAAAAAACGCGGATAGGCAACCATGTTGCCATCGGTACGGCAACCGTTATTGAAGGAAATACTATTATCGGGGATGAGGTAAGCCTGCAGAGCATGGTCTACATTCCGACAGACACGGTAATCGGCAATCGTGTCTTTATCGGGCCCAATGCTGTCCTGACAAACGACCGGTACCCTCCGACACGTATTGGGGGACTTCAAGGCCCTCACATAAAGGATGGGGCAGCAATTGGCGCCAATGCCACCCTGCTCCCCGGTGTCTGCATAGGAGAAGGAGCGCTGGTCGCTGCCGGTGCAATCGTAACCCGTGATGTGCCGGCATATATGCTCGCGATCGGTACTCCGGCAAAAATAACGGCTCTGCCTTCGAAAATGATCGTTGAGAAAACTAAAAAATAACTGGACCATGTTATCATGCAATCCAGGTTTTTTGATGGAGACCTGCTACAAACGAGCAAAACTTGGCGATTTCACCTATTCCTTCCAAGAGACAAAAAAGAAGACTCCTACTTTTCGATAACCGAACGGATGATGGGCTTTTATTTTGTCTGAGGATTAATTGGGCTTCTTTTCAATGAATCTTTAAAAAAATAATAGATAAAAGTGATTTCTCCAATTTACAGAGATATTCGGGAGTTTCTTCTTATGAATTCAACCAAATTTATTAATGGTCTCAACTTAAAACCAAGTACCCAAGAAAGGTTGATTTCATGGAACATATTGATTTTAAAAACCGCCGAACGCAACTGATTATCGGCCTGGTTGTATTATTCTCGATCTTTGCCCTTTGGCTTCGTTTGCTTCCCATGCTCAATATGGGGAATACAGATGTCCTGATGATGGTGGCAAGCGATGACCCACTCTACAATCTGCGCCAGGTTGAACAGATACTCGCAAATTTCCCGAATTATGCATGGTTTGATCCCATGACCTTGTTTCCCACAGGACCAGCCAGTCTCCTGGGGACCACTTTTTCCGACCATCATTGCAATTATCTGCCTCATAACCGGTGCCACAACTCGACCGGAGATCATCAGCACAGGTCTTTTGATTCCCCCCGTTATGGGAGTCATGATGGTAGCGATCATGTACTTCGTCGGAAAAACCTGCGGGGACTGGAAGACCGGTCTTCTTGCATCAGGGTTTACCGCAGTAGTATCCGGACAGTTTTTTTACCGCTCCTTCTACGGGTATATGGATCACCATATTGCAGAAGTTCTTTTTTCCACCATCTTCTGCCTGTTCTATATGTATGCGATTTACTCAGAAAAAGATACCAAAATCGATCTGAAAAATATCAGTACTTATAAAAAAACCCTTTTATTATCAGGTCTTGCAGGTATCGCTTACCTCCTTGGCCTGTTTGTAATGCCGACAATGATCCTCTTTGCAATGATCGTCGGGATATTTACGGTTATCCAGTTTATCATTGATGTTTACCGGGGCAGGACAAGTGAATATCTCCTTGTTATTAATACGATAATTTTTGCTATTGCCATTATCGGACTCCTGATCATTCGGGATTAAAAGTTCCGGGATCAATCTTATCTCTTATTCAATATGGACATATTTACGCATATCTGGGATTAATTGGAGGAACGGCTTTCCTTTATGGTGTTGCTCACTATCTTAAAGAAAAAAGTCTGGTATTACTATCCCTGTAATTCTTATCGGAGCGGAATTGTTATTTTCTCTCATCCTGTTCATTACGTCAGCCCTCAGATGTATGACCTGTTTATAAGTTCATTCTTCGCATTTTTCGGGCAACCGGCAGTTACCAACACCGTACAGGAAGCACGGGGATGGACACCAGCTCTTGCATGGATGACTTTTAACTATGGTCTCATTCTGATGGT
Source organism: uncultured Methanoregulaceae archaeon (assembly GCA_963806845.1). Lineage (GTDB taxonomy): Archaea > Halobacteriota > Methanomicrobia > Methanomicrobiales > Methanospirillaceae > Methanoregula. The sequence goes on from CAWDZO010000019.1 coordinate 34,968, forward strand.
TGGTGGGGCACTTGTCATGCTCTATAATAACGTGAAAGACGAGCATCCACACCAGATCTTTGCTCTGGTGTGGTCACTTATCATGCTGTTTTCGACGTGGCAGCATGTCCGGTATGAGTATTATCTTGCAGTAAATGTGGCCCTGCTTTCTGCAGTCTGTATCAGTTTTACTTTTGAACGAGGATGGCCGGATATCCACCGGCTGACATCATCGATATCATCAGATACTGAAACCCGGAAGACAACAAGGGAAAAGAGGAGTCCCCACAAAGCAAAAAACAGAAAAAACTCCAGAAGAAAGGATCTGGATCCTCTCAACCCAATTATCTTACCATTGCATTGGTTATTCTCACCGTTGGACTCGGTATTTTGTTTGCTTATACCTCTGCTTCACTCAGTTATTCAAATGCAGCGAGCGACGCCATACGAATGAATCCCGACTGGCGGGAATCTCTTGACTGGATGGGAAATAATACTCCGGATACCGGTGTGAATTACTTCACTATTTACAATCCAAAAACATTCAAGTATCCTCCCGAGGCATATGGGGTCATGTCCTGGTGGGATTATGGACATATGATTACGTATATTGCAAAGCGGATCCCGAATGCAAATCCATTCCAGCCGGGAGTTGTCGGCCCAACCGGATCAGCAAATTATTTCATGTCCACATCAGAAGATGCGGGAAATCAGGTTCTTGATCGCGCTGAAACCCGGTATATTATCACCGATATCGAAATGGATACCGGGAAATTCTGGGCGATGGCAACCTGGTATAATGCATCGGTTGCCGCCAGTCCCTACCAGATGACCCTGCTTACTCCTGAACAGAACAATCCCAACAGTTACGAGTCCGTGCTGCTCAATACCCAGCAGTATTACCTCACCATGATCTCGCGGCTCCATAACTTTGACGGCTCCCTGACAATACCCTCGAGTGCGTATTATATCGAGTATGCCGATCCCAACTATTACGCAGGTTTCGCTTCCAGTAATCACCGGAGCAGAAGCAATGAATGCCACTGATGCAGTCAGTCGTGCAGCTGAATATAATCTTAAAGCACCAGCGGGTTACCATGCCGCTGCATTGAGCCCTGCCATTACACTCCCGATCGATACCGTTCCGGCACTCAGGCATTACCGGCTGGTGCACGAATCTCCCAGCAATGTCTTCAATTCAAAGACCAACGATGTGAAATACGTCAAAGTTTTTGAGTACGTGAAAGGGGCGCATATTAAAGGAGAAGGAATAATCGAGGTTCCTCTTATCAGCAATACCGGCAGAAATTTCACTTACCGGCAGATGAGCATCAATGGTGAATTTATCGTACCCTATTCAACAACCGGCAATCCCTATGAGTGTAAAGACAACCGGTAAATACCGGGTAATCACTTCAGGAAAGGAATATGATGTACCTGAATCTGCAGTTATGCAGGGTACAGTAATCCAATAATTTTTTTCCCTTCCATTTTTTATTCAGGTAACGAAACCAAACCTTTTGAAGGTAGGAAAATAATATACGGATTCACGCAATTATGCTCCGATGTTCTGCAATTTACGGGGATGTTTTCTCACATCATAATCATGGAGAACCATGATGAGAGCAGCGCCCGGCTGCATGCAGCTCTTAACGGCGTACCCGAAAGAAGTACCGATTATTACACCGTGTCGTGCCACAGAAAAAGATCTGCTCAGAGTCCACACATCATCCCACATCCGGATGATACGTGAATTTTCTTCGCATGGGGGACAACACTTCATTGATCATAATCACGTATGTTAACGGCGAGACATTCGATGTGGCTTCCTATGCAGCAGGTGCTGCTATTGAGGCAGTGAATCGTTCAATCGATGGCGAATCCTGTTTCGCTATTGTTCGCCCTCCCGGACACCACGCTGAACCTGACCGGGCAATGGGTTTTTGTATTTTTAACAATGCGGCAATTGCTGCAGCTGTTGCACTGGATCGAGTGGACAAAATCGCGATCATAGACTGGGATCTCCACCACGGGAATGGTACACAGAAAATTTTCTCTGCAGATGACCGGGTGCTCTTCTGTTCCATCCACCAGGGAAATATCTTTCCCCACACCGGCTGGGTAGATGAAATTGGTACAGGAATAGGCAAAGGATTCACCATAAATGCACCTCTGCGGGCAGGATCAACCATAGCCGATTACCGGCTCGTCTTTGAAGAAGTGTTTATCCCCGCTCTCCAGCAGTTCAGGCCGGATGCAGTGATCGTATCCGCAGGGCAGGATCCTCTTTTTGATGACCCAAAAAGCGGTATGCTGTTGTTTCCTGCGGATTTTGGTACCCTTACCTCATTGTTGCGGGATGCAACCGATCATCCACTGGCACTAGTGCTCGAAGGGAGGGTATGGACCTTCACATGGCGATGCTATCAACCGGATTTTTTCTTCCCTCCATGGATCACCTGTTCCATCAGGTGAGGGTGAGCCACACCGAACTACCCGTGATATTGTAGCGGTACTTAATAAGATGAGGATGTAATTTCTGGTTTACCTGAAAAACACCTTTATACAAGAATATACATCATTTTCCATTATGTTAGCAGAAGAACTTACTCTCGGCATGCGGGTTCGGTACCCGCGGACCGGAACAACCGGCATCATTCTGCGTATCGAGCAGGTGCGCGGAGAGGTGTTTGCCGAACTGGACAGCACAAATCTCCTGTACCGTATCGATAGCCTTATTCCGGCATCCGGCCCGGAGAAAACCAAAAAGACAATCGTTGATGATGCAAAGAAAGTAATCGAGAGAGAGAAGGCATTTGCTTCAGGAACGCGATACTACAGGACGCGTGGAAAGCTACTGACCAGAGTTGCGAAGGGGGAGGTTAATCCTCCAGCTCAATCGTTAGTCAGTTTTGTGTATTCAAACCATTATTTACATGAACCCGTTCAACAATTCCGATTGGCAGACGTCTGAAATCCCTGAGTTCGGGATCAGTTCATGTCAAAATCTTCCGGTGTAAGGGAATAAAGTGATGCCAGAAGGATTTTTTTAAATTCATTCCATATGCCGGTAGGCTTAATTAGCAGCAAACGCCGTTCTTGATCAGGACTATCGTCATCATATCCTAAAGGTTTGCCTGGTAAATATCTTCTAGTGGTTGCTTCGGATAGTTTCAGGTATTCAGACCTATGGTATCAATCATTGGTATTCAGATAGAAGGGATGACGGTTCAAGTCCCCGGAGGGTCTACCCTTCAGCAAGATACTTATTTAATATTTTCGCGTCCATAAGTGTTATCAAACCAGCATCAATTTTCTGATTGATGTCTCGCTGAATATCCGGGTGCATGAATTGAAAATGGTGTTAATTCAAGATATGGGTGTTGGTGTTCCAGATTTCATATAGAGTAAGGAGGTTCGATTTCATTTGCATGATGTAAAAGTTCCCAGTGTCAATATTGGGGTGGTAGGTCATGTCGATCATGGCAAGACCACACTCGTTAACGCACTCACCGGGACATGGACAGACAGGCACAGTGAAGAGGTGAAGCGTGGCATTTCGATCCGTCTTGGATATGCCGATGCGACCTTTTACCGGTGCGAAAAGTGCGAAGGTACAGACGCCTTTTCGACCAGTCCCGATTGTCCGGTCTGCGGCGGAAAGGGAACACCGTTCCGTTCAATTTCCTTTGTCGATGCACCGGGACATGAGACGCTCATGGCAACGATGCTTTCCGGTTCGGCATTAATGGACGGGGCAATGCTGGTCATTGCTGCAAGCGAGAAGTGTCCGCAGCCGCAGACAAAAGAGCACCTGATGGCGCTTGAGCTTGTCGGGATAAAAAATATCGTGATTGTCCAGAGTAAAATCGATGTGGTCAGCCAGAAAGAGGCGATCGACAATTACCACGAGATACAAAAATTCATAAAAGGAACAATCGCAGAGAACTCACCAATCATTCCGGTTTCTTCCCAGAAAGGCATCAATATCGGTGCTCTTGTGCAGGCGCTTGATCAGGCAATTCCTGAACCAGTACGGGATCCAAATGCCGAACCGGTTATGCTTATAGCACGCTCGTTTGATGTAAACAAACCTGGCTGCAACTGGAAAGATGTGAAAGGTGGCGTCGTCGGGGGGTCTCTTATCCGGGGCATCCTCCGCGAAGGTGACGATATCGAAATCCGACCAGGCAGACAGACACAGATCGAAAACAGGATAAAATGGATTCCTATCACAACAAAAGTCACATCGATCAATGCTGGTTCCAATAAGAGTCGCTGAGGCAACACCCGGCGGACTCCTTGGAGTTGGAACCAAACTCGATCCGGCTCTGACGAAAAGTGACGCTCTTGCGGGTCAGGTACTGGGCCACGAAGGCAAACTTCCTCCGGTATGGGACAAAATCCGGTGCAGGGTCACGCTCATGGAGCGGGTCGTGGGGGCTACAAGCGAGCTGGTTATTGAACCGTTGAAACACAGCGAACCGCTGATGCTTTCAGTCGGAACCGCAGTTACGGTGGGTGTAGTCAGCAATACAAAGAAGGATACCATTGAAATTCAGCTGAAGCGACCTGTATGTGCAGAACTGGGTTCAAGGATCGCTATCAGCCGGCAGGTGGGAGCACGCTGGCGGTTAATCGGGATGGGAGTCCTGAGCGAGTGAAGATCCTTCTGGATGCCAATGCACTCATGATGCCGGTGCAATTCCAGATCGATCTCTTCGATGAGCTTCGTATGCTTCTCGGAGCATTTGAACCGGTCGTGCTTTCAGGTGTAATTGGAGAGCTTACCGGGCTCTCCCGGGCAAAAGGGCGTGACGGTGCCGCTGCCCGGCATGGTCTTGTGCTTGGTGAGAAATGTACTATCGTGGAAAGCGGGGAATTACAATCAGAATCTGTCGATGCGCAGATGATTGAATATGCAGCTCGGAATGCATGCATGGTGGTTACCAATGACAGGCGTATCAGGAATGCACTGTTAACACGCGGTATCGGCGTGATATCAATGAGAAATCAGAAAAAACTGGAGATATTGCGGAGGTAAAATATGTATCATAAGTTGATGCTTGAGGACAAGGTGCGGGTACCCCCCCAGCGACTGGGTGAGAAACTTGAAAAAGTGATTCTTGAGGTCCTGCAGGAGCAGCTTGAAGGCAGTATTGATAAAGAGATCGGGATCTTCATCTGTGTGACGAAAGTCCAGGATGTCGGAGAGGGCGAACTCGTACCCGGTGATGGTGGCGTCTATTATGATGTGAAGTTTGAAGCACTCGTGCTCCGTCTTGCGCTACAGGAAGTCATTGAAGGACTTGTTGTGGAGACGACAAGTTTCGGGGCTTTTGTCAGTCTCGGTCCTATCGATGCGATGCTGCACGTAAGCCAGATCTCAGATGAGTACATCAATTACGATGAGAAGAATGCCCGGCTTATCTGCCAGGAGTCAAAACGGTTCATCGGAGTAGGCGATGTAGTCCGTGTCCGTGTAGTGACTCTCTCCCTCAATGAGCGGGAGCCACGTGACAGCAAGATCGGACTCACGATGCGACAGGCAGGACTTGGCACAGCACTCTGGCTTGAAGAAGAGATGAATAAGGAGAAAGAGAAAGACCAGAAATCCTCTCCAGCACCAAAAGAGGCTGTAAAGGAGAAGGGCAAGGGCAAGAGGAAGGAGCATGCCTCCGGCGAATAAGAAAAAGCAGGGAAAAGTCTGCCGTGACTGTCATCGTGTCGTTGATGGCGAGAATTGCGTAATCTGCGGCACGACAAATTTGAGTGACGACTGGTCCGGCTACCTTGTCATCATTGATCCGGAAAATTCCGAAGTTGCGAAACGGATGAACATCAAACTTCCGGGTCGCTATGCGCTGAAGGTTCGCTGATGCTCACACTTCCTGAAGAGTACCGGAAGCTTTTCCAGGAACCTTTCGGGGAACTGCACCGGAACATTGATGAGATTATCCCCCTAATTGCAGACAGCACCGTGTACGCAGTCGGCGATGTAGTTACACACAACCTCCAGAAAAGGGGGATCACGCCCGCAATTGCCGTTGTTGACGGTTATACCATGCGCTTACCATGCAAAAGGATGCCGGTATTTCGGGGGGAGTGTATCAGGGTGAAAAATCCTGCCGGCACATTAACCGATGACCTGATCCGCGCGCTCGATCACGCAATTATGCATCCACCGGCGACAGTCATTGTTGATGGTGAGGAGGATCTCGCGGTGATCCCCCTTGTGATCGCTGCTCCAGACGGTGCAATCGTGTTGTACGGACAGCCACATCAGGGAGTAGTACTCCGCAAAGTAAACCGTGAAGCAAAAGAAACTGCCCGCCATTTTCTGACTCATTTTATCCATTCTGATGCATGAATTTTCGTTTGTATCCATGAAAAAATCTGCATCATTTTATTGTTTTTGTGATTATGTGTTAGCGCCCATGTGAGGCTCATATTATAAATAACCCGGTTTCCAATAATTACAGGATATCGATGGACTTTGAGATCACCAGCGATAAAAGAAATGAGCTTTTATCCAGAAGAGAGGTTCAGTTTAACCTCAAATACGATGGTGCGACCCCCTCCCGTATGCAGATTATCGGCAAACTTTGCGCCCTGCTCAATGTAAAAGAGAATCAGATAACCCTTGACACCCTCAACAGCAGCTTCGGTAAAACAGAAATTACCGGTTCTGCCCGAATTTATGATAGTGAAGAGGGCAGGAACAAGACCGAACGCCCACACCTTGCAGCGCGCGGAATGCCCAAACCCAAGGAAGAAGGGGCTGCGTAATAATGGCAGCAGCAAAAAAGGCAGCCGTAGTCAAAGGGGCAAAAGAGGGGTGCGTACTTCAAGGTTGATGGCGCAAAGGTCACCACTATCAAGAAATACTGCCCACGCTGCGGACCTGGTATCATGATGGCGGACCACAAGGACCGGACCACATGCGGCAAGTGCGGATATACTGAATTCAGAAAATAAGATCCAATGCCTGTTTTTGGGCAGATACTTGGAATTGAGGGAACAGCATGGAACCTCAGTGCCGCTCTTTTTGACCAGGATCTCATTTCACTTGTTTCCCGACCCTATAGCCCGGCTCAGGGGGGCATCCACCCGCGTGAGGCGGCGCAGCACCATGCATCAGTAATGAAGGAACTCATCTCTTTGGTCCTTAAGGAACCTGATAAGATTACAGGTATAGCATTCTCTCAGGGACCAGGGCTTGGACCCTGCCTGCGGACAGTTGCAACGGCAGCCCGATCGCTTGCGCTGGCACTCGACGTTCCCCTTGTGGGTGTTAACCATTGCATCGCTCATATAGAGATTGGACGTTTTGCAACCGGTTGCCGTGACCCGATCATACTCTATGCAAGTGGAGCGAACACTCAGGTAATCGGGTACCTGAACAGTCGGTACCGGATCTTTGGTGAGACCCTCGACATAGGTATCGGCAATGCACTCGACAAGTTTGCCCGGTCCAAGGATCTTCCTCATCCCGGAGGTCCAATCATCGAAGCTCAGGCAAAACTCGGCCAGTACATCGATCTGCCGTATACTGTCAAGGGAATGGATCTCGCTTTTTCAGGCCTTGTTTCAGCAGCGAAAGACGGTAAGGCGACGCTTCCCGATGTGTGCTACAGCCTGCAGGAGACTGCATTTGCAATGTGCGTTGAAGTGACCGAACGGGCAATGTCACTTGCCGGAAAAGATGAGGTGCTCCTGGTTGGAGGTGTTGGAGCAAACCGGCGGTTGCAGGAAATGCTCCGGATGATGTGTGAGGATCGTGGGGCGCATTTCTACGTCCCGGAACAGAAATATCTCGGCGATAATGGCGCGATGATCGCTTATACGGGAAAACTGATGCTTGAGAGCGGGTCGTCTCTCCCCATCGAATCTTCACAGATCAAGCCCTCATTTCGCTCAGATGATGTCGAGGTGACCTGGAAACACGAGATTATTCATGAGAGAAACCCTGTTTTTCCGGATCATCTGATCCTGGAAAAGGGGTGCTGAAGCCATTGTCACGTTCCAGGAATGGCAATGCTGAGAAGCGCAGGGTCTCGAAACTGTACCGTGTGCCCGCACTTGACAAACGACTCATTACAGAGCGAACCCGGGCAGAAGCGCGGTTAATCGCTGCCGCACGCAAAGGCGGTGTTCCCACACCAGTCATGAGCGACATCACTGCTGATACAATTGTGATGGAGCAGGTGAAGGGGACATTACTGACACAGAATCTCACTGAAGCAGCATTACACAAAGCAGGGCGAATGATCGGCAAGCTGCATACATCAGGTATTATACACGGGGATCTCACGACAAGCAACATGATCCTTCGTGAGAACGACGGTACTTGCGTACTGATCGATTTTGGCCTTGCACAGGTAAATTCCGAGATCGAGCAGCGGGGAGTAGATATTCATGTCCTTTTCCAGACGCTGGAGAGTACGGCACCAGAATGTGCTGATTTACTAAAAAATGCGTTTGCAGCGGGATATGCAGAGACGTTTGCAGAGGCTGCAGAGGTCATCACCCGTGAGCATGAGATCGAGATGAGGGGGAGATATTTATGAATACTCACCATGGTTACGAGCAACCCCAATAAGGCAAGGGAGGTTGCGGAATTTTTCGGCGGTTTACTCGAGGTGTGCCATGTACCGCTCGATATTCCCGAACTCCGTTCTGATGATGTAGTGAGATATCTCCCGGCAGAAAGCACAATATGCATTCGATCATCTCCACACACCACTCATCGTTGATGACACCAGTTTTTCCATCGATGCACTGAATGGATTTCCCGGCCCGTATGCCGCGTACGTGCTGCACTCGATCGGTAACAAGGGTATTCTCAAAATTATGAAGGACGTGAAGAATCGCAACGCACACTTCACGACAGTGATTGCATTCGCAGATGAACACGGTATCCGTCACTTTCCTGGAACCATCCACGGCAGGATCATTACAGTCCCCCGGGGAAGCGGGGGGTTCGGGTATGACCCGATCTTTGAGGTGGAGGGACGGACACTTGCAGAACTCCCGCTTGAGGAGAAAAGCAGAATCTCTCACCGTGCGCTGGCGCTTACTGCATTCCGGGACTGGTTCATGCAAGAATACAGACCAATTAAAAAGTGACACAAATGGTTAATAAGTCTTACAGCTTTGTTATAAGGGCAGACAGGAGTGTATTTCTATGGCAAAATTCCCCGAAGCCGAAGCCCGGTTACTCAACGTGAAAATATGTATGCATTGCAACGCCCGCAATGCGATCCGCGCAACCAGCTGCCGCAAGTGCGGTTACCAGAACCTGCGCCCCAAGAACAAGGAAAGAAAGGCGTAATTGTAATTCTTCACTATTTTTTCCTGTTTTTTTAAAATTAATCTTACCTGATAACAACTCATGCCGAGTAGTAAGTCACCCGCTTGCCTTTCTTTGCATATTCCCCGGCGAATGTTTCGATGTTCCGTTTGTACCCTATACCGTTCAATAAAGCCCAGCGTGCGGAGTTCTTCACGCACCCGCATCACATCTGTCTCATCTGCCCAGTTTTTTGTATAAACATAGATGACTTTTCGGTTGTCGCGTGATTCCGGATTTGGTTTTGACGTGCTCACTTTTGCAGATATACCGAGCTCAAGTGCCACTGTTGCGTTCCGGATCTTTTTCCATGCTTCATCTGCCATGGCCGGCTCCTGGAAAATCAGCCATTTCCCCGCATTTTCATCCTCGATTGCTTCAGGAGCACTGCCCGGAGCATCCTGCACAATCCAGTACATCTGTGTGGTCTTTGTCGGGATTACCCCCTCGCCATTGCAGAGCATCTCATAGATTGTGTCAATATTGGAAAATCGTTTCATTATTGCCTCTGCAAGCTGCGGATATTCATGAGCAAACTTCTCAAAAATTATGGAAAGTTCCGGTTTGAAGTCAACACCGCCTTCGACCAGTGCATAAAGGTATTTGTCCTGCGTCTGGAGCCCCCGGTTCAGGGAATGCTCGAAGATGCCGTATGCCACATCAGCCAGAGCTTCGGGATCGACTTCAGCCATGCGTACCAGTCAGATGCCAGCAAGAAAATAGTTTCTGTATTGATCCTGCGAGTGCTTTTCTGTACCCAGCCCAATCTCTCTGCAAGCCAACATGGGATATACCAAAATCAGCGCAGATTTCTGGCCTGTTATTGCAATTGTCGAATGATTTAAGAGCGCCCATAACGAACATGTACCACTTATGGAATGGAAACGTGACTGGGGCCTAACGGGCAGGATCTGTGCTTACGGGATTCCTGCTACTGATTCTCTACCTCGTATTTATGACGATACTTCTATTTCTGTTCCCAACCGCCAGTTATCTGGCTGTTTGTCATTTTAGCTGTTGGAATGGGATTAGTCCAGTACTTTTTCTCAGATAAACTGGTACTCTGGTCAACTGGAGCACGGATCCTGGAAAAAGATGAATATCCTGAACTGCACCAGACCGTAGAGAAGCTCTGCAAGGAAGCAGACCTCCCCCTCCCAAAGATTGCAATCATGCAGAGTCCCGGTACCGAATGCATTTGCAACAGGAAGGAGTCCAAAGCACGCCGTTGTCGCATGCACAGACTCGATCATGCGTCTTTTAACTAAGGATGAGCTTGAGGCAGTGCTCGCCCATGAGCTTGCCCATGTGAAAAACCGGGATATCCTGACCATGACGATGGCCAGTTTTATTGCGATGATCGCTTCGATGATCATGCAGAGTTTTTTCTTTTCCGCGATTTTAGGGGGACGCAACCGGGAAGGGAGTGGGGGAACGATCATCATCTGGATTGTCTCAATTGTCGTATACGCGGTCAGTACATTGCTCATCCTCGCACTCTCACGATATCGTGAGTTTGCAGCAGATCGCGGAAGTGCCCTGATCACGAAGAACCCGAAAGCGCTCATGTCTGCATTAAGCAAGATTAGCGGACGGATGGATGCAGTCCCGCCAGAAGCCAAAGCAAAGGTAGAAGCGGCGAATGCATTCTTTATCATCCCGGCGATTTCAGGCAGGTCTTTTATGGAACTCCTTTCCACACATCCACCGCTCGAAAAGCGGATCGCAAACCTTGAGAAAATCGAAGCTGAAATGCATGGGTATTAATTATTCAATTTCGCACTTTTTTATTCACAATACTCAAACTGGATCTATTAGCAACCAGAATTTTTTAACGATTGTCACGCACCTCATTTGATACTTTATTTCACGTTTCAATTTGCAGATGTTTTCTTATCAGAGTTATCATACCGGTTGACCTTCTCTTATCATGCAAGGATATGATAAGCCGTCATAAAATGCCCTATATTTATATCTCCCGGGACTCATTGAACTAATAATAAAGGGTGTTCTGACCTTGCTCTCTGTGCTGCTGATCGATGATGAACCTGCGCTGCTCGAAGTGCTCAAACTGTTCTCTGAACGGTCCCGTGAAATGAGCGTCCACACAGCAGAATCCGCAACAGAGGCACTCAAGATCCTTCCTGAAAAAACCTTTGATGCCATCATCGTCGATTATTCCATGCCGGAGATCGATGGAATTGAATTTTTAAAAATTCTCCGCTCTGAAGGCAATACAACACCGGTGATCATCTTTACGGGAGCCGGGAATGAACGTACAGCAATCGAAGCCATGAATAATGGTGCAAACTTTTACATAAAAAAAGGCGAAGACCCGCAGACGCAGTTCCGTGAACTGGTCACCATGGTCAAAACTGCCGTAGAAAGGACGTATATCGGAAAAAACCTGGGAACAACTAAACAGGTCATCTCAGATATGATCAATTTTTCATCCGATCCCAGCTTTGCAATAGATCGTGAAGGCAAGGTTGTTGCATGGAACACCTCCATGGAACAGCTGACAGATACCCCGGCAAGCGCCGTGATTGGAAAAAACGATTATTTCTATGCAGAACCTTTTTTTGGAACCCGAAGAAAAATGCTTGCAAATCTTATCTTCGAACCGGATGATGAGATAAAACGACACAAGTATATGATAGTCAGCAGGGTTACAAAGGGCCCGGTTATCGCGGTTACCAAAGGATTGAAACGGGATGGAAGTGAGTGGACTCTCTGGATGAAAGCTATGCCTGTATATGACGGACAGGGAAACTTCATCGCAGCTGTCGAAACGGTCCGCGATGTTACTGCAACATTCAAGGATATCGTAATTCATGATGAGACACAGGATGCTGTTGCCCACATAACGGAGGCTGCATCCCGGCAAACGTCAAAACCGGTAGGACTGGTCGATAAGATTCTCGGCACGTCATCGGGCAAATCCTCTTCCTGTTACAAGGAGGGGGTTATCCTGTATATGCAGGAAAAGAACTACTCTGAAGCGATTATTGCATTCGATAAGGCATTGGAGATTGACGACAAACTTCCATATGTCTGGAATGACCGTGGCCTCTGTTTCCGGGAAATGGGTGATAATAAAAGTGCACTCAAATCATTGCTGCGGGCGGTTGAACTTGCACCGGAGAACCCGGAACTTCTCTTCAATCTTGGTGAAACACTCGAAATGATAGGAGTGCTCTATATGAGTAACAAATATCTCGATTCTGCAATCCAGACATTCAAGATGGTGGCAAACCAGATGCCCAATAACGCGAATGCATGGAATCATATCGGAATTTGTTACAAAGAGATGGGAAAAACTGAGGAGGCCAAATTCTACTTTGATCGGTCACGGGATATCCATATCTGGAAAAAGGATACCCCGATTATTCCCAATCGGGATAAATTTCTCTAATAAGGGAATCCTCTCTTCAAGTCCAGTATATTTGAGTCATTATTGTATTGTTCCTTCACAGGGTGATCCGAAATACATGCACCTTAACAGTTTTTTCTCTGGTAGCAGCTGCAGGTTTATATTTTAAGGTAAGCGATACACTCTTTATGATTTCCAGATGGTTGCTTGTGGTATTTTTCATCCTCCTCTTTTTCTTGCTCATGCCGGTGGATGCTCATGTACCGATCAGTGCTGAAAATAACAATAATTTAAATACTGCCCTTTACATTGAAAAACCCCTAAAATCGTATGTAATTTACGGGCATCTCCATGATGCCAGCGATGGTGGGTTATTACAAGTTCAACCTGAATGCCGGTGACCAGCTCAAACTTTCTCTTATGACTCCCGGATTCGATGCGCCTGTCCCGGATATGGTCGTTATGAGCCCGGGAAATTCTGTATCCAATGACACTCTTCCCCAAAGACTTTGACATCCCTCAAGGTTATGGAGCGGAGGTGATCAAAGGTCAAAAACCTGTCACTGCAGAGTATGAACCATTCACTCCTGCTGCAATTTTTAACGTCGCATCCTATACAGAAAACATCACCCAGCCGGGAACCTACTATGTCGCGGTTGTCAGTCCGGCTGATGAAACCCAGTACAGTATTGCTGTTGGTTACCTTGAGGAGTTCAGTGTTTCAGAATGGATACTCGTACCCGTTAGTGTCATAAATACGCACATTTGGGAGGGGCAGTCCATTATCGTAATCTTTGCACCGTTCCTTGCTATCATGATTCTTGGTCTCATCCTTATAACCCGACGAGAACAAACCAACCAGATAAAAAAAACCACTGTCGTTCTGGCTTGCAACGATTGCCGGATTATGCTATTTAGGTGGCGCATCCATAGCGCTTGTCCAGATGGTCCGGGTCCTTATGGTAACGGGCCTTTCTGCTGGTGTGATCATCACCCTCATCCTTGCTTTCATACCAATCATACTCGGTATCTGGATTCTGCGCATTTCCCGTTCAACATTCCCGCTATCCAAAAAGGATCGGTTCTCGCTGGGAATCATCGGGCTCCTTGGACTGCTATTCTGGGCAGGGCTTATTATCGGGCCGGTAATTGCCTTTATTGCAGCTCTGGTACCGGAACAATACTAACGCAGTTACTCCAATCAACATTTTTAAAATAAAATTCCTCTTTCTTTTTTTTAAATGGAAAATGGGAATGATTAATACCACTGCTCACTAAAATTGTAAAGCATCATTGCATCGATGGTCTAGTGGTATGACTTAGGCCTTCCAAGCCTATAGCCCGGGTTCAATTCCCGGTCGATGCATGCGGGCTCGTGGTCTAGTTGGCTATGACGTCGCCTTCACACGGCGAAGATCTCGTGTTCGAATCACGACGGGCCCATGGTTCTTGCACGGTCCACGTCTTTTAGTAAAATCCTTTTTTTTAACTGTCAGCAAATCCGTTCTGGATGGCAGGATAGATGAGTGCTATTTGTTTCATATCCTGGTTAAAGGAATTACCACGAAAAAAGTGTATTAAAATTATGATTTTTCATGTTGTTTGCTTGAAACTTTGAATAATGTGTGCGTTTACAGAGACATTAAGATCATTAAAACAACGAAAAAATCTCCAACCCGGTATGGATCGCGTGCAGGGAAGCTCAGGAGAAAATATGTGCAGTCCGCGATGCCGGTTTTCCGGCATGCAGACGGACTGCGTGCAATAGCAAAAGTGAAGTTATGCGTTCTTCATCTTGGCTTTTGCGACGAATCCGTCCTTGCCAATGTAGTACATGAAGCCGGATTCTTTTGCAATCTTTTCAGTACCGACTTTCTTCTTTTTGCCGGTCTTGTTGTGCTTCATCGGGGCGGCCCAGACATACCCGTCCTTACCAATGAAGTACAGGTATCCCTTTTCGCGCTGAATCTTTTCTTTTCCAATTTTGGTTCCCATTTAAACACCTCAAAACCACAATTGGGTTTTGATAATGAGAGTTAACGCCTGATAATATAAAAGGTTTCCGTCGAAAGTCCGTCGAAGTCTGGATTTTTACCAAAATTTTGAGGGTATTTTTGGTATTGTGACACACTATTCACGCCGATTTAAATCCCATTTAAATCGCTCTGATTTTGATTATTTCGGTCAAATTTCGGTTTTATTCAACAGTTCCGTCGTTAATTTCGGAAAAAGGAGAAGCGCATTTTTTGCAGTTCAGGCAAGGGATATTGTCTCTGGTGGCAGGGCAATACATATGTTTTTCTGGCATGCTGATGCCAGAACCACTCGTGTGGTTCATGTTTGACATCCGCTTTCCGCTGATTTCCCGAAGACATATTCCGGAGTAGGTTCTTTGATATGATTGCTTCAGTGTTCCCTTCGGTCGACAAGCCGTTTCGGGCGACCTTTCAGGGTATAGAAATCAAGTCCACGGGGCCCGGTAAAATTGAATTCGATCTGGAATGACCCGTCGTGATAGTGCTCTGCAATCAATGATTTGTATTTGAGGAAACGGGAAACGAACTGATCTTCCACAAGGTGCCGATCACAGTGATCCGGATCAAAGCACTCGAGATTCACCCGCAACACTGTTTCTCCGGGCATATCCCCATCATACACAAACGCTTCGTATTCACCGGTAATATATGCCATGCTCTGATGCTGGAAGACTGCTGCTTCTATATCAGCCCGGTTGAAGGGGTTCCCGAATACCCAGATAGTTTCTGCTTCCCGCTGGGGATTGACAATCCGCATATGTGTCCTGCCGCACCCGCACCGCTCGCGGGAGAAAACTACTGTAGTATCCTCGGTATCATAATTGATCAGCAGCATCCCGCACTTTCCCCCCAACCGGGAGCAGCGTGGTGAGCACCCCCCTCCCGCACTCACCATCTTTCACAAACGACTGCATCTGGGGATCATATACATCAAGGTGGACAAGATCTTCAGGAACATGAAGCCCTGAAATCTGCGTACATTCACCACACATCGTCCCTTCTGTACTGCCATAGGTATTATAGACCGGCACTCCCCACAGTTCGGCAAGATAGGCACGGGATTCATCAGCAAAACTCTCACCGCCTGCAACAAGTTTGTCGATCGATGTGTCAGAGGTTTTCATCCCTTCCGCAGAAAGACGTCGTGCGAGCCTGAGCAGTTTGAAAACACTTCCCACAATTGCTGTGGGTTTGTAACTTTTCAGGATACGTGATTCAAATGTACATTTACCTATGGGAATAATTCCCATGCCGATGCGCTGTGCAGCAATCGTCATGGTGTTTGCACCCACATTCATGCCATACGAGGCACAGACCACGATCCGGTCCTTGTTCGAAAAACCCTGCGAGACAAAACTCCGGGCATACTTCTCCGCGTACCGTTTCCAGTCATCCCATGTCAGGAAAAAACCCTTGGGCGTGCCGCTTGTACCGCTCGTCTCCTGTATGGAAAACACATTGTTCCAGTCTGTGGACAGGAATTCAAATTCCGGAGTAATGGGGGGCTGGTGCTCCCGTATGGTTTTTCCGGAAATTATGGGCAGATTGAGCAGATCCTCATGTTCCCGGATTTCTTCAGGATTGATATTGTTCTCTCGGAACCAGTGCCGGTAAAACGGGGAGTGTTCAGCGGCATACTGGACGGTGTAGCGTACCCGTTCATCGATAAGAGCATCGAGATCTCCCCGTTCCATCGTCTCGATTTCCGGATTATAATACCTGTCCGCGGACATACTGGATAATTACCAGAATAGTTGTTTATAGATTGTGGCATGTCAATCCATGTCCGATAAAAAATTCTCCCCAAGGTTATAAAGCAGCTGAATGCCCCCCTTTTATCGTCTGTCACATCTCACTATATGATGAGATTTTCGTGTACTTCCACCTCATCCTCACTGACGAATGTAATCTCTGCTGCAGCTACTGCCGGGCCAAAGCATTCGAAGAAACGGAATGCAGGGAAGATTCGGATACAGAACCGATCGAGATCGATCCTTTTCTTCCCTCAGAACTTGATTTTGATCTCTCCCTTCTCTACAATTTTTTAAAAAAGGATCCCTCAGCAACGCTCACATTCTATGGTGGCGAACCACTGATGCGCACTGATCTCATCAGTACCATCGTTCAGAATGCCCCGGTGCAGCGGTTCATGATGCAGACCAACGGGCTCCTGCTTGACCGGCTTTCACCCGAAATTATCAACCGTTTCTCCACAATCCTTGTATCGCTCGACGGGCGCGAAGACTCTCACTGATGCAAACCGGGTGCTGGGACGTACCGGAAGGTAATGGAGAATATTAAAAAAATCCGCCATAACGGGTATAACCAGGAACTCATTGCCCGTATGACGGTAAACGAGAGTACGGATATTGCTGATGCAGTCCACTGGCTTGCTGACAATCCGGATTATTCCTTTTCCTCTATTCACTGGCAACTGGATGCAAATTTTGCCGATGATTTTTCACATCGCCAGTTTGCAGACTGGGTAAACCGAAAGTTACAATCCCGGCATCCTCAGACTTGTGGCAGACTGGGTTGATCATATGGAAAATGAGGGAGAGGTGCTGCGCTGGTATCCATTCCTTGATCCCATGGAAGACCTGCTTCTTGGACGCCAAAGCCTGCTCAGGTGCGGTTCGGGGCATGCTAACTACAGTATTATGACCGACGGACACATTGCCCCCTGCCCGGTGATGATTGGGATGTCACAGTATTACGTGGGACACATACGGGATTCTGACCCCGGAATCTTCGCAGTCATAACGGTAAACGGGGAGTGTGCAGACTGTCAAATCCGCGGATTCTGTGGGGGGAGATGCCTCTATTCAAACATTACAAAACCATGGGGGGTGGCTGAGCGCAGGATAGTCTGCAGTACCGTGGAAACTCTTCACGCCGGCCTGACGAATGCACTTCCCCGGGTGAAGGATCTTATCGCCAGCAGTGTGATTCATCGTGCAGATTTTTCCCATGAAAAGTATAACGGATGTGAGATCATCCCCTGATTAGCATAAAAAGGGGCAAAATCCATTCGTCAATATGCAGATGTATTTATAATCTTGGCAGAAATATTTAAAATGCAGATCAAAAACTGCATGAGTAATACAATGGAAAAGAAGAGTTAGGTGGTCCGAACAACTTTGGTCCCAGAGAAATGACAAAGACAGTCTCCTCAGACTGTGGAAAAGAATGCGAAGTCCCCTTCAAGCCAACAGAGGGCAGGCCAGTATATTGCAGAGACTGCCTCCCGAAATACCGGAAACCCCGGTTCTAATCTTATCATTTTTCTCCCTTTTTATGGATTTTATAACAGATTGAATCCATTAGCGAAGGCCTTGCTTTTTTTAAAAAGGAAGTATCTTCTTTTTGCTTGACCTGTACTTGTACTATGGCAATATCATGGAGAGAGGCAAAGGAATGTGCAGCACGCGAAGGACTTCCGCAGGTCTATCATGACTGCGATGCTGATGTTTACGGGGCATGCAGACCTGGAGAAACTCAAGGGTCGTTTACAGAGGGTGTCTTTATAAGAGCACCGGTGCATCTGTATGCCTGCACACCTGATACCTGAAGAACTCGAAGCAAAAGAAAAGAAGTTCTTCCAGGATAACCCGGACTGGTAATGTTTCACCGTTAATCGCTTATTATTTCTTTATTCGGATATCTTCGCGGATCCGGTGGAAGATATCATACATCATCACGCGGAATTCCTCGCCAATTTCTTCCCATGATCTCGCATCTGATGTCGGCTGTGCTGCTGATTCATAGCGTTCCCCCTGCACCATAAGAGTATCACTGACATCTTCACCTTCTGTTTTCCGGTTGCTCGGAGAGTTGCCTGAAGATGACATAATAACCGCTAATGAGAACGATGAGAAAAACAAGCGGAACAATAAAGGACGGGATCAACCAAAAGAACTGAGAAATTGCCGTACCATAATTATTGTCCATCCACTGAAAGACAATCAGGATAATGCTATGCAAAATGCACTACCAAATGCCCTGATGATAGGAGCTGGCAGGTTCAGAGGAAATGCCAATGTCCCGAAAATGTCAGCAACAAACAGGATAATGAGAATGAAAAGAAGAAGCCAGAAGTTTGAAAACAGAAGACCGTCGGCTGCCTTTTGAAAAGTACCATCAGGAGTGGTGACAGTCGTCAGGATCTTTGCCAGGACCATGACGATCAGGAAACAGATGATCGCCATCATCCGTGAAACAAAAATCCAGCTCAGCGGCTTCTTTTGATAATCTTACCATAATCTTCTTCACCGGAATGGCTGTACAGGATTTGTCATGTTTCCTATATAGTGATTGACCCTCCGGAATACACCAGAGGGAATTTCCACAGTTTCCTGGTTTTAAAAACGCCGGTTTACCACCACTTCGAAGAGCATTTAAGGCCCTTCTCCTGTCTCGTACATCGGGTTTACCGGAACCAGACAACGAGAAGATCGGCACGTTCAGTAAATCTGATCTTTGAATGTGACTTCATTCACTCGGCCTAATCCTATCACAAGACCTATTATCCGGATTGTGGATCATCTGGTATGCAGGTCAATTACAAGCGATACGGTCTCTACTTCCTCCGGTGGCAGGCGAGCACCCCCATCCTCGCCGGGGTCGGCATCCTGTTAGCCCCTTATGGTTGGCTTATCGCAGCGATAGTGGCAAACCTGATAGGCGGCCTGATCTTTTTCTGGGTGGACCAGTTCATCTTCACATCCCAGTCACTCGCCGCACAGTGGGAGGTCAAAGACAATATCACATGCGTAGACTGCGGAAAGGTTGCCCGGGGATACAGACTTGGTCAGATCGGGAGATTATGACAGGACACATGATCATGAGCCGGAATTCCGGTGCGAGGAATGTTCGAAGAAAAAGGCTGAAGAATTGAAAGGGCGTGGAGTAAAAATCGAGTGATCACGAACCAAAAAAAATTAATGCCCTACCCATTTAAGACTGAATGCCCAGAACCCGTGAATATTCATGCAATTACTTTTTTCATGGTTTAATTCATTAAATAATCCATTTTTTTATGATTGTCAATTATTGCTATAGTGCATTTAAAAATACACCAATAGCCAAAAAAATACAATAATGTATAAATATGTACAAAGTTGACCTGTATACCAGACAACCATCATTGGTTCTCAGGGATGCACTGGTTCCAGCAGGCAGAACTCCTGAAATTTATTGGTGGAATGCAGGATTATGAAAACCCGTGCGGTTCACGATGATGACCCAACGGGAATGGAAATTGCAGATATGAAACAGATCTCAACATTAAACCTTGGACTGCAGGAATACCTGACCGCAGTAAATGATCAGCCAAAACCGCTGATCATCCCGCTCTGTGCTGAACTTCCTTTACCGGATATCTCACCGCTGGATGTGTACACAGGCACCAGGAACGGTTGCGGGTTCCTGCTCGAATCAATGGAGGGGAGCGAAAAAATTGCACGCTACTCCTATATCGGGATCGATCCCGAGTTCGTGGTCACGATAGGTAATACCGTGGATGTACAGGGAAATGAGCGATTTACTGCGATTGCAAAAGATCCGGAGGGTGAGACACCGGTTGACAAGATCAAATCGATCCTCTCCCGGTTCTGCTACGTGAACGTAAAAGC
This sequence comes from uncultured Methanoregulaceae archaeon, assembly GCA_963806845.1. Classification (GTDB taxonomy): domain Archaea; phylum Halobacteriota; class Methanomicrobia; order Methanomicrobiales; family Methanospirillaceae; genus Methanoregula. The sequence goes on from CAWDZO010000019.1 coordinate 55,341, forward strand.
ACCCCGGTTCTTCGGCGGCATGGTCGGTTACTTCGCGTATGACTGCGTGTACTCGCTCTTTGAGAAAGTACGCGAGGGGCACAACGGCAGCCCGACTTCGATCGGGAACCAGTGCCTGCGGAGATCATGACGCCAGTTTCATGCTCACCAAGGACTGCATCGTCTTTGATCACGCAGAGCGGAAACTCTTCATCTTCTCAAGCCCGTTCCTCACCTACGATTCCGATCTGAAAGAAGAATATGAACGGAGTATTGCGAAGATCCGGACACTGCGGGATCATATTGCAACGCCTTGCATCGGGTAAACAGGCGGGTGCAGCGCTGAAGCAGGGAAGCGGTAAAAAGCCGGAGTATATCCCATCAGTATCGCAGGAAGCATTTGAGCGATCTGTAGAACGGGTAAAAGAGCACATTGTCGCAGGGGACATCTTCCAGGCAGTGATCTCGCGCAGGATGGAGTGTGCGGTGAAAAACGATCCGTTCGCGATCTATGCAGCGCTCCGGGAGATCAACCCGAGCCCGTATATGTATTATCTCGATTTCGGCGACGAGCAGGTGATCGGGGCGAGCCCGGAGATGCTCGTGCGGGTCGAGAAGCGGCGGGTAACAACCGTGCCAATCGCCGGCACCCGTCCACGGGGACGCGATACCCGTGAGGATGCACAGCTTGCACAGGAGCTTCTCAGCGGATCCCAAGGAGCGGGCTGAGCACACGATGCTCGTCGATCTCGCAAGAAACGATCTCGGCAGGGTGTGCCGGTTCGGTTCTGTTGAAGTCGAAGAATTCATGGGTATTGAGAAATTCTCCCATGTCCAGCATATTGTCTCAACGGTCAATGGCATGCTCAAGGACAACCTGGATTGTTACGATGCCTTCAAATCCTGTTTCCCTGCCGGAACGGTATCAGGTGCACCAAAAATCCGGGCAATGCAGATCATCGGAGAGGAAGAGATCACAGAACCGCGGGCTCTATGCCGGGGCTGTCGGGTATATCGGGTTTGACCGGAATCTTGAGTTCGCGATTGCAATCCGCACCGTTATTGTCCGCAACGGCCGGGCATACGTGCAGGTAGGAGCGGGAATTGTCGCTGATTCGGTCCCGGCAAATGAATGGAAGGAGACCGAGAGCAAGGCATCGGCGATGCTGCGGGCGATCGAGCGGGCAGGTGTGTCGTCATGAAAGTCCTGATCGTGGACTGTTATGACAGTTTCACCTTCAACCTGTACCAGCAGGTCGGTAAACTCGGGGGAAATCCGGTGGTCATGACCTGCGACACACCGCTTGAACAGCTTGAAAAGAGCGGGTGCGACCGGATTATCCTCTCACCCGGACCAGGGACACCCCATGATTCGGGTGTCTGTCCTGGAAGTGCTGGAAACGATGAGCAGGACGATTCCCACGCTGGGGGTCTGTCTCGGGCACCAGGCGATCTGCACTGCATTTGGGGGAGAAGTCATCAGGGCAGAGCACCTGATGCATGGCAAGACCTCATCAATCCAGCACGACGGGCAGGGGATTTTTACCGGAATACCGGCACCATTTACCGCGACACGATACCACTCGCTGGTTGCCCGTAAAGATTCCCTTCCCGCGGAACTGCAGGTTTCTGCTACAAGCCTCGACGATCATTACGTGATGGGAGTCCGGCATACCCGGTACCCGATCGAAGGTGTCCAGTTCCACCCGGAGAGTATCCTCTCGCAGGAAGGCGACCGGATTATCCGGAATTTCCTTGACCGGAACACGGGGGGCATCATGATGTTTAAAGAGACTCTCACAAAACTTGCAGCACGGCAGGATCTTACTGCTGCTGAAGCTGCAGGGATGATGAGAACGATCATGGAGGGGAAGGCATCGCAGGCACAGATCGGTGCATTTCTCCTTGCACTGCATATGAAGGGTGAGACTGCCGAAGAGATTGCCGCCTTTGCCCGGGTGATGCGGGATCATGCGATCACGGTAAGACCAGTGACCGGGCGAATGCTCGTCGACACCTGCGGTACTGGAGGAGACGGGGCACAGACATTCAACATCAGCACCGCTTCAGCCTTTGTTGCTGCAGGAGCCGGTTGCCCGGTTGTCAAGCACGGCAACCGGGGCGTGAGCAGCAGGTGTGGTTCGGCAGATGTCCTCGCAGCACTGGGAGTCAATCTCGCACCTGCCCCGGAAGTGCAGGCACGTATTGTGGAAGAGGTCGGTATCGCATTCTTCTTTGCCCCGAATTACCACCCGGCCATGAAACATGTCATGACCGCCCGGCAGGAGATCGGGTGCAGGACGGTCTTCAACATCCTCGGCCCGCTGGCAAACCCTGCCGGTGCACAGGCACAGGTGCTTGGCGTCTACCGGCCGGACCTTACCGGTACCCTGGCAGATGTGCTCAGGATTCTCGGGCTCTCGCGGGCGATGGTGGTCCATGGATCCGGTCTTGACGAGATCACCACAACGGGAGATACCGTAATCGCTGAGCTCGGTAACGGAACAATCCGGACGTACACGATCCGGTGCGATACATTCGGTATTGCACCTGCACAGCCAGCAGATCTCGCAGGAGGCGATGCACAGCAGAACGCCCGTATCATCCGGGATATCCTGCAGGGGGAGCGGGGTGCAGCACGGGATATCGTGCTCATGAATGCAGGAGCTGCAATTTATGTCGGCGGGCTGGCACAGGATCTTCATGAAGGGATACGGCTTGCCGCCGCTTCCATAGATTCCGGGAATGCATCTGCCCGGCTCGATGCACTGGTGGATGCAACACGGGGTGCAGCATGATCCTCGATGAGATCATCAGGCGCACCAGAAAAACGGGTTGCCCTGCTCCCGGCAACATTTCCGGAGAACGGTACCCGCACTCACGCAAGCCTGATCGATGCGATACGGAACAGGAACGGCAGGAATGCGGTGATCGCCGAGATCAAATGCGCATCACCCAGCCGTGGCACCATCCGCCGCAACGTGGACATGGCAATGATGGCAGGTGCACTTGCGGGCAGCGGGTGCGTGGCACTCTCGGTGCTGACCGAACCGTATTTCTTCGGGGGCACGGGACAGGATATCGCCCGGGTGAAATCTGCAGTCAGCATCCCGGTTCTCAGGAAGGACTTCATCATCGACGAACAGCAGATCGCAGAGACACGGGCACTCGGGGCTGATGCGGTGCTCCTGATTGCAGCAGTGCTCAAAGAGCGCCTGCCGGTCTTTGTCGATCTCGCACAGGAGTATGGTCTTGAACCGCTTGTCGAGGTCCACAATGCAGAAGAGGTAAAAACCGCACTTGCCACCCGTGCAGAACTGATCGGCATAAACAACCGCAATCTTGCGACCCTCACCATCGACCGTTCCACCACCCGGCTTCTCTCGGAGAGTGTCCGGTCCGCAGGGAGAACGATCGTATCAGAAAGTGGTATGCGGTCAGCCGATGATATCCGGGAGATGAAACCCTACTGCGATGCGTTCCTGATCGGTTCATCGATCATGATGCACGAGCGCCCGGAGAAGAAACTCGAGGAGTTCGTATGCGCATAAAGTGCTGCGGGATCACCAGACCGGAGGATGCCCGGTACGCAGAAGCGTGCGGGGCAGATGCAATTGGCGTTGTGGTGTTTTCACCGACTTCAAAACGGTCAGTGACACCGGAACGGGCCCGGGAAATTTTTGATGCGGTCGGCCCGTTTACCACCACCGTTGCGGTGAGCCACACCACATCGCACGAAGATCTCGAACAGATCCTTGCCCTGCACCCGGATGCAATCCAGATCTCGCACCCGTTTGTGTTCCGGGAAAAACCGGCTGCGAAAGTGATCCGGGTAATCGGGAGAAACGATCCGCTGCCCACCGATTGCGATGCAATCATCGTGGATGAGAGCCATGGCAGCGGGAAAAACTTCGATCTCTCGCATGCCCGTGACGTAGTGCAGCAGATCGGAATTACCGGTCATCCTTGCCGGGGGACTCACCCCGGAAAATGTGGCGGATGCCATCCGGCAGGTGCACCCGTATGCCGTGGATGTTGCAAGCGGTATCGAGACGGCACCGGGAATCAAAGACCATACAGAAAATTGCCGCATTCATTGCGGCAGCACGGAAGAGCGTAACCATGACAACAAAGGGAAGATACGGACAATACGGCGGGCAGTACGTCTCCGAGACACTGATGAGCGCACTCATCGAACTGGAGGGCGCGTATGAAAAGGTGAGCAAGGATCCACAGTTCGCCCGCGATCTTGCAGCATTGCAGACAGAATACGCGGGACGCGAGACACCGCTCACCTTCTGCCCGAATGCCTCACGGGAACTCGGGTGTAAGATCTATCTCAAGCGCGAGGATCTCGTGCACGGCGGTTCCCACAAACTGAACAACACCCTCGGGCAGGCACTGCTCGCCAAAAAGATGGGCAAGAAACGGCTGATCGCCGAGACCGGCGCCGGGCAGCACGGGGTTGCGACCGCGATTGTCGGTGCAGCGCTCGGTATGCCCGTCGAAGTCTACATGGGCGAGGTGGACACGCAGCGGCAGGCGCTCAATGTCTTCCGCATGGAGCTGATGGGGGCAAAAGTGATCCCGGTCAAATCCGGGACACGGACGCTCAAGGATGCGATCAACGAAGCGCTTCGCGACTGGGTGGCAAACGTGCGGGACACCTACTACCTGATCGGTTCGGTCGTCGGCCCGCACCCGTACCCGCTCATGGTGCAGGGACTTCCAGTCGGTGATCGGCAGGGAGGCACGGGAGCAGGTGATGAGAAAAGAGGGCAGGCTTCCCGACGCGGTTGTTGCGTGTGTGGGCGGCGGGTCGAATGCGATCGGCATCTTCCACCCGTTCCTTGCCGATGATGTGGAACTGATCGGGGTTGAAGCAGGAGGCGAGGGGATCGAGACGGGAAAGCATTCCGCCACGCTCTGTGCCGGGGATACCGGAGTGCTGCACGGAACGCTCTCGTACCTCTTACAGGATGAGCACGGGCAGGTACTGCCCACCCACAGCATCTCGGCCGGTCTCGATTACCCGGGCGTTGGCCCGGAACATGCGATGCTCAAGGACAACCACCGCGTGACCTATGCGGCGGTCAATGACCCTGAAGTGCTGGATGCATTCAGGTTCCTTTCAAAAACCGAGGGGATCATCCCGGCACTGGAGTCCGCCCATGCGGTAGCATATGTAAAGCAGAACGCGGACCGGTTCGACAAGGATGACATTGTGATCATCAATCTCTCGGGACGTGGCGACAAGGATGTGGCTGAAGTGGCAAAGATGCAGGGGTGCCTGTAATGGGACGGATCGAAACGGCATTTGCTGATGCCTCCATGAAAAAACCAGCCTTCATCGGGTTTACCGTTGCAGGAGACCCGGACAAGGCCACCTGCATCCGGATCGCCCGGGCACTGATCGCCGGGGGAACGGATATCCTCGAACTGGGAGTGCCATTCTCTGACCCGGTAGCAGATGGTCCGACAATCCAGAAAGCCGATGAGCGGGCACTTGCAGCCGGAACTACACCGGATACCGTGTTTGAGATCGTCAGGGAGATCCGCAAAGAATCCGATGTACCGATCGTATTCCTCACGTACTACAACATCGTCCATCGCCGCGGGATCGAGCGGTTCTATCGTGAAGCGCACGATGCCGGTGTTGACGGTATCCTGATCGCCGATATGCCGGTCGAAGAGTCAGAGGAGGTCTGTGCAGTTGCAGCACGGTACGGCATCGACCCGATCTTCCTCATCACCCAGACAACCTCTGATGAACGGATCAAAAAGATTGCAGCAAAGGCACGCGGGTACCTGTACCTTGTCGCAGTGCTCGGGGTAACCGGTGTGCGGGACCAGGTATCAGACGAGGCAATCGATCTCCTGCACCGGGTCCGCAAGCACACCACTCTTCCGCTCGCACTCGGCTTTGGCATATCGACACCCGCACATGCACAGACCTGCGCCCGTGCCGGTGCTGACGGGGTGATTGTCGGCAGCGCAATTGTGGAGATTGTTGAACGCAACCTGAAAAACCCGGACACGATGGAACGGGAGTTGCAGGATTACGTGATGGGGATGAAACAGGCAACACATGCCCAATCCAGTGAAAAAATTCACAAAAAACCATCTTTTTATTCAGCGCCGGACAAAACTATCCCGGTAAATCATGACATCGAAAAACACTCTCCTTCTCATCATGGGCCTCTGGCCTTGTTGCCGGCTTCTTGCATTGACCGGTTGCATCACACCAGCACAACAGCACCCGCACCAGCAACGACACCTGCAGTCTACTCAACACCTGTTGTCACACGGCAGCCTTGGCCACGAGTGCATGGCCTCTCAAACCTGTGCCTCAGTGAACTGCGGCAAAGTCGGGGCCACATCAGAGATTCTGAATAACCCGGACGGCAGCCAGTACGGCATGTGCAAATTCCCGAACGGAACTGCCTGCGAGGAATGGGCACTCTTCCGTGGCGAAGGCTGCAAGCCGAATGTGGCACCAACTGCCACCCTGGCAAAATAATTTTTTCTTTTCTATTCAACAGGTTCCCCGCGGTAGCCATGTGCTGCAAGTGCAGCAATCACCGATTTTTCCCAGCGGGCATCATCGTTATGAGGCAGCGGTGCGATCTGTTCTTTCCAGATCTGTGCCAGCGGTTCATCCGCGGTTTTGAGCTCACTGCGTCCCATTATCCTGCCACACTCATGACCATCGCGGTGATGGATCACCATCCGGTAGCAGCGGAACTCCCTGCAGATTCGCGGGCGGGTGGCATAGATTGCACAGGCAATGCCTTTCCCGTCCGGGTTTTTCCGCATGAACGGGCAGCCTTTCACCGGCTCACCCTCTTTTGAAGCGGGGGGTTGACTGTCAGCATACTCTCCCTCAATATGGGCGAGGAAGAGTTCGTTCTTTATCCCGTACCGGCAGTAATAATCGCGGCTGGTGAGCTGACGCTCGATTTTTATAAACGCCCCGAAACTCGCGCAGCATTTCCCGCACCAGGAACAATCGAATGCCACCATATCGTTGATCGGATGTTGGCGGGAGGAGTAATAAAAAGAGCGGGGCTGTATCTTAGCCCGTGGTTTGTGAAATGACCTGTGTTCCGTACAAATTGCAAATAAATTTGATTTTTCTGATTTTTCTGAAAAGTATAAATATGCAGAAGATTCTACAATATCCTGAGGATTCACATGCCAAAAAGAAGATGGATAATTCAACGTGCACACCCGACGGTCCCCTGCGGGTGCAGCCCGGTCACCGGGTGTAAGGTGGAAGCAGTATTGAGCGTTGACGAACGCGGACAGATGGTACTCCCAAAAGATATCCGGGAAAAAGCCGGCATCAGAACCGGTGACAAACTCGCCCTGATCAGACTGGGAGAAGAATGGCAGCATCTGTTGTCTTGCGCTATGAAAGTCGAGAACCTGAGCGGAATGGTAAAAGATGTGCTCGGACCGCTTATGCACGACACGGAACACTGAGGAGTGCAGAAATGGATATAACAGATCTTCCCAATCATCCTGCTCGCTGCTGCTCCGGTTCCGCAGATACAGTCATGTAGCGGTCTGTACAGGTAATCCGGCAACAAACAGAGATCCGTACAACAGACAGCACCATCACGTTTGCCAACCGGCTCGACCATTTCCTTGCCCGCTGGGGAATGAACCGCATGGAGGCACCGGGTAGAACCCGGCCTCTACCGGCTCGGCAACCCGACCCAGGAATCCCCGGTCTTTGCCTCGGCAAACTATACGCTGAGCTTCGATGCCCTGCGTTCTGCACTTGCGGGTTCGATGCATACATCCTTGTGCTGGATACCAAAGGGATCAATGTCTGGTGCGCTGCCGGAAAAGGCACGTTCGGCACCGATGAACTGGTCGAACCGGATCGGGAAACACCGGTCTTGCCGGCATCGTCACCCACCGGAAGATCATCGTCCCGCAGCTGGGAGCACCGGGAATTTCCGCACATGACGTGCAGCGCCGGTCCGGCTTCAGGGTCGAGTATGGCCCGGTCCGTGCCAGGGATCTCCCTGAATATATCAGGACACGGAAAGGCAACTCCGGAAATGCGCAGGGTGGAGTTCCCGGTCCGCGACCGGATCGTCCTGGCACCTGTTGAGCTGGTTCACGTTGCACTGCCGACGGTCATTATCGCAGCGCGTACTCTGGTTCCTTGCCGGCCCGGTTGCTGCACTTGCAGCCATCTCTGCAGTGATTGCAGGAACCGTACTCTTCCCGGTCCTGCTGCCGTTCATCCCGACAAAGGACTTCTCCACAAAAGGCCTCCTTCTCGGGGGCGTTGTGGCAATCCCGTTTGCTGCTGCATTCGCTTCAAGCCCCGTCCCTGCCCGGCTGGGCAAATAGCGGCAGGTGCAGTGACACCGCTCCTCATCATGCCGGCAGTTACCGCATACCTTGCCCTGAATTTCACCGGTTCAACCACATTCACCTCACGGACCGGGGTCAGAAAGGAGATCTTCCGGTACAGTACCGGTCATGACATTCATGGCAGTCACCGGGATAATTCTTGGAATCGTGCTTGGCGTGAGCCGTCTTCATGGGAGTGATCTGATGTTTGATTCCTACGCAGAGAACTACCCTCCAGTTACCATAAGGATCGGTGCATCAACTGCAAACGCTGCACCCAGGTCTGCCCCCACGGGGTATTTGCGGAAGGACCGGAGCATGCGGAACTTGCCCGCCCGGCTGCCTGCATGGAGTGCGGTGCCTGTGCCCTGAACTGCCCGGTGCAGGCAATCGAGGTCCAGAGCGGGGTCGGGTGTGCATGGGCGATGATCAGCGCCGCCCTGCGGGGAAAGGATATGGACAGCGGGGAATGCAGCTGCGGCGGGGATGAGGGATCCTGCTGTGGCGTCCAGGAAGAGAAGTCCTCCTGCTGTGATCAAAAATGACACCAAAAACGCGGGTCATCTTTGTCTGCACGGCAAATGCCGCCCGCTCCCAGATGGCAGAGGGGCTGCTCCGGGCAAAATACGGTGACCGGTACGAGGTGTTCTCTGCCGGCACCCGGCAGGCAAAAGTGAGCACACCGGCGATAGCAGTGATGCAGGAGATCGGGATCGACATCTCGCACCACCGTTCAAAAACCCTCGATGAATTCCGGGGGGTATCATTCGATCTCGCAGTCACGCTCTGCGACAATGCCCATGCCGATCTGCCCGATTGTATCCGGCGCAAAAAAGACCATCCACCACGGTTTTTCCGATCCCCACCTGATACCCGGCAGCGATGAGACGATCCTTGACGGGTACCGCAGGGTAAGGGACGAAATTGCGGAATGGATCGATGAGGAATTTGGGACAATCACTCCAGAATAATCCCATTTTTTTCCAACAACAAGATTGATAGCATTCCCTCGCATTCATTGAATTATCGGTGTATGAGGTATGGCAGGGACACGAAAAAAGAAGGATATCTACAAGGAATCGCTCGAACTCCATGAAAAGTACCAGGGAAAGATCGAGGTTCATTCCAAAGTGCCCATCTGCCAACCGGAGAGATCTCTCCCTTGCCTACACCCCGGGTGTGGCAGCAGTCTGCAGGGAAATTCACAGGGACAAAAATCTTGCTTACAAATATACCCTCAAGGCAAACACGATTGCTATCGTCAGTGACGGATCACGGGTGCTTTCATTGGGAAACATCGGGGGCTATGCTGCAATTCCCGTGATGGAGGGAAAAGCGCTCCTTTTTAAAAAACTTGCCGACATCGATGCATTTCCCATCTGTTTTGAGAGTTACCATACGGAATTTGTCGATGAAGTAAAGAATATCGCACCGGTATTCGGGGGAATCGCACTCGAAGATATTGCAGCACCGAAATGTTTTGAGCTCGAAGAGGCACTGCAGGATATCGGGATTCCGGTAATGCACGATGACCAGCACGGAACTGCAGTCGTAGTGCTTGCAGCACTCCTGAATGCCTGCAGGGTGACCAAAAAAGAGATTTGAGGATCTGAACATTGTTGTGTCGGAGCAGGTGCTGCCGGGTTTGCCATCACCCGCATGCTCAGGTGCATTGGGTATGATCCCAACCTCTGCAGCAGTGTAAATGATATCATCGTATGTGACAGCAAAGGGTATCATCCACCGGCACCGCGAGGGATTGTATGCAAACAAGTACAAGTTCATCATCGCCGAAGAGACCAACAAAACCGGGCGGACCGGAGACACTCGAGGATGCAATGCAGGGTGCTGATGTCTGTATCGGTGTATCAGTACCGGCGATCATCACCCCGGCGATGGTCCGGTCAATGAACAAGGATCCCATCATCTTTGCCCTTGCAAATCCCATGCCGGAGATATTTCCCGATGATGCCCTCTGGCCGGGGCAGCAATTGTCGGAACCGGGCGCAGTGATTTTCCCAACCAGATCAATTATGCCCTTGCATTTCCGGGGATCTTCCGCGGGGCTCTCGATGTCTGTGCAACACGGATCTCTGATGAGATGAAGGTTGCCGCCGCTCATGCACTTGCCGGTTATGTCAAACGGCCACAAAAAGACAGGATCCTTCCGCAGGTTCTCAACCGGCGTGTGGTAAAGGCCGTAGCCCGTGCAGTCAGTGAAGCTGCGGTTGCAAGCGGTTGTGCCCGAGAAATACATTGATTACCTGGTGCAGGATTTTGATAAAAAAAGAATATTGCGTTTCTTTAATTAAATCACGGTGTCTCTGTAAGCACCCGGCACACCTTCTCCATAAGCGCGTGATGCCGCACAAGATGATCCATTGAATGCTACTTCGCTTGTCCATAGGTAATCGGTGTCCATACAATTCCGCAGTCAGTATCCCAGAGAATAAGCCCTTCGGCAGGGGCAGGCTGGAGAGGTCTTTTTACTTCTCCTTCCAGCAGGGATGCAATAAAAGTCTCATCCGCTTCTCCTTCACCGACCAGGAGAAGTGCCGTTGCCATACACCGCACCTGGTGCCAGAGAAAACTCTCGGCTTTTACTTCAAGAAAAACAAAACCCTCGTCTTCCCCAATACTGATCTCAAGGATATTCCGCTACGGGTTTTTGTCCCTGACCCGGGCAAAGTTCGTGAAATTATGGCTGCCGACAAAAAGTCTGCGCAGCCCGCTCCATCGCCGCTGTATCAGAGGGAGTCTTTGAGAAATAATACCGGTACGTCCTGGACTTTGCATCATACCGCGGATGAAACTCCGGAGTCACTTCAGCATACCCGGTGCACCAGCAGTCGGGAGGGAGCTGGAGGTTCAAGGTCTGGATGGCACGATCCGGCGCATCTGTTGAGAATGCGACAACCTGCCCGCATGCATGGACACCGCGATCGGTTCTTCCTGCACAGAGAAATCCTGCTTTGCGCCAGTCAGAAAAAAGACTCAGTCGCTGGCATGCTGCAACAAATTCTCCTTCAACCGTGCGGTGTGCTGCCTGCATCTGCGAGCCAAAGAACCTGCTGCCCAGATAGGATACCCGGAACGCGAGCCTCATCGGAGCTGCACACGCCGGGTGATCCGTTTGATCTTTCTCCATGTGTTGTTCAGCGACTGGCGGGTGTAGGTGCGCAACGGCGTCTGTTTGCCACCGCAGGTTACTTTTCCGGCCCGGATGGCATCAAGGATTGAAGGGACGTCCCTTTCAGCATCGACAAATGTTCTGCCGAAACCAACGAATCGTGCATGATGGGCATCACTTCCCGCAACACAGGGTTTTCCCAACTTCTTTGCGATCCGTGCCGCTTTCCGGTTTGCTGATCCGACAATATACCGGCTGTTGAAGGATTCCACGGCATCAACAGCGGTCATACCGGCTTTCTTCCGGCGGGCAACACCATGACGCCAGACATGGTACGGGTGCGGGAGGATCAGGAGCGCCCCCATTTTTCGTGCAATCTCAACGGTATCGACCACATCGAGCCCTGCCGGAATCATCTCGGTGACTCCAAGAACAAGGAGGTGGCCCTGTTTTGTCGTGACTTCGATACCGGGAATCACAAGAACAGATGTCTTGCACGAAAGTGCCTTTTTTGCACCGTCAATCGAATCATGGTCGGTGATAGCGATTACGTCGAGTCCCGACCTCTTCGGCCCTGTGAGGATCTCTTCGACACTGCTCTCACCGTCTTTTGAGAAATTGGTATGCACGTGCAAATCGCAGATCAGCATCTGATCATAGTGTTTTTATCTCTCTGGTATTAAGGGAACTTATGCGCATCCTGCTGCCCACCGGTGCTGCCACCGAAGAAATGGTGAAATGAGCAGCGGCGGGTTTTGATGCGGATGTGGTGGTGACCGGGGAGATTGCATCGTTTCTTACTCCCCACATACTCCATGTCCTGATCAAAAAAGGAACGTATGATCTGGTTATCGTCTCTGGTATGTGCACCGCATCATTTGAGCAGGTTGAACGGGAGACCGGTGTCCCGGTTTACCGCGGTCCCCGCCATGCTGCAGATCTTGCATTGATCCTTCCAGTACTCGATACAATTACCCTCTCGCGCACCGTTCCTGCTGATGAATTCCTCGCAGCAAAGAAAGCGGATGATGCCATTCGTACAGATCGGGAACGTGGAGCAGGATGCCGGTGCTGATTTTGTGATCCGTGGACTGAAGATCGGTGGCGGATCACGGATGAAGGTACTTGCCGAGATCATGGATGCCCACCGGTGCGAAGATATCCGGGAAGTGGTGGAACGGTACTTTCATGCGGGTGCCGATATCGTGGATCTTGGGTTTGGTTTCGATGCGACTCCTGAGGATGTTACACGGGTCTTTTCCCTTGTTGGAGATATCGACCGCCCGCTTGCGGTGGATACGCAGGACCCGGCCCTGATCCGGGCTGCACTTGTCCGGGCGGATATCGTCCTCAGCCTGCAGGAAGACAATATTCCTCACGTGGGAAAAGCGGTGGCGGATGCCGGTGCAGCTGCGGTTATTGTACCGGGCAACAGCACGCTGGCAAAGAACATCTCGCGATGGCAAAGCGTGCCGGTATTGGATGCATTATCGCCGATCCGCTTCTCCAGCCTGTCGGTTCCGGGCTTGTATCACTCCCTGAAACAATTTCAAAAATATCAGGCTATCCGCTCTTTTTTGGGGCGGGCAATGTCATCAGAACTGCTCGATGCGGACTCGGTCGGGGCGAATGCGCTGCTGGCCGGTATGGCAAAGGAGGTGGGTGCATCAGTGATCTTTTCGAGCGAGCATTCGGACAAGACCCATGGATCAATCAGCGAGATGCGACGGGCAACGGAGATGATGGTACTTGCTGAAGGATCGCCCCTATCCCAAAGATCTTGGCATCGATCTGCTTGTGCTCAAGGAAAAACGGAAAAGGCGTGAACCCCCGCTTGACTATGATACGATCACCACTGCAAAGAAAATGCCGACGAGATCACGTATGATCCGAAAGGCAACTTCCGTATCGGGATCGAGGGTGATCACATTATTGCAGTGATCCACGGTAAAGCTGTGCAGGGCAAGCACTGGCAGGATGTGCTGTACACCATCCTTTCACAGGGGGATGTCTCTCTCCTTGATCATGCAGCGTATCTTGGAAGAGAATTATACAAGGCAGAACTGGCAATCAGGTACGGCAGAAGTTTTGAGCAGGACGGGGAGTTCTGAATGGTATCATAGCTTTGAGAGAAAAAGAGATTATTTAAAAATCAGAAAATTAAGCAGAAAAATTGTTTGATCCTGTATCTAATCAGCCACCCAGGAAGAGAAAAGTCCGCCAGACCTATTGAAATAATTTAATTGAATTGCGAATAGATACGATGCATTAATTTTTCGCTCTCCTCTTCATCAACTCTTTTATGCCATCACTCCCTCATTTCTATACATGGCTACACAGGCACGTGCATCCCATATCCTCGTCAAAACGGAAGACGATGCCAACAAAATACTTAAAAGGATTAATGACGGCGAAGACTTCACTGCAGTGGCAAAGCGATTCTCATCCTGCCCCTCCCGGAAAAACGGTGGAGACCTTGGCTGGTTCGGCAAAGGACAGATGGTACCGGAGTTTGAGAAAGTTGCATTCGAAAACGATACCGGTAAGGTTGTAGGTCCGATCAAGACCCAGTTCGGTTACCACATCATCAAAGTGACGGGAAGGAAATAATTTTTTTTAGTCACCTTGGGCAGATTAACGGGTATTTCCGTTTTTCAGGGCTCAATAATGCCGGATATCATCTCTGTCAAATCAGTAATGACCATCTCTCAGGGTACAAGTGGTGAATTCGATGAAACCGATGGGCAGTCATATCACTTCTGGTAAACGGTTCTTTTACCCGTATCGATCTGTAACAGGACCTGAGTGAAGATCTGGAAAAAGTAGATTAGTAATTCCTTTCCCTTTTTGCGAGAGTTTTTTGCGGAACACAGCAAAAAAGATCGGTACAGCGCTGATGTGCTGACATGGGAATAAAATCATGAATATTCGCGGAATCAGACAGGAACTCCTCTCACTTCTCCTTGAGATGGGGCGCAACAACCATCCCAACGAGTTCGTCGCCCTGCTCCGCGAACGGGAGGGCATTATTGAGGAGATGAATATGCTCCCGGGCACGGTAGCAGGAGAGGATTCCGCATCACTCCTTTTTGATATGATGCCTCTTGATACTCATCTTGCGGGGAGTGCCCACAGTCACCCGAACGGGGTACTCCGCCCTTCGAATGCAGACGTGAATTTTTTCCCGCGAACCGGCCGGTATCACCTTATCATCGGCTACCCGTATCGCGAGTCTGACTGGCAATGTTTTACTGCAGATGGCAATCCGCACAATCTTGAGGTGATTGTGTGATTCTGCGCCGGGTCGTTGCCACCGGCACCTTTGACATCCTCCACCCGGGGCATCTCTACTATCTTGAGGAATCAAAAAAAATGGGTGACGAGCTCTGGGTGATCGTTGCACGGGACGCAAACGTCAGACACAAACCCTGTCCGATCATTCCTGAAGAGCACCGCCTCCAGATGGTCGCCGCCCTTAAACCCGTAGATCATGCAATTCTCGGGGATAAGACTGATATGTTCCGCCCGATTAAAGAGATCCGGCCTGATGTAATTACCATCGGATTCAACCAGCATTTCGATGAGAGAACACTCCACCAGCAGCTCACTGAACGCGGGCTGGCTCCGGAGATTGTCCGAATCGGCAAATACGAAGACGAGGAACTCTGCAGTTCACGGTTCGTTGTGCAGCGGATCATTGATGTGCGGGGGAAAAAGGATGGAACGCAGGGATAGAACGATCGGTCCTTCACTCTGCATTCACTTTCAAATCTGATAATATGCAGATCGGAGCACCGTCCTCAAGTTAAGTCCAGCAGGGAGTTTTATGAGGATATCCCTGGATTATCCATGACATTCCAGAGATTAACCCTGTGGTTTGGAGTCTTCCGTTCCCATAAAGTCCTGCACCAAACACTACAATAATCGCAGCGGGATGCATGATCAGCATAATGAACCGGCTACAAACCTTTATTGATTCACGTTCTCATCCACTCTCTAGGGTGATGGGTGTGTTTACGGATATTTCAGATGAAATTGAAAAACTCACGGAAATTGCTTGCGGAAAGGGTGTGGAAGTCCAGATAATAACACCGGAAAAAATTGTTGTATCACAATGGGTTCGGTTCAAATGCCGCTATGGCTGCAAGGGATATGGCAAGCATTTCGGCTGTCCTCCCTATGCCCCGTCACCAGATGAAACCCGCCGCATGGCAGATGAGTATTCCACCGGTTTGCTGCTTCGGTTCGACGGGGTGCCCGGGCGGGGAACGTTTGGCCCTGATGATATCCCGGATGACTTCCATGACTGGTTCAGGGATCTGATACTCTGGGTGAACGGAACAATGCACATGCTCGAAAAGACCGCTTTCTATGATGGATTTTACAAGGCATTCGGGTTTGGGGGTTATCCCTGTATATACTGCGAGCACCAGCACTGCGTTGCTGAGGAAGCCACGGGAGTTGTGGACGAAAGCATGCGCAGGAAGTGCCGGCATATGGATAAGGTGCGCCCGAGCATGGAAGCGGCGGGTATGGACGTGTTCGCAACCGCAAAAAATGTTGGCTGGAACCTTGAGACGATCCCGTGCAGGGATATGGAGTATGGGAAGATCATGCATTCCGATATCCACTCGATCGGGCTTGTGCTGATCGAATAATGATCAACGACCCGGATGCACCCGGTGCGGCGGGGATTTTTTCCGTCCCAGGTGCATAATCCCTCTTCGTAACGATGAACTGTATTTTGCAGTAAACGATCCAATGATCGATGTCACGATAACCATCGCTGCAATCGTGGTTCCGACAAGCGGCGAGCCGTAAAGAACGGCGATAGCAATGGAAAATTCTCCCCTGCCAATCGTATTTCCCCAGATTTCCAGGCCCGAAAGCGCCGAACCATGAATGAATATGCCGGTTAACACACCGGATATGAGCTTGCTCACGATAGCAAGGAGGCAGATGATCGTGATCATGAACCAGTTCACTCCTCCGGAAAAGTCAATAGTGACACCGAAGAAAACGAAGAAAACAACCAAAAAAACGTCCTTGAAGGGGCGTGCATGCTGCTCGAAGGCATCTGGATCCGTTGTTGCAAATGCGACACCCAGTGCAATCACCATCATTGTTTCGGGTATACCCAGATACATGGAGACAGATGCAGTCGTGAGCACGGCAACAAACGTAAAGATGATGGGAAGCTCGTCATCACGGTCAAGAATTGAGATGAGAAATTCTTTCCCATAATGGGCTAATGCATAGAGCACCGCCAGAACACCGAGAATCTTCACAAGGAAAACTATCAGGTTCTGGTCACCGGCTGAAATAAGGGCTAAAAAGATGATCAGAATAAGGTCTTCAAAGACCATCAGCCAGATGACCGTTTCGGCTTCACGGAGCATCAGCTTCCGGTTTTCGATGAGCGAGGTGATTGCCATCGCCGTGCTCGAAATATAGAATGCAGAAGCAACAATAAGCGACTCGGTAATCGAGAATCCCAGCAGGTATGCCGCGACAAAACCGATAATCATGTTGACATTCAGATCGATGATCCCACTGGTGAGGACTGCAGAACGGTTCGCTGCTATCCGCTCAGGTTTCAACCCGAGACCCATGAAGAACAATAAAAAAATCAGTCCCAGTCCTGAGAAGAAGTGGCTGATCTCATCTGAAGTGACCAATCCGAGCCCGGCTTTTCCCAGCAATACCCCGGCAAGGATATAGAAGGGTATCGCAGGAACCGACAGGTATTTGGTGATGAGCACCAGGAGCAGGCAGACAAATAACGCAAGGACGATCCCTTCCATTAATCCACCATTATTTCGCGCTCAAACATTCTGATCTGGTCGCTCTCTCCGATAACCAGTGCCGCATCACCGGTCTCAAAGACAAATGTTGGAGGGGGATTGATAATATTCCTGTCATGCCGGCAGACTGCGATTACCGTTGCACCGGTCTTTGCCCTTATCTGAAGGTCTTCGATTGTTTTTCCGGAAATGGCTTTTGGGATAATGAACGAATGGATGGTAACCCGAAGATCGGCAAGCGCCGAGAATGCGATCTCGACACTTTCCTGGTCTGCTTCCATGATCGCACCGGTGAGGATGTTCCCCAGTCTTCGTGCCTCAACCAGGGTCATCTCCGCTGCGCTGGGTGTTTTGCAGCCTTTCTGGAGAGTGTACATCTGGATAGTTCCGGTTTTTGTGAAAAAAATTGCAACCGTATCACCTTTATCGGTCTCAAATTCATATTTTGTTCCGACACCGGGGAGATTGAGCGAGCGAAGAGACATAGCAGACATTAGAGAAATGATCCTAAAATATATTATGATATGTGACAGGATGCACCGACGTATCAGTTCATCCGGAAAAAACAAAAAGAAAAGTGGACTTTTTTTGGTTTTTTAGGTTTCTTTTAAGGTTTCTGAGAGGTCGGGAGGGGTAAAGTGCAATCTGATCCTGCACCTGACGCTGAGGGTTTTTCCTCCCCACATACCTTGTTGAAATATCATATCTTTAAACACCTCACCGGGCAGGGTGAAAGTGATTCAGATATGCTTTATGAGCACCGGAGTCATGCAGGATATGATACTTTTTTCTTGACCCGTGTTGATGTAATATGATAGTTTCGCGATCGCTTTTCGCGCTTACTAACCTATTACGTATCACCGCAGGAGCTGGATACCATCACTGAAATTCCCAAAGAAGAATACGTGCTGAAATGTACATCCGCGTGTGCCGGGTGCAGCGATTCGCTCGCACTCAGGTACGTGCTCAAGGCAGCAGGACCTGATACCGTTCTTGTCGTGCCTGCCTGCTGCACAAGCGTCATACAGGGCATTTACCCGAACACTGCATTCAACATACCCGTTTACAACATCGCTTTTGGTGCTGCCGCTGCATGTGCATCGGGTATGTCGAATGCGTTCCGTGCCTCCGGGAAAAATGACAAATGTGATAGTATACGCCGGTGATGGAGGGACGCTTGATATCGGCATCCAGGCGATGTCCGGTGCATTTGAGCGGGGCACCGATTTTCTCTACATCTGCTATGACAATGAGGCATATGGCAATACCGGTATGCAGCGGTCGGGCGGGACACCGATGGGTGCCCGCACGACCACGACACCGACCGGTAAGACGGATGCGAAAAAGGACATCGATGCAATCATCGCCGCACACAATCCGCCCTACATGGCAACTGCCTGTGCTGCTTACCCTCAGGATCTTTTCAAGAAAGTGCAGAAAGCACTCACCTTCCGGGGACCTTCATTCATTCACATCCTTGCACCCTGTCCACCCGGGTGGCGTTACTCCACGGAAAAATCCGTTGAGATGGGAAAGCTTGCCGTAAAATCCGGTATGTGGGTACTTTACGAGCGCGAGTACGGAAAACTTTCCATCAACCCCCAGTCAAAAGTGGCAATGAAAAAACCCATCCCCCTCGAAGAGTATCTTGCACCCCAGGGACGGTTCAAGGGTATTGATGCAAAGACGCTTGAACTGCTCAGGCAGCATATCGCAAAGAAGGTCAAAGAAACTGGCTGCTGAGGAGGCGGAAGAATGAAAAAGATCGCAACCGGCAACAAGGCAGTCGCAGAAGCAGTAAAACAGGTACAGCCGGCAGTGATCGCCGCGTACCCGATTACTCCCCAGACAGAGATCGTCGAACAGATCGCAGAGTTTGTTTCCACGGGTGAACTTAAAAGTCGTTATATTCCGGTGGAAAGTGAACACTCGGCTATGGCCGCATGCATTGGTGCAAGTATCACCGGAATACGGACGTTCACCGCGACAAGCTCCCATGGTCTTTTGTATATGCATGAAATGACAAACTGGGCAGCGGGCGCACGTCTGCCTGTTGTCATGGCAAACGTAAACCGATCCATTGGTCCCGGCTGGAATATCTGGGCGGAGCATACCGATGCAATGCAGGAGCGCGACACCGGCTGGCTCCAGGTGTACGTGAGCACCGTGCAGGAAGCATACGATGCAACGCTGATGGCATTCCGGATTGCTGAACACAAGGATGTGCTGTTGCCGGTGATGGTGAACCTTGACGGTTTTACCTTGAGCCATATCATGCAGCCGCTTGATACTGTCGAAATCGGGGATTTTATTCCGCCGATGCATCTTCCCCATGCCATTGATCCGAAGAATCCTGCGGGATATGGGGGACTTACCGGCCCTGACCAGCATTTTAAATTCCGCTGGGATATCGAACGCTCGATGCGTGACTCGGTTAAAATAATCGAGGCAACCGAGAAGGACTTCGCAAAGCGATTTGGCAGGAAGTATGGATTCACCGAAGACTACCAGTGTGAGGATGCTGATGTAGTCGTTGTTTCAATGGGTACCCTTGGCAAGGAGGCCGAAGTTGCCATTGATATGCTCCGTAAGGAAGGCATCAGGGCAGGTTCGATGCGCCTGCGCTGGCTGCGCCCGTTCCCGAAACTCGATCTCAAAGGAAAGGAAATCGTCGTGATCGACCGCGACTACTCGTTTGGTTTTGGGGGTATACTCGCAAAATCCATCCAGGCTCAGCAGAAGACCGATGTCTACAGCGTGATCGCCGGCCTTGGCGGCCAGGAAGTCACCTATGAAGATATTGCGGATTTCATCCGGAAGCGTCGTATCGGCGAAGAGTTCTGGTTCGGGGTGAATGACCATGTATGAGATCCGCATCCACTCCCGGGGCGGACAGGGAGGGGTCACTGCCGCACGGCTCCTGGCACTTTCAGCAATCCATGACGGGAAGTACGCAACCGCATGCCCGTTCTATGGTGCCGAACGCACGGGGCGCACCCATTGTTTCATTCGTCCGGATAAATGATACCCCCATTAAGATCTACAGCCAGATAAAAAAACCGGACATGGTCGTGGTGCTTGACGCGAGCGTTATGGATGTTGTCGATGTACTTCAGGGTTTAAAAAGCGGTGGAAAAGTCCTGGTTAACAGTGCCCACAAAAAGGAATTTACCGGCTTTTCGACAAGCCATGTGGACCTGACCGGTATCGCACTCAGGGAGAATCTCGTGGTTGCAGGAAGCCCTATCCTGAACACACCTGTGCTCGGGGCACTTGCAAAGATGGGGATTATCTCAGTTCGATTCAGCAAAAAAGTCAATCCGTGAGATGTTTACTGATGAGCGCAATGTCAAGGCAGCTGAAGCGGCCTACACGGAGATGAGTATATGAGTCAGGATCGCCAGCGCCTCGCAATGAGCAAGCCAACACAAGGAGCAGCGGGAAAGACCGGAACGTGGCGTGTCTTTAAACCTGTCGTGGATAAAGAGAAGTGCAACCAGTGCGGTCTCTGTGAGATGTATTGCCCGGATTGTGCAATCGATGCTGATCTCAATGTTGACCTGATTTTCTGTAAGGGCTGCGGTATCTGCGCGAACGAATGCCCGAAAAAAGCGATTGAAATGGTACGGGAAGAGAAATAGGCAGTTCCCCCACCCACAACCTTTTTTTATCCACCATGTAAATATCCTCGTATGAGGGCGTACAGATGAATGCAAAATTTTTTGGGGACCCAAAAGACCTGTTTAAATATGATCTTATTACCGATATACTCAAAAATTTTCATGGAGAAGTCGATCGACTGGTCATCGTCCCCATGCTGACCGCCTATTATCCCCGGTTCCGGGGTAATCCGGGATGCAGGAATAAAAACCTGATCGAATGTTTCCGGCGTTTTCGCACAAAAGAAGATGTGGACAATTATTACACGACCCTCAAGGAGTATTTTAAAGAACTCAAGGAGAGCATCGGGACTAAAAAAGTGCGTGTTCGGATCGAGAAGGATGAGACTTTTTCTCAAGCGACACGATCTGCGTATTTTTCCGGCATTCTTGAACATTTCCCACAAGGCTGTCTGCTGTTCATCGACCCTGATATCGGGATCAAAGAGAACAATTACACTGCAAAACATCTCTCGTTTGCTGAGCTAAGAGGATTCTGGGATCAGCTCGATAACGAATCCATTCTGATGATCTACCAGCATTTCCAGAGAAACCGCGTTTTTGGGCGTAGTGATCCCGATTCGAAAGCAGCAGATGTGACCCGGTTGATCGGCACATCTCCGCTTATCATTGCAGATACCACGGTCATGTTCATTTTTTTGACAAAAAGTCCTGAACTCCGGTCAGAACTCAAGGTGATCTTAAAAAACTACCAGAAACGGATCCATAACTCGATAAAAGATCCCAAAAAGCGTCGTGCCCTTACCATAACCGGGTAAGATGCCCCACATATTTCATAACCTTTTTTTTCAAACCCGGGATTACCGCAGTATCACGAAAATTGAGTGTTCTCTTGCTACACTTTGAGTTCGTCCTTTGCCATGTACTCGAGATCGAATTTATAGAAATGGGTGAACCCGCAGTTCCGGCACCGCACGGTAAAATGCCGGCAACCTATAGTTATATCATGGGGACCAGTCACGTGACAGTTTCGGCATTCCGCGGTTTCAAGAAGGTTCCAGACATCGTAACACCCAATTGTTGTGAATGTTCCTGGCTGAGTGACATCTTCAATACGGGGGATAAAGATCCGGGTCGCACCGCAGTTTTCACACGCTACCTGCGCCTGGTACGGTACTGCTTTTACAATCTGGTCTGCCACCTGCTTGCAATGGTAGCAGTCAGTCCTGAATTTTGTGAAAATAAACCGGTCGCTCATGGAAAATACTGGATGTGTCCGGGTTCATTAATCTGTTGCACGATACTCCCCTCAGATTTTGTCAGCATCGGGAATAATGAGACTGCACAACCGATTGCCTTTTACTACACTCCAGTAGTGTTTGATACTATCAGCGATAGTATCCAGGAAAATTTTCTATACATAAGGCATAAGAATATAGATCCGGGGCACTATTCCAGTATTTTTTAACGTCAAACGATTTTTTGAAGTGCGCGGAGCAAAATAATCATGCGCATGTAAGTAAATTTAATTACAGGGTGAAAACAATTTACTTTCTATGAAGAAGTTCATTGGTTTGTTTATTCTTGTGATCGCTTTTGTAGCATTCACGGGATGTACCCAGCAGCCTGTAACAGAACCAGTCACTACCACATCGCCTACGATTGTTACCACCCCCATTCCAACGGCGGAATTAACCTTTGTACCAACACCGGTACCGACCACGGTCGTGACAACGATGCCTCCCACAACAAAAAGGACCGAATCACCGTCAGGCAAAGTCGTCACTGTAATCCATATGAAGAATAATTCATTTGTTCCCCAGGTACTGACCGTTCTACCCCATACAGGAATCACCTGGAAAAATGATGATGAAACGGTCCATTCTTTAAAGATGGAGCTCCCCGGAGGGCGGGTTTAATTCCGGGGAGATTATACCGGGTGCAACCTGGTCCTATACCTTTGGTTCATGGGAAGGCACTCATGAGATCACCGACCCCAAATACCCGGACATGAAAGGTTCAGTAATTATTAATAAAGATGTACATCCTTGATTCGTTCACCCGTCATTCAGGTTACAGTAAAAATTAAAAGAGATAGCAATAAATAGAGAGATCCTCTTTTTTTGGATTCAAACAGTATTCTTTTTCAGATGATTAATTAAAAAAATCTCGAAACCAGTGGAGGGGGTATAACCCAATTCCGGTATATATTTCAGATTTATTTAAGCATTTCACCAGATCCTATTCTCTATTTTTGGGGTGCATTCGTCCCTTATTTCATTAAAAATTATCAAGGAGAAACAAACAGCACCAAAACATCTGAAAAAAGAGTGGAGAAAAAAAATAAAAAAATGGATTAGTAGTCGCCCATTCCGGGGGGCATACCGCCCATTCCGCCCATACCACCCATGCCACCGGGGGGCATACCGCCCTCAGGTGCGTGGCTCTTGGACGACGCAATGACATCGTCAATGCGGAGGATCATAATAGCTGCTTCTGCAGCTGAGGAGATTGCCTGTGTCTTGACACGGAGCGGTTCAACAACACCGGCTGCCTTCATGTCGACTGCCTTGCCTTCAAACACGTTCAAGCCGTATGTTTTCTTGCCCTTTTCGTGAACTGCACGAATCTCGACAAGCATATCGATAGGATCAAGTCCTGCATTCTCTGCAAGGGTTCGCGGGATAATCTCGAGCGCTGATGCGAATGCTTCGATGGCGAGCTGTGCCCTGCCACCAACCGTTGCACCGTATTCGCGCAGACGGAGGGAAAGTTCAGTCTCCGTTGCACCGCCACCGGCAACAACCTTCTTGTCCTCAACGACAACACCGACTACCCGGAGGGCGTCATGAATTGCACGTTCGAGTTCGTCAACTACGTGCTCAGTGCCACCCTTGATAATAATTGATACTGCCTTGGGATTCTTGCACTGCTCGACAAAGGTCATCTCTTCGCCGGAAACCTTGCGTTCCTCAACAAGTCCTGCCTTTCCGAGTTCTTCCTTGCTGATTGCGTCAATCGAGGAGACGAGGCTGGCACCGGTTGCACGGGCGAGCTTTTCCATGTCGCTTTTCTTGACACGGCGGGTTGCAAAGATTCCTGCCTTTGCAAGATAGTGCTGGGCAATATCGTCAATACCCTTCTGGCAGAAGAGAACGTTTGCGCCGCTTGCGACAACCTTATCGACAATGCCTCTGACCATACGCTCTTCCTCGTCAAGGAATGCCTGGAGCTGATCAGGGCTGGTGATGTTGATCTCGGCGTCAACTTCAGTCTTCTTAAACTCGACTGCAGCGTTCAGCAAAAGGATCTTTGCATTGGTGACTTTCTTTGGCATCGACGGGTGAACTCTCTCCTTGTCAATGATTACACCCTCAATGATCTCGGAGTCTTCAATGCTTCCACCGGTCTTCTTCTCGACCTTGATATTCTCAATATCGACCGTGCCATCATCGTCAGTAACCATCGTGATTGCCTTGACGACAAGATCGCAGAGCTTGTCCTTGGATGCCTCGGCACCCTTGCCGGTCATCGCGGTACCTGCGATATTTTTAAGCATCACTTTATCAGTCGGCTTGACATCAAAAGCGATTTCCTTGAGGATAGCCTGAGCCTTTTCGGCAGCCTGGCGGTATCCAGCGGCAATGATGGTTGGGTGAACATCCTGCTCAAGGAGATCCTCTGCCTTCTTGAGAAGCTCCCCGGCAATGATGACTGCGGTGGTTGTACCATCGCCGACCTCATCATCCTGCGTTTTTGCAACCTCAACCATCATTTTTGCGGCCGGGTGCTCGATGTCCATTTCCTTAAGGATTGTGACACCATCGTTCGTGATCACTACATCGCCGATTGTATCGACGAGCATCTTGTCCATACCCTTTGGACCCAATGTGGTCCTGACTGCACTTGCCACTGCCTTTGCGGCGGTGATGTTCATACCCTGAGCATCGCGGCCCCGGGTACGGGTGCTGCCTTCTTTGAGAATAAGTATCTGCTGTCCACCAAGTTGCTGTGACATTAAATCACCACTTTTAGCACTAAAATTGGTTTGTGGTTCTATATAAACATTATCTAAAACGGATCATTCACCGATCATATCAAGAAGCTCAAAACCATCGGTAATCCGGTGGAGTCGATCCTCACCAATGACGAGTGTTTTTCCTATCTTTTTCTGCTTATAATGATCGGTAATAACGCACATCGCATGCTTCTTTGCGATCTGTGAGATATTTCCAATAAGAGCGGCGCGTTTAATGACTTTGTCCGCAGGACCGTAGCCGGTTAGAATCGTATGTTTCTCAAAGGTAAGAAGCGCCTGGAACGGGGCACCATGGAGCGTGTGCAGCTGCATGCCGATCTGTTTAAAAAACTCCATCGGGGTCTGCTTTCCCGTCCCTTCGTCCCGTTGCTCCACCTCCATCACTTTGGGTGGCTCGTGAAGGATAAGATTGATGGATTTTACGACACCGGTATTAAAAAATTCCTCAATTCTGATCGCCACATCAAGGGTTGTACCCATACCACTCTCATATTTACTGATAGTTCGGCGCGATACACCAAGCACCTGCCCGAGATCCCCGAGCGACATGCTTCGTTTTTCGCGGAGATCGCGAAGCGCCTCACCATCGATGTTCACGTAGAGTCCCCCAGGAGATGCATAGACAAGTGGGGGAATCATCTCCACAAAATAGTCATAGAGTGTTGAGGGACTGATAGCATAGATACCGTACCGGACATAGACTGCCCCGCGCTCCAGCTCTGCGTCACGGGCTCGCTCACCAACTACCAGAGGGACTCCCCCAAGATGGCGCGAGATCACTTCAAGGTCAAACGCCACCTCTTCACTTACACTGTCGATGTGGGATACCACTTTAATGACAAGCAGAGTCCCGTTGTTGCGGGCGATTAGGTCAAAGCTCCGTGGACGGATGGAGAACCGTTCTGAGACATCGAAACCTGCGGTGATCATTACACTGGTAACCAGCTGGAGCTGGCGATCCTGAGACATTTCCGTAAAGAATGGATATAGCCTGAGGGTATATTAATATAGATATGCTCATCGGGATTGATGACACGGACTCACCTCAGGGGATGTGCACAACATACCTCGGTGCAGTCCTTGCACGCCGCCTGATCCGCGAACATATGAGAGTAAACGAGGCACGACTCGTCCGGCTTAACCCGAATGTTACATGGAAGACACGGGGCAATGCAGCGATTGCACTCGATGTTGCAGGAGATAGGGAGCATGCATTTGAGATCGCGTGCGCAGTCGTTGAGGAGCTTGCCGATTTCTCCTGTGAGAATACCAATCCCGGGGTTGTTGTTGTCGATACACCACCGGACCCGGCATTTTACACAAAGGCAGTGACAGATTTCTGCCAGATCGACGAGGCAATCGAACATTCTCGAAGCAGCTGGAGCCCAATACCGCGGGTACAAAAACAAGCGCGGTCTGATTGGCGCTACTGCGGCTGTCGCGAGTGTGCTTTCGGACAGCACCTTTGAAATCCTTGTGTACCGGCAACCGGAACAGTGGGGTACTCCTCGCGAAGTGGACCCCCAAAGTTTGTTCGATGCGGAAAAAGCAACATTCCCTCACACCTGGGATACTGTGGACACTACAAACGATGTTGTTGTCTGCGTGCCGCACACTCCTGACCCGGTGTTGTTTGGCATCCGGGGTGAAAATCCCTCGTGGGTAATGGTTGCCCGCCAGATGGTCCAATCGGAGAAACCGGGGATTGAACAGATCTGGGTCACGAACGAGGGAACTGATGCGCATATCCTTGCTGGCAGAATCGGTGAGCTTTGCGAAGGGCTCTCGTACCAGGTACAGGGTATTGTAGCGGATGCTCCCTTGACCATCACGGGAGGACATGTCTCGTTCACTATCAGTCATGGTGATCACACCGTTCGGTGCATGGCCTACGAGCCCACAAAAAATTTCCGGCAGATTGTACGGGGGCTTGTACAAGGCGATGTAGTAATTGCGGTCGGGAGTTTCAAGAAGGGGAGTATCAATCTTGAAAAAATACGGATCATGAAACTTGCTACACCAGTATCAACACGCCCCCCAATCTGCACTCCTTGTAACAAGCGTATGACAAGCGACGGTACCGGAAAGGGCTACAAGTGCAAAAAGTGCGGAGCACGTGCGGTTGATCAGGACTTGCAGGAAATTCCCCGGACTCTGACAACCGGATGGTATGAGGTGCCACCAACAGCACGGAGGCATCTGGCAAAACCGCTCTGCCGGGGAGAGCCAGACTATTGATATGCAGTACCATACAGCCACCTTTTTCAATAACATGCATTTCGACAAGAAAGCGTATCTCCCGGTCGTGCATTCTCTTTAAAAAATCGTGATTACAATGCGGAGAAGTGGATGAGAGGAAAGCGACCGGTTGTTTCTCTTGGATCAGCAAAAAAATTCGCGGAACGACAGGGTTATTGCTGGGTGTCAAACCCGGAAGCGGACATCCCATTTGACGCAATGCTGTACCGGGAAAATGATGTCATTGCGCTCAGGGTCAGGACAAGCCGGAACGCACCCAGGGAATTCGATCTCTACGAGGATTTCTTTCGGGCAGATTTTGATATCCTTCAGGCACTCCCGCTTCCCCCTCATATTGCACGGGAGCTCTGGGTACGGTTTGTATGGAGCCGGGTCGTTTCAGAGGTTCAGGATATTCGATGAAAAACTTCACCTGCTCTCGATGATCGATCGTGAAAAGCCTGTTTTTCGACGAGGAATAAAAGAAGGAACAGGATCATCACAAAATCCAGAGAAACGGGGAGATGCTCCCCAATAAGCCTTATTAGGGCTTCTTTTGGCAAACGGACGAAGGTCAAATTCAGGTACGGTGGAAATGCGTCAACACCTGTGGAAAATACCTCGGAAAATTCCTTATTTTCAAAAATAACCGTATAAATCGAGTTTAAACCTGTTAAAACAGCGAGCCTGCAATACCCCCTTTTTTAGAGGGGGGTGTAGCACGGTCAACGTGAAAAGAACCCCGCTTCCCAGGATCTCTCTTCCATATATGAAAAAGTGTCTCAAAGAACTGTTTTACGACCGTCTTTTGCCTATGAATTCCGGCTGCAATGGAAATGCGTCAACACCCATGGAAAATATCGATAGAATTCCTTTTTTTTCTAAAATAACCATTTAAATCGAGATTAAACCTGTTAAAATAGCGGCCTTACAAGAGCCCCTTTTTTGGGGGGATATATTATGACATGGCGGAGAATAGATCCTCCCGTGAGACCGCTGTGAGCGTCATATATTATTCATATATATAAAATATCTATGAATTTTTGTATTTATGACGTCGTGACAGTCTTCTACTACATGCAATCTCATCGGCCGTCAGCCCATACAACCCATACACGAGCGAATCGATCTGCCGGTCGGTCGACTCGATCTCCTGCGTGATGAGTCGCTTTTCCTGATCGGTCTTTGCCAGGCTCAGGTGCTTGTGCAGTTCCAGCATTTCGGTGACGAGCGTGACCATGCGATCGTGCCGGGCTTTGTCATCAGGATTGTCGAAGTCGATAGTGTAGATGGGGAGATTTTTGAGATCGTCCCACAAGTGCATTTTTTGTTCTGTTCCGGAGGTCTGAATGAAATTATTGAACACGAGCAACATGAGACGGCTGTTGAGAAGACCGAGCAGGTACAAGGCTTGAAGAGGGAATGACACGTACGGTGTGATCGGCAATAGCCCATCCCTCATCAAACACAAACGCCGGTCGTTTAAACCGGTTCCGAAAGAAAATTTTTGGGTGTTTATCACGCCAGAGTTCCTCATCGCATGATGTCTCCCACCAGTGATCTCCCCGGCTCCCTTGGAGTCTGGTGCTTTTTCAAAGGACAATTTCAAATGTCGGGCGATTGACGGATGCCGTTTCTTGAACCAGCGCCATTGATGAGAAATAGATGAAGGTGGGTCATTCGTCCATCCCTCAGGAATAAAAATTAAATATTTCGAATCCTTTGGGATCTGATAGCGGGTGATCCCAGTACCCGCAACAAACGGTCTTATGAGTGATTTGCATCCCGGATCATCTTTGATGAATTGTTTCATCAACGCTTCATCAATAACAAATGGTCCGCCAAGTCCATTTTTTATTCCCAAAAAGACCTGCCCCATGACATAATCTTCAAGTGATGTGCCTGACTGTTGCACTTTACAAAAAATATCCTGCATACGGGTGTCACGCAATGTCCAGGTGTCATCATCGAGTATGGAGGGTTCCAGAGTATACCGGTGCGACCGTATATAATCAAAGAGTTGTCCCTTGAATAAAGGACTGATACGCGTGACAAAAAATGCATGCGAAGGGATGCAATTGGCAATCCGAATGATGCATAATGCAGGATTCTTTGTGCTCTTACGGTGTTCTCCGCTATAAACAATCTCTTCGATTTGGTACATTTTCACTACTGACCGCAAGGGTGAACCGGCTTTTCCACGAAACCACCGGTCGCTCATGATAAAACCGAGGATTCCGTTCCTGCGCAGGAGCGAGAGTCCCTTTTCAATAAAATACCCGGAACGGTCAATCATCGGGTGAAAGACTGCGTAGTGCCGTTGGAAATAGTGCTGTATCCATTCGCGCGATTCAAGGGGTCCATCCGGGGGGATCCCTATAACAGCATCAAACCCGCCAGCAGCAAAAATTTCAGGATAACTGTTACTCCATTCAAACAGGTTGAGGGAGTGGCGTTCACGTGGCGAACAGAACGTCCAGGATTCATCATTCACAATTTGGGGGTCGATTAACGCATTCCCGCACCGGATAGTGTAATAGAGTTCACTGAATACTTCCCCTGCCACCGTAAAAAAATCCCCGGGCAATGATTCTGCCCGTTCCTCCTCACACAGTTTAATTACGAGGAGTATTTTTGCCACCGCAGTAGCATGCCGGTCGATATCTACCCCATAAATTGAGTTGAGCAGGATCTCTTTCTTTTCGGTAAACGTAAAAAATGTGTGATCCCCCGCATCAATCAGGTGCCTGAACGCGCAAAGCAGCGCAAATCCTGAGCCGCAGGCAGGATCAAGTATCCGTATCGGAAGAATCTCCTCCTGCGATCTGGTGGAACGGGCAGCATCCAGTGTGCTTTGTACCATATAATCGATCATTGCGGGAGTCGGATCTGAAATCCCGCTATACTGCGTCTTATCATAGGTATCGATAATAACTGCCTGGTGCGTCGCTGACCTCCGAATCGTCCGTGTGAGGTAGTACCCTAAGATCTGTGCAATTGCTTCGGTAGGAATGGTAGCCAGATCATACGGTCGTCCCGCAGAACTGAGCCGCGAAAGGATCGTTTTCATGAGACTGTTTTCGATAACAGGATTTTTTATAAGAACATTTTTTTGCTGATTACCAGTATCCGGATCAAACCACAGGTTGTCCATTTTTTGAGAAATCTTCAAAAGCACTTTGTAGGGATCATCGGATTCATGGATCTTTTTGACAGTCCCCGCATCTATCAGACCGCGGTCTTCTGCAACCAACAGGAAAATTAAACGAAAAATGATCTGGTTCACGACAGTTGCAATATCGTTACTCCGATATCCGTAGTTGTTCCGGGCAATGCTGCGGGCGAGTTGTTCTCTCCATTGGGTGAGATCGGAAAGAAGAATTCTTTCGGGTTTCAACTCATCATTACCCGTTGATTCAACCGGATGGACCGAAGCAGGCTTTCTGGTTAAGTCACGGGTTTTGCGCGATGCCGTTATGAGACGAACCCCCAATGAAATATTTTCAAGTTCCCTTTTTTTATTGGATGGGAAGAACATTAAACTCCAGCGCCCGTGTCACTCTGATGACCAGGCTGAAAAGTCTGTTATCTGCCCGGAACACCAATACCCTAACAACAACCGGGGGGAATAAAAATCACAATGCAATGCGATGAGCCGGTCACCCAGATCCATGTCAAACCGAAGATGACCGTTAATGAACTGGTCATTGCGATGGGAAAAGCCGGTGCGTACAATGGCGGGGCACTGTCTAGAGCGGCAACCATTTATGAACAGATGCTGCGCGATAATCAGGCGACAAAATTCTTCGGGCTTGCCGGAGCAATGGTGCCTGCCGGTATGGGCGGGATCGTTTCCGATCTCGTGAAAGCCGGGCATATCGATGTGCTTGTATCGACCGGCGCAAATCTTACCCACGATATAATCGAGGCGATTGGGTGCCGGCACTTCCACGGCACTGCGTTCTGCAATGACATTGAGCTCCGGCATGACGAAATCAACCGTATTTACGATGTGTATCTCCCCAACGAAGCATTTGAGCATTTCGAGGAATTCATGCAGAACGTATTCGGCAAACTCGAGCCCGAGAGTACGATCTCCATCTCCGGCCTTCTCAATCATATCGGGAACAACCTGAAATCAGGTATCCTCCATACCGCTGCCAAAAAAAGTATCCCCATCTACTGTCCCGCGGTGCAGGATTCGATGGTCGGTCTCCAGGTACTGGCTTTTCTCCCAGACAAATAAGGTGACAGTCGATGCATTTGCTGATATGCCGGCCCTCATGGACACCTGCTTTACCACAAAAAAAGCCGGTGCGCTCCTGGTTGGCGGCGGTGTGCCGAAAAACTTCATCCTCCAGAGCATGCTTATGACCCCCAACGGTTTTAACTATGCAGTGCAGCTTACCGGGGACCGCCCGGATCTCGGCGGACTCTCCGGTGCAACGCTTGATGAAGCCCGCTCATGGGGAAAGATCACGGAAGAGGCACAGGCAGTTACCGTCTATGGCGATGCGACAATCACCCTTCCCAGTTCTTGTCGCCGCCGTTATGGAGCGGATGCATCATGACTGAACTGATTCTTGCGCTCGATGTACCGATAAGAAGAAGGCACTTGCTATTGCACATGCATGCGCACCACATCTTGATGCAATAAAACTCGGTTACCCGCTTATTCTCTCATGCGGACTTTCCATAGCACAGGATCTTGAGGAGGAAGATCTCCCGCTTATCGCTGACTTCAAAGTTGCCGACATCCCGAACACGAACCGGCTCATCGCGGAGCAGGTCTTTGATGCAGGGTTCTCATCCATCATCTGCCACGGGTTCACCGGAAAAGACGCCGTGCAGGCCTGTGTTGACACCTCTTCTGATTACGGGGGTGCGTGTTTTGTTGTCGCAGAGATGAGCCACCCGGGCGCAACCGAATTCTTCCAGGGGGGGATCGCGGAGCGGATCGCACATCTTGCCATGGAGTGCGGGGCAGATGGTATCATCGCCCCTGCTACCCGGCCGGACCGGGTAAACGTGCTGCGACGGCATCGTTGGCAACCGGAAGATCCTCTCTCCGGGTATCGGTGCTCAGGGAGGGGATGTCGATACGGTTGCCAGACTCGTTGACGGAATTATTGTGGGTCGCGCGATCTATGAGGCAGACAACCCGGGCAACGCTGCACAGGGGTTTGCGCGCATCCGTTCGGAGTAAATCAATATATAAATAACCTCCATTCTGCGACCAGATCCGCGTATGCGCGCTTAATTATCCAGATATTGCCAGTTCATTGAACTATAAGGGTTCTAAATATTTATTAATGACTTGTGCAATGTTATAGTATGGATTGGACAGCAGAACAACGAACACTGGCACAAAAATACAAGACGTACTGGACGATATTCCGGAAAAGGAGCGCAAATACAAGTGCCACACCTGTCACCTCATCGTGGAGGAAAAGCCATGCCCGAAATGCGGCGAGACGCATCTTGAGGTCATGTGCCCTCTCGATCACTGCCACTGCACCCACGAGATCATCTCGGGTATCGAGTACTGCCCGCTCTGCGGCAAACCTGTCTGCCCTGAGTGCGGCTCTCACGATGTCACCCAGATCAGCAGGGTAACCGGTTACCTGCAGGATGTCTCCGGCTGGAACGCCGGCAAACAGCAGGAACTCAAGGACCGCATGCGTTATTCGGTCGCATGAGATACTATTTCGATACCAATACTCTTTTTATCCGCGGGAACGTTCCGCGCTGCAAGTACCGGAATCAATGGGGGTATCCGCTCGGTCTCAACTCTTTTTAACCACACCGTTCCCGCGGGTTGGAACCATGAGGATCCGGAAAAGGAACTGGAATTCGTTGCAGCCGGTGCTGGCATTGATCAGGATTTTTTTGGGCTGCTCACTGCGGTACCTGTTCAGCAGTGCTGTGTGCTCCAGTATGATTTTGTAACGGTATTTATCACTGCAGGGGTCCGACGCGAACCTCCGGCAAATGCCGGCACAATCAACATCATTGTCACCAGCAGCGAGGGGATGGAGGACGCAGCCCTGCTCGAAACGATCATGGTGGCAACTGAGGCAAAAGCCGAGGCATTGCAGGTAATGGGTCTCCCGCTGACCGGTACACCCACCGATGCGGTGATCGCCGCCTGCGAGGGCAGCGTAAAACACCAGTATGCCGGGCGACTTACAGATACTGGCATGCGTGTCCGCGAAGCGGTACTTCACGGTATCCCGGACGCCATCAGACGTCATGATGCAGCAGATCCGTCCACCATCTCCTCATTTTTTATCTTCAGCCGTTTCAAGGGTGAGCACTGGGTGGAATGGACACCGCATAACTGCCCCTACTATCCCTGCCACTTTCCCGGTCAGCGCTGCGACTTCTGTTACTGCCCGTTCTACCCGTGCGGGGATGAGAAGTCTCGGGCAGTGGTCAGCGAGTTCCAATGGGGAACAGGGTATGGAACTGTGCCCGGTGCACACTTCTCCACGAACCGGAAATTGCAGATTACCTGAAAAAATTTCCCTTCGGCTTCACTTACAGAACTGATAAGCTTGCAGGACAAAAAAAGAAATGAAAAATTATTCTTACTTCTCGTTGATGCCGAGTGCCGAGAGGAGCTCGGGCAGTGGGATACCGTGTGCTTCTGCGGCCTGGCGGATCGTTTCACCGCGGGCGATCGCGCATCCGACACAGCCCATGCCGAACTTGAAGAGTGCTTCGGTGGACTCGGGTTTTGCCTTTAAGAGATCATAGATCGTGCTGTCTGCGTTAATTTCTGCCATAGTAGTCTCTGTGGTCACATAAACCTGACCATTAAACTTCACGATTGCGGCGGTTTCACTTTCACCACGCATACTTCGCAATATATAGACATGATCAGATCCGATGATTATGTGGAGATGTACGAAATGGATTTTTCCGAAGCAGCAGACAGAATCTCCCGTAAGTTCCAAAAGAGCGGACAGACCGTTGATCCCAAAAAGATCGAAGGCAAACTCCGCAGACTGATCGAGGAGTTCGGCGTCCAGCCATCAGAAGCAGAGCGCAGCGTGACCAATGAACTCACAAAGGAGTTCAACATCCCTCAATGGGGACGGCGGTAGCGCAGGCAGTGGCGGCACGGGCAGTAGTGGGACAGAGAGAAGAAGATCGCTGATGCGGCACCCGGCGAGTGGGTAACGATCGAAGGCAAGATCGTGGCACTCGCAGCTCCCGCATCACCCGCGATTGCCCAAGGCGGTATCATCGCCGATGATTCCGGTGCCATCCGCTTTGTCGCATGGGCAAAGGCGAATGCACCGGCAATGACACAGGGCTCATGGTACCGGATCGAGTCCGCGGTAGTGGACGAGTTCAAGGGTATTGCGAGCCTGAAGATCCATTCCGGTACCACGATAAAGGAGATCGAAGAGGACTGGGCACTCATGCCCGAGTACGGTACCGATTAGCGAATCTGCACCCGGGTATCGGCAGTATCCGGGCAAAGGTGGTCCAGGAATGGGACGCCTCGCACGAACGGATGCTCCAGTCCGGCCTGCTGGGCGACGAGACCGGCACAATCAAGTTCGTGATCTGGAAGGAAGCCGGGCAAGGAGAGCCTCACACCGGGATTCGGTCTACAATATCTTCTACGCACAGGTGGACGAGTTCAACGGCAGGCTCTCGCTGAACCTCAATACCGCGATGATCATGCAGGAGGAGGGCGATATTGCGGTGAGCGGGGGGAAGCGGCAGTCAGCGGTGCAATCGTGCATGTCGCACCCGGCTCCGGTATCATCAAGCGCTGCCCGGTTGAGGGATGCAACCGTGCCCTCTCACGCCAGAACTATTGCCCCGTGCACGAGATCCAGCCGAAGTTCACCTATGATCTGCGGATCAAGGGGTGGCTGGATGACGGTGAAAAGACGCACAGCATCCTGCTCCAGCGCGATGTGGTGGAGTCACTCACCGGGATATCGCTCGATGCAGCAAAGGAGATCGCCGAGAACAACCCGCTGGGTATGGACGAGGTCTTCCTCCAGATGCGGGACAAGGTGCTCGGCCGCTATATCACCTGCCACGGGCGCGAGATCGATAACCGCGTGCTCGTCAATAAATGCGAGCGCCGTTACGTTTGAGAGCGGAAAGCATACTGCACTGCTGAACCGGGCCGGGGGTGCATCATGAGCACGCACCGCCACGCGAGATGGGCAGGAAGGATGGTTCATTCGAACGCGAACCGGCACGACGGGTTTTTGCCAGCGAGCTGCGGGAATGCCGGTACCAGTTCAAGGAT
Organism: uncultured Methanoregulaceae archaeon; assembly: GCA_963806845.1. Lineage (GTDB taxonomy): Archaea > Halobacteriota > Methanomicrobia > Methanomicrobiales > Methanospirillaceae > Methanoregula. Next base: position 90,805 of record CAWDZO010000019.1, read on the forward strand.
GGCGAGGACGAGAAGAGCCCGACGTTTGTCCTGCTCCCGACCGGAGAGCGCTGCAACCGGATCTTCATTGTCGGCACGCTGACCGAGAAGCAGCGGCAGGGAGACCAGAATATGTTCTATCGCGGAAGGGTCGTAGACCCGACCGGGACCTTCTTTATCATGGCCGGCAGTTACCAGCCCGAGGCAATGCAGCAGCTGGCAAAGATCGAGACACCGGCCTTTGTCGCAGTCATCGGCAAGCCGAGCCTGTACCGGAAGGATGAGGCCAGTGCCCCCATGGTCTCCGTCCGCGTGGAATCGATCAATATCGTGGACAAGGAGACCCGGGATCTCTGGGTGCTCGACACGGCTGAACGCACGCTTGACCGGATCGAGGCATTCACAACGGGTACGGCGCCGGATGTTGTAAAGGCAAAGGAGCAGTATCCCACCATCGATCCGGTGACATTCCGGAAGATGGCGTACGATGCGCTGGCCCAGATCAAGATATAATCTTTTTTTTGTAACTATTCGGGGCACTGCCCGAAATAATCCCCTTTTTTAACACGCAACCATGAGTAAACCTTATTTCTTGGGTACTAATCACTCTCCGATCTCTATGGAGTCAAAAGGAGTTGAGTGTGCTCATCAAAGACCTTGACACGAAAGTGCTCAAGGAAGAGGCAAAGAAACAGGGACTTAAACTCGGGCGATGTCCGACAAAGATGAGCATCGCAAAGATGTTACCTGAAGAAACACTGAAAAAACTGGCAAAAACGTGAGCGTCGAGAATTCTATAATTATGAGCGGTGTACCTGCGCCTGCCACCGCTCCATCACTTCAGGACCTTCAACAAATTCAAGGTGGTGCTTCCGCGCATAGAGCCTGGCATCTTCTTTTGAGAGTGCATACGCCGGATTCGTCGTCCAGCATCTCGCAGATGGTGATGGCCGGGGTAATGCCTGCCATCTGAGCCATCGCGATTGAGAGTTCGGTCTGCCCTTTCCGCTGGTCGAGCAGCCCATCAGCAGCCCGCAGGAGTGCCATGTGTCCCGGGGTACGGAAGACCTCGTGGAAGTTCACAGCACCACCGTTGAGTGCCCGTTTTACCTGCTCGGCAATCGCGTTGACTGTCAGCGTCCTGTCGCGGTCAGTGATGCCGGTGAACGTATTCCGGTGGTTCACCCAGAGTGAGAATGAGGAGTGGTTCTTTCTGTCGTAGGGAATATCCCCTTCCCGTTCTGCCACAGCGATTGCCCGAAGCGCATCGCTTGCAAAAGGCAGCCCGAGGCGCTGGGCCGCAATCGGGTGGACTGCCGTGCAGATCAAACCCCCGCCATCCTTGCGCATCTGCACAATATGGCGTGGCGTGACCGCGTCAGACCTGATTGCAAAATCCGTCTCTCCTTCGCGGTCGTCAAAATCGTAGAGCAGGATAAATTTTCCATCCCTCAACGCTGCCAGAGCATCGTCAATCACTCCCCCACCTCGACAGTCACGGTATCCGTATCCCCGACACCAAGTTTCCTGCGCAGCGCCACGGGTGCGATCACTTCAATGATGTCTTCGGGATAGTGTGTCCTTCCGGGCACGACAATCCCACAGGGAACGTTGCCGATACGGCACGGAAGGCATTTTGCATCACCAAATGTTCTGCCATCAGTAGAAAAGCCCTTGATCCGGATCCAGTCGAGACCATCGATCTTCTTGCGTACCGGAAGACTTGAGCTGGGAAGTCGTATGTTGAGCGTTCCCGGGTACGGTTCAAACCCAAGATGCGTATTGAACTGTTGCTTGTAGGGTTCCAGGCTCATGTAATATTTGCCCTCACCAATTCCGCTGACTACCGTGCCGGACAGGACATATCCTTTATTGCGCTCAGAAAAAATCCGGCAGTATTCCTGATATTCATTCCGGAGCTCCGCTTCACCGGTTCTGGTCACCGTAACATGCTGACCATCGGCGGCAATCGTCCGTGTAATGAATCCCTGAGATTCGAGCCCTTTTAACCTGCGGGAGGCGGTCTGCTGGCTGATTGCAAGCATATCACCGATAGTCTGGGATGAGACAAAGACCGGGCCCTTGCAGCCACCCTGCAATGCAATCGCCTTGAGACACTGGAGATCTTCAGCGGGAATCATGCTTATCAAAATTGAGGTGCTTATTATTTATGGGTTGCTCTCCGGACATCCCTACCGTCGTGATTCGTTTACTGTCGAATGCACGTTCGTTAATTATTTAATACTCCGGGTTCTTGGTAATGAGCATGAAATCCGGATTGCGGAACCAGCTTGCTGAAAAAATGGCAGGTGAGATCACGCTGTCGGACTCACCGGGGCACGCGCTGAAAAAGTGGCGCATGAACTTTGAGATCGCACCAGGTATCCTTGCGGATCGTCTCGGGTGTATCTCCCTCTGTCATCAGCGATTATGAGAGGGGCAGAAGAAAAAGCCCTGGCACCGCAGTTGTCGGCAAAATTGTCGACACACTCCTTGCCATGGATGAGGAAAATGAGGGGAAACACATCCAGAAATATTCAACCATGCTCTTTTCCAATGTCGAAGATGATGTGATCTACGACATTCATGAATATGCCACCGCCATCCCGCTCAAAGATTTCTCTGATGCGATCGGTTGCACGCTGCTCTGTGGGTCTATAGACCAGGTCCTTTTTGGTTATACCGTTGTGAACAGTCTGAATGCCATCATGCAATTCTCATCTGATGAGTTCAACCGCATCTATGGGTGGAGCACAGAAAGAGCGGTGGTCTTCACCAATGTTTCAACCGGAAAATCCCCCATGGTTGCGATCCGCGTTACTCCCTTCAAACCCCGATGTGTGGTGCTGCAGGGACTCGATATCGCTGATGTTCACCCTATCGTGGAGAAGATGGCAGAACGGGATCGCATCACGGTCATGTGCACGACGATGGATATTGACAAAATTGTGAGTACATTGAGGGAAAAAGAATGGTAGGCATCATTACCTACGGTGTGTATATACCGAGATACAGAATCAAGGTTGAGGAGATTGCAAGAGTCTGGGGTGCAAACGCTGCAGATATTTCCGGGGGACTGGGTGTTTTTGAGAAATCTGTCCCTGACCTTGATGAGGACGCAGCAACGATTGCGGTTGAAGCAGCGCGTAATGCACTTCTCCGAAGAAAGATCGATCCAAAGGACATCGGCGCAGTGTATCGTAGGCAGTGAATCCCACCCCTATGCGGTGAAACCGACTGCATGTACGGTTGGTGAAGCAATCGGTGCAACACCAAATATGACCGCAGCGGATTTTGAGTTTGCCTGCAAGGCAGGTACAGCTGCAATCCAGACCTGTATGGGCCTCGTTAAAAGTGAGATGATCACGTATGGTCTTGCCATCGGCTCGGATGTATCTCAGGGTGCACCCAGCGATGCACTCGAGTATACCGCAGCAGCAGGAGGTGCCGCATTCCTGATTGGGCGGGATGACCCTATTGCAACCATCCATCATACCTGCTCGTTCACGACAGATACACCGGACTTCTGGCGACGTGAAGGCCAGGACTATCCCCGGCATGGTGGGCGATTTACCGGAGAGCCGGGCTATTTCAAGCATGTCGAAGGAGCCAGCAGTTTATTATTCAGACAGACCGGCAAGAGCCCGAAAGATTACACCTATGCGGTCTTCCACCAGCCAAATGCAAAGTTCCCCCAGAAGGTCGCAAAGAATCTGGGGTTCACCGCTGAACAGATCGCGCCTGGCCTTGTTGTGCCCAGGCTTGGCAATACCTATTCGGGAGCATCCCCCATCGGCCTTGCTGCAACACTTGATATCGCAAAGCCCGGAGACACGATATTTGTCTGTTCCTTTGGTTCCGGTGCCGGAAGCGATGCATTCGATATTGAAGTGACCGATGCAATATTGTCGGACAAATTCCAGCGCGACGCTGCCCCGGGTGTTGAAAAATTGTTGAAAAATCCCATCTACCTTGACTATGCCCGGTATGCTGTACATAAGGGGAAGATCGTGATGCAGTTATGAGAGACGTTGCAGTAATCGGTGTAGGGTGCACAACCTTTGGCGAAAAGTGGTCGAGTGGGTTCCGTGAACTCTTTGTTGAAGCCGGCGCGCTTGCCCTTGAAGATGCGCAGCTTTCCGGTGAAAAGATCGATGCAATGTATATCGGCAACATGAGCGCAGGACGGTTTATCGAACAGGAGCACATCGGTGCTTTAATTGCTGACTATGCAGGGCTGGCAACGCACCATATCCCGTCGACCAGGGTTGAAGCTGCATGCGCTTCAGGAGGACTTGCCTTCCGCCAGGCTGTGATCGCCGTTGCAAGCGGGATGGAAGACATTGTGGTCGCGGCAGGCGTCGAAAAAATGACCGATGTTGAACCGGGTGCCAGCACCGATACACTGACCGGAGCAGCTGACCGTGAGTGGGAAGGGTTTGTGGGCGCAACGTTTCCCGGACTCTATGCAATGATCGCTACGGATTACATGCATCGCTATCCTCTGACGCGCGAGCAGCTTGCACAGGTTGCTGTGAAAAACCATTATAACGGTGCGAGAAATCCGATTGCACAGTACCAGCAGGAGATCACCATCGAGACCGTCCTGAAATCAACGATGGTTGCCGAACCCCTGCGGCTCTTTGACTGTTCTCCAATCACCGATGGTGCTGCTGCAGTAATCGTGGCACCATTCGACCGGGCCAGGGAGTTTACCGATACACCCATTAAGGTTCTTGCGAGTGCTCAGGCAAGTGATACCATCACACTCCATGACCGGCGGGATATATCGACCCTTGATGCAACGGTTGCTGCAGGTAAGAAGGCATTCAGGCTGGCGAAGCTTACCCACAAGGATATCGACATGGTGGAAGTACACGATTGTTTCTCGATTGCGGAGATTTGTGCAATTGAAGACCTCGGGTTCTGCAGGAAAGGAGAGGCAGGAAAATTCACCGCTGATGGTGAAACCGCGCTGAGCGGAAAGATCCCGGTCAACACGAGCGGCGGGCTGAAAGCCTGTGGGCACCCGGTTGGCGCAACCGGGATCAAGCAGGTATACGAAATTGTCCAGCAACTCCGGAACGAGGCGGGGAAGCGCCAGATCGATGATGCGAAGATCGGTATGACCCATAATGTGGGGGGTACCGGAGCAACGGTTGCTGTTCACATTCTCGGGAGGGTCTGATATGTCGGTTGCACGATTCTGGAGAAAGATCCCCCAGCGGTATAACATGATTGGGACAAAGTGCGAGACCTGTCACCGGCATTTCTTCCCTCCGCGGACCTTCTGTCCTGACTGCCGCAGGAGTGGCAGGATTATCGATCACAAGTTTGCCGGATTTGGCACAATTGTGACTTATACTGTCATCCATACGGCAAATGAACAATTTGAGGCATTCACCCCGTATGTGCTTGCCATTGTGAAACTCGATGAGGGGCCACGCATGACAGCACAAATTGTCTGCAATCCTGATGAAGCGAAGATTGGTATGCGGGTAAAAAGCGTGTTCCGCCGAATCGCCACTGATGGTGAAAGCGGAATAATCCACTACGGTACGAAGTTTGTGCCAGTGGAGTAATCTCATTTTTTATTTTAATATTCGTGAACTCTGACCACTTCTTGGGGGCTGCAACCCAGATCGGTCTGGTATCCTCTGATTGCGATAACTCCTGAGCACATTTCAAGATTGGTCTGATATTTCCTATCCATTCCTGGCAATAAGGTGCACAAAACCCGACGCGGTGTTTTGTGCGAAAGGCATCGCAGAGGAAAATCGGGGGTAGCCGTAATTCCCAAACAGGTTCACCCCTCTCCCACTCTCACATCATACACCGTGTGCCACTGACCCGGCGAATATGACCGCACTACCCGTTCGGCAATAATTTCCCCACCGAGTTCGTGTATGCATGTCATTGTGCTCACCCTCTCTTGACACAAGCGAGTAGAAATGGATTATCCCGCCGGGTTTGCACAGCCGGAAACCATCGGAAAGGAACTCACGTACCAGACAGGGGGAGATTCATTACTATCCGGTCAAATTGCCAGGGTATAATTGCGGGGAGATGATGCGCGTCCGCGAGCACAGGGAGCACATTGTTCGTGCGGTTTTGGGCAAGATTTGCCAGCATCAGCGAAATTGCCTGTGGATTGATATCGGACGCAACAACAAGTGCTGCCCGTGCCGCAAGGGTAATTGCGAACGGCCCGACACCGGCAAACATATCGAGGACAGTCTCGTTATCTCCCATACGTTCAAGAATGCGCTGTCGTTCTGATGAGAGGCGTGCGGAGAAATAGGCAGTTGAGAGATCAACGGTAAACCGGTGCCCGTACTCGATCACATCAGTCCGCGTGGTGGGGATACCGGCAAGAACCTCAAATTCACGGGTGCGGTACTCTCCAGAGACCTCACTTGAAGCGCAGAGTACCGTATGAAGTGACGGGCGCGATGCGAGGATGTTCTCCGCGCCTGACGGATCGCAATCCTGCATGATCGCAATACCGCCAACGAGCTCGTGCCGCGGAAGCACCTGCCGTCCTGGTATGTGGTTCGAAATTCACACCGTTGCGCATCACTTCACGGTGATCGGTTACCGGTAGCAGAAGTGTAGAGCCATCGCGCCGGACTTTGAGTGAAAGATCGAGTGACCCCTTCGTCGATCAGTTCAATCGCCGGACTTCTTCACCCCGCTGCGCCGGCACCCTGATACACCATTGCTCTACCATCCCTCTTGACCACCGGTATCATAAATTTATACGATGTACCACTATTCATGGCTGATGATGCGGAGCACCGCGGGGACTCCATCCGCGAAGAGGGATCCGGTCGTGACACCGGGAAGGAGGATATCATTTATACAAAACTGAAGAACGGCTCGCTGAAACTCTACGAACTGGAAAAAGAACTTCCAGCCACTCGATGCGATCCGGGCACGGAGGGAATTTATCGAAAAGGAGACCGGGACAACACTTGAGAAACTCGGTATTTTCTCACTCGATATTGAGCGCGTCGTGAAACGTAACTGTGAAAATATGATCGGCACCGTCCAGGTACCCGGTCGGTGTAGCAGGGCCACTTCTTGTCCAGGGTGAATACGCGCAGGGAAGTTATTACCTTCCCCTTGCAACAACGGAGGGTGCGCTCGTCGCTTCTGTTAACCGTGGTTGCAGCGCAATCACCCGGGCTGGTGGAGCACAGGTACGCATTCTCCATGATGGCATGACACGGGCACCCGTCTTCGCTGCTGAAAGTGTCGTGCATGCAAAACAGGTTGCAGACTGGGTGGCAGCGCACCATGATGAACTCCGCGCGGCCGCAGAAAGTACAACATCCCATGGAAAAATGACAGGAGTTGTCACCTATATTGCAGGCACAAGCGTTTTTGTCCGGATCGAATTCGATACCAAGGATGCGATGGGAATGAACATGGTTACCATCGCGAGTGCAAAGGTAGCGGAGATAATTGCGCAGGGAACCGGTGCGAGGCTTATAGCCCTTTCCGGAAATATGTGCACCGATAAAAAACCCGCTGCAATTAACGGTATCATGGGGAGGGGAAGAAGCGTGGTTGCCGGTGTTGCACTCTCTCATGATCTTATTAGCCAGATCCTCAAAACAGATGCAAAAAACCTGTTTGAGGTGAATTATCGTAAAAACCTTGTCGGCTCAGCGCAGTGCCGGTTCAATGGGATTCAATGCTCACGCGGCAAATGTTGTCGCTGCAATGTTCATTGCATGCGGACAGGACGCGGCTCATGCAATCGATGGCAGCACCTGCATTACAACCGTGGATCTCACGGATTCCGGGGTATATATCGCAGTCACCCTCCCCTCACTTCCCGTAGGAACAGTCGGCGGAGGAACAGGATTGGAGACGCAGCAGGAATGCCTTCAGATACTCGGCGTAGCCGGAGGAGGCAATCCCCCGGGGACAAATGCCAAAAAACTGGGGGAGATTATTGGTGCCGGCGTGCTTGCCGGTGAGATCTCACTGCTCGGTGCCATTGCTGCCCAGCATCTTGCCCGGGCTCATCAGCAGCTCGGGCGTGGTTAAAACCTGAACCACTTCATCATTACGAGAGCATCTTCCCCATTGGAATAATACCCTTCGATTTGAAAGATGTCCCGGTAACCAAGCCTGCGGTAAAAACGCTGCGCTGTCGTGTTTCCCACCCTCACTTCCAGCTGGACACCGGTAGCAAGTTCGAGTGCGAACTGGTGTTCGAGCCTCCGGACGAGCAGTCTCCCGATTCCCCGGTGCCGGTAAGCAGAGCTCACACCAAAGTTGCACAGGTGCCCGTAGATATTTTCACCCGTATTCTCCAGCCCGCCAACGATAAATCCGGCAACAGTTCCATCGCAGACTGCAACAAAAAAGGTCGTTGCAAAATAGGAGAACGCTTCAAAAAATACGGAGGATTCCCACGGGTCGATGAATGATTCTTTTTCAATGGCAACAATCGCCTCAATATCTGAAGGTGCTGCGCGGCGGATATAGGGTAATGGGTAAATGTAGCAAGATCGTGCGGTCGGATCATCAGACTGGACTCCTGTGCCCCTCAGCTCAGTAGTATCATCAATGAGACTCTTGTTAAAACATAATGCTTGTCCTAACAAGAAAGGTGCGGGAAATTATATGGTAGCACACCCAACAATGAGGACAGGTTATTTCTCTCGCGTTGGGCAGGTGGTATGCATGGTCAGGATCTATCGTTTTGCAGGAGTGCGCCCCGATCCTCCGGTCGCATCGGTAATCGCGGCTGTTCCCTATGATGTCGTGACCGCGGAAGAGGTACGGGCAATCACTGCAAAAAATCCCGGAACTTTTTTACGGGTGAGTCGTTCGGACGCGGAATTACCCGGAACTTGCTCCTGATGATGACCGTGTATACCAGCGGGCACACGAGAATTTCATGGCACTCGAATCAGACGGACGCATGAAAAAGGACCCGACCCCCTCTATGTACCTTTACAGGGTGTTGCAGGAAGGTGAAACATTTCTCGGGCTCTGTTGTTGTCTTGATGTTGACGATTACCGGAAAAACTGCATACGGCGGCATGAGCAGACCAGATACGACAAAGAGGAAGACCGGACCCGGCACATTGAAACAGTCAAGGCACACAACGGCCCGGTTGTTCTCCTTTACCGGAATAGTGACGGGTATTTTTTCCTTCATTGAATCGCTTGTCAGTCTATCCCGGAACCTGATGCAGAAGTTACCTCAGATACAGGAATACTCCACCAGATATTCCGGATCACCGACAGGAACGTTCTTGATCGGCTTGAAGCTCATTTTTCCTCAGTTGCCGCTCTCTATATTGCTGATGGCCACCACCGGGCAAAAGCTGCACTGAATGTTGTGGATCGGCGCATTGCTGCCGGAAAACCAGCAGAAGGCGAAGTTACACGGTTCATGGGGGTCATGTTTGCTCATGACCGGGTAAAGATTCATGGCTACAGCCGGTTGCTCACGGATCTGGGCACCTTCACACCAGAGACATTTCATCAACAGGCTCAAAGACTGTTTTGATGTCAGAAAATACGGTCACGGTTGACGGGAGCGGGTACAACATCCCTCCAAGGATTCACTTTCCCGAAAAATTCCATGTGTTCCACTTGTACCTTTCGGGGCGCTGGTACGAGTGCACCCGCCCGGTGGAGGTTAATGCATCGCCACTCAATACCCTTGATGTTGCTATACTCCAGAAAGAGGTGTTTGAAACGATGCTTGGCATTACCGATCCGCGGGGAGATGCACGTTTGCAGTATCTCGGAGGTGCCCGTCCGGTTTCGGATCTTGAGAACCTTGTGGACAGCGGTAAATACCAGATTGCGTTTGCCATGCAGCCGGTCAGGGTCGATACGGTGCTTTCCATCGCTGACGCAAATGGAGTAATGCCACCAAAATCCACATGGTTTGAGCCAAAATTGTTGAGCGGCCTTATCGTCCACACATTTGAATAAACAGAACATCCACCCTTACCCTTTATCGTTTTTTGCAGCGATTGTATATCGTATGATTACCATTGCACTGCCCAAGGGAAGTCTTGAGGCGCAGACACTCCAGCTTTTCAAAGAGGCTGACCTTGAGGTCAGACGCACCGACCGTGATTATAATCCCCGCATTGCCGACGATCGTATCGGCAAAGTGAAGATCCTGCGCCCACAGGAAATCCCGACCTATGTTGAGAAGGGATATTTTGATCTCGGTATTTCCGGTCTGGACTGGGTAAACGAAACCGGATCCGATGTCGTTGAGGTTGCAAATCTCTCGTATAGCAAGACCGGGGAGGGGAACGTAAAGATCGTTGTAGCGGTGCACCGCGATGAACCGATTGATGACGTCAGCAGTATCCGCCCGCAAAGCCGGGTAACGACCGAATACCCTGAACTTACGAAGAAGTATTTTGCAACGATTGGGAATTCCGGTTCAGCTCTTCCACTCGTACGGGGCATCCGAAGCGAAAGTGCCGGATCTCATGGATGTTGTGGTTGACCTGACGGAAACAGGTACAACGCTGCGCAAGAACGGACTCAAGATTATCGGACAGATTATGGAGTCCTATACGGTCATCATCGCAAACAAGGCGAGTTGGGCAGATCCGCAGAAACGAAGGGAGATCGAGGAGATAAAGACGCTGCTCTTTGGGGTAATCGAGGCGCGGAACAAGGTGCTCCTGACGATGAATGTTCCGTCTGCTTCCATGGAAAAGATTGTCGCTGCTCTTCCGGCGATGAAAAAGCCTACCGTAAGCAGGCTTCATGAGATTGATTACTACAGTATCCAGACGGTCGTTCCCAAGAATGCAGTCAATCAGCTGATCCCAAGACTCAAAGCGTGCGGTGCAGAAGATATTCTTGAGATTCCGATAACCAAGATCGTGCCGTGAATCTGGGAAATTACAATTTTTTTTATCACGGTCTTCTGATCCCGTGAGTTTGGACACAACAATCCGAATTTATTAGCCAGCAGACTTGCATCATGTCGGAACAACAACAGGTAATAGAATCATCAAGAATAGGAAATGGACTAAATTGAATACCAATATTTATATCTGTTGTTATCTAAATAAGCCTTTAAGAAAGAATATGCACAAATCTATCACCATCATTTTCGCCATATTAGCACTGTTCGTCCTTAGTCTATGCAGCGCATGCGTTTCGCAACCATCACCCAATCAGACACCTACTGGACAAAATGTCGGGCTTACCCAGATCTCTATGCAGGCAGATACCCCACTCATCAGTTTTGAAGAGGCTAAAGCAGAATCTCATTGAATATCAAATCTTCTGAATTAAATGAACCAGTTAATGCAAAATCGGTGTATTATATGCGTTCCAAGGATGTGGATGACTCCGGAAATGCCACTGGTTGGACCTTTGGAGTAAACAACGGGAATGAGACAGATATTCTTGGTTTACGACAGAACTGGCTGGACAACCATTGCGAATGCAATGCTCCCATCAGAAGAGATCGTTCTCGATAACATCGTATCTCCAGGCAGTTTGTTCAGCCAGAACAAAGCAATTCTATCAGGTAATCCATCCCTGGCAATTCCTGAACAGCGGGATATTGAATTACAACGAGGAATTTATAAACTCACCATAACTTCCGGCAGTACAGCCAGAATTCTTACGTTCAATGCAACCACAGGGGCGTTGATTACTTAACAATGACTGACGAAAACGGAAATCTTTCCATCGATTTTCTTGCGGGCTTTACTATTTTCATGCTCGCGTTTATCTGGGTAGTATCGATGATCCCGGGTTTAATGATCGGGTTGCAGTCCTATACCATCGATTATGATGCGGTGGCGTACCGGACTGGTGTGATTCTGGTGGAGGACCCGGGATGGCCGGTTTCGCCTCCATGGGAATCCTTTATCGATCAACAAAAGTCTAACGTGACACGGTTCGGTCTTGCAATATCAAAAGATACCCCCAATATCCTCTCCGAGGATAAAGTGAACCGGTTTTTCTGCTCTACAGCATTTATCTATCCCGATGACTACCGCACACGTGTAATATTTGGCGATTACCCGTACGGGTTTAATATATCCCTCATTGACCATGGGGGGCAGAATAGAACAGTCGGGGATGTTTTACCGAATGGTTACGGGTATATCAGGCGTGCCGTAAAAATAAAAGGAACAAGTAACGCCACGATTAACCAGTCATATATCCAGAATCATGGTTTTACCAAAGCCGATAATGCAACAACGCATGTCTTTTCGATTCTGATCGACAATCCCAAACTCCTGGGGGAGGTTACAGACCCTGCTTACCAGATCGATCCGGCACGGGAACAGATTACGATTAACATCACTGATCTAAGGTCAACCATCACAAATTACCCCCCTGTTATAAACAATACGACGAGTACTGTTATCTTGAGTAACATCAGGGTGTTTAAACAGGATGGCGGGGTTTATTCCAGTGTGCCCCTGCCAGCAACTGATTATCCCTATATTGACGGTAGTAGTTCACGTGTAACAGTAATGCCGGCACCTGTTACGGACAATATTACGCTAAGATTCAGTCCGCAGTTCTTCGACCGGTTGAAAGCGCAGAGTTCCAGAATTTACATTGCTCTCGGGTTTACGGTAAGCCCGGAAAGTACATTTTTAAATAATACGCAAGCTCTGCCGGATTTTAATACCTTAGACGGACAATTAACCTTCAATAATCCGAATACCACACCCTTTTATTATGATTATAACCCGACGAATGTCACGCAGCCACATCTCCGGGATGCTGTTGTAGAAGTGGCTGTTTGGTCAGGTGCAGTAACGTCTTACGGTGGAGGAGGGCCAACCCCAATAAACGGTACACACACAATCTACGCATCTGCCGGTAGTGGCGGAACAATCTCCCCGATTGGTTCTGTTATTGTGAGCGATGGAGCTAACCAGCCATTTACGATCACCAATAATACCGATTACCATATCACCGATGTTGTCGTTGATGGTGTGTCGAACGGAACCATTTCCAGCTATACATTCAGCAATGTGACGCAGGATCACACGATTGCAGCATCGTTTGCAATCGATACGTTACAATTACTCCATCAGCAGGAGCCAATGGCACAATACACCCCAGACCGGCAATGTGTGTGACCTATGGCAGCACGCCAACATTTACGATAACACCAGATCCTGATACTATATTACCGATGTTTTCGTTGATGGCGTATCGAACGGAACATTTCAAGTTATACATTCAGCAATGTGATGGCGAATCATACGATTAACGCATCGTTTGCAATATATACGTATGTCATATCACCCCAACCACTCCATTAGTCGATGGAGCGATAAATCCCAATACGCCACAAACGGTAAACTATGGGGACACCCCGTACATTTACGTTCACGCCAAGCGCCGGTTATCATCTCGATACCGTGTTAGTAGACGGGAACATCCCATGCCCCCCACAACACCGACTACCTACACATTCCCGGCAGTGACGGCAAATTATACGATTGCGGGAACGTTTGCAGATTAATGCATATGCACGATTACTTGCATCCGCAGGACCCAATGGCGCAATCTCTCCATCAGGTGCCGTGAATGCAAATGATGGAGACACCCCGACATTTACATATTACGCCAAATGTCGGCTATCGATATCGCGGGACTCAGTGATTCTTGTTGACGGAGGATCGGTCGGAGCGGTCCCGACCTATACATTCGCACAGCGTGCACGCAGATCACACGATCTCGGCAACGTTTGCAGCGAATGCACCCGTCTCCCTATTCTCTGATGGACTTCGAACCTGTATGGCCGAGTGCCAATGGCTGGACAGAAAACAGGGACTATAGACTGGTCATACTGGTGTCACCAGGATTCGGAACGCACAGTGTTCAGGATGCTGGGAGGCAGGAAATGCTGAATCAAGTATGTCAGGACCCTATCTAACTGGCAGGTTATTCAGGCATCACGGTGGTGCATGTTACTATGGGGGCGGATAGCACTTGGTGCAGGGAGTATGTCGCTACGGAATGGTGATAACGGGAACGACTTGCGTACTAGTGGTCTGAAACAAAGTGAGATGCTGGTGATCCGGCAGATAATAACGCATTGAATCCTTTCGGTTATTCACGTCCTGCAGGTGCTGACCACAATGCCGACTTCCAGCTGCAATTCAGAAGGTGGCGAGTGCCACGGATGACTATGGTTATGTTGACAATGTGTCAGGTATACGGTGATCCTGATTGACATGAGATTTATTACTTCAGAGGAGCGTGCTGACATGAAAAACACTGACGGACAACTCTATACCATCGAGGGTTTTGCAGCAGCCTTGATCATGATCGCAACAGCGTATCTTGTCGTTAATGCGACATCGGTCTATACCGCAGGGGATACCCATATCAGCGATATGCAACTCGAGGCGCTGGGAACTGATGCGCTGAAGGTGATGGACACCAACGAATCACATCTTTCAAAATCCCCGCTCCGGGATATTATTGAGGGAACACCCATAGGTGCTGAAAATGCAACATTCGGGGCAAATTTTTGGTACCTGATTAACAACCGGACCCAATCCGGCCTGGACCATATCCAGTATTCAGCGAGCTATTCCTATCGGAATACAACGGATAATTCTGTGAACAGTGCTTTCATCAACGCCTCCCGCAACCTTACCGGAGGAGAACATGCGGTAAGGGCAACAAAATGGGTTATTGTGAATAAACAATTACCTGGCAACAGCACAGCTCAGGATCGTGCCGTTCTCGTGGAGGTGCTCTTGTGGCGAGACTGAATGATGATGCCCAGTGGATTATCCTGATGGGATTTCTGGTAAGCTTCAGCTTCTTCTTCCTGGCAATGGTCATCAACCAGTCCACGGTTGTCGGACAGACCACTGCAGAAAGTGTAATCGAATTCCCGAAAAATGATATCCGGGATGTTCAGGGATGTGATCATTCGTCAGTACGACTATTTCGAACCCTGACGTAGTGAGAAGCGATATCACAATCATCTCACTGAGCCGGAAAAACGCGGTGGTCAATTATACCTCTCCTCGGATTAAAGATAATCATACCGTTATCAATATTCATTACAACAACGGGGTGACTGAATATCAATGAAAACTGGACGTCCCTGTAATCATCTGCAGAATGAATCTGCAGTAGCGAATATGATCGAGTACATCATGATAAGCGGAGTTCTCATGGGTCTTCTTATCGTGATGCTCCTGCTGGTAAACACCAACATCATGGAAGATCCTGCAAACAGGCTGGCTTATGTTGCCTTTACCGATATCGGCAATGGTGTTTCCACGCGGATCGTTGATGTCTATGCCATTGCACCCAGGGATGGAACGATTTCCACCAAGCTTTGATATCCCTGACGATATCGCCGGGAAGGATTATTTTGTCGAGGTCGGGACGCGTCCAAACCCGGTTAATAATGAAAAGAATGACCAGTATATCAGGGTATCCCGGGGTTCTATTACAACGGATATTGCGCTCTCAGGTATCGGAGCTTCCCGCAATGCGAGCGGGAACACAACCGGCAAGGGAATGAACAGGATCAGCTATAATTCAGGAGGGATTTGATTGATGGCATATGCATACCACAAGATCAAATGACAGCGGAGTTTCCGAATCGATAGGATTCATGCTTATCTTTACCATCGTGATCGCAGGTATCGGTCTTGTGACACTGTACGGATACCCGTTGCTCCTTCAGCAGCAGGTAAGTGCTGATGAGAAGATCATGGAAAAGAACATGATTGTATTGCAGAATGATATCAAAAGTCTGGCATACAAGACCGTGCCGTTCAAAGAGACCTCCCTGAAAATCGGCGGGGGATCACTGACGGTATACAATTCAAGCGATACATCCGCCATCGTCATCAATAAAAATCTACTAATGGGACAGGCACTCATCTATTCTGGATTCATTCAACCCCGGTGAACTGCGCTACGAATCGGTCAGCGCCCAGACGGATATCTCTCTCCAGAATGGTGCAGTGGTGATGCGCCCACGTGTTCAGACAGGGATCTACCATGATTGCCGAACCCCGCTGGTTCTATGATGCCCAGACGAATACAATGGTGATCAATCTCATCAACATCACCAGCACCGATATCATGGCAAAAGAAGGCATCGGAACCGTGCAGATGGCACTGGTGGGGGTTCCAGAATACACTAACTACCAAGAAGACATCAACACTTTCCTGTATCTAGAATACACTCCGGATTCGGTGCAGGATTACTCGGTTGCCTGGAACAACTATTTCATCAATACTTTGGGTATGACGCAAACAAGCGGTGGAACACCAGGTACAGGAGTACCAATTAATTATCTGCTCCCCACGGATACAACCCGTCCGGTTACACTTATCATAAAAAAATTCGAAGTTGAAATCAAATCAATCTGATCTCTTTTTTTGTTATGAGACTTTTAAAAGGTGCGATGATCCGTCAAACAATAGATGATTGGTTTTGAGCACATTGGTGAGATTTATTTTCATCATGGACTTTTTTTTATTTTTAAGACAGAGAAAAGAAGGTGATTAAATAATACCACATACCAACGCGACCTAAAACAACATCAAATTTGCAAGAACCGCAAATTAATCTTTTCCTCTGTTGTTGTAAGATCATTCCATCTCTTTGATTTAATAGAACGATTTCTCTTTGTAGATCCGGCGATGTAGGATCATCTCTCTTTTACGAAGAAACCCTACCCTTCTATACCCTTTAACGGAGAATTTCCTTTTATACCTTAAATGGGTAGTAAACTCACAGTACCTTCTGAACACGATAGAATCAAATCCTCTCCATGTGTGAGGGTAAACGAATACCCCTCGCCGTACTTTTTTCACTGATTCGTCCAGGGGTTCTGCTTTTCCCTCGAATAACTACTGGGCTGATATCTTCCCTCCTCGTTAAATGGGCTTCAGACAAATAGTCCGATGACCTGCATCACGTCCTCTTTTTCCTTTTCGTTTTCCTCCCAAACGGGATTCGTCCGCACAGGTTTCACCTTTCTGTGGCTTTCAACGCTGAAATGGAGACCTCGAATAATGTAATACGCGAGATCTGCAGTGTGAGATGTGGAGAAGAGGGAATTGTACACCTTGAGGAGAAATCTTTCATACACTGTCTAAATCGATGTTCTCCCTCAACTAAAAAAAAATATCCGATCAATTACCTGAATTGCAGGGAGTTCCCTCATGTTTTTTCCAGGGATCCTTCGAGGATATCCAATTATCGGAAATACCTCTTCAATTCTCATGGAACTTGATATGTTGCCTAGTTCGCTTTCTAATAAAGGGTTAGACAAGGGATCTTCGCAAAAAATAGAATTATTCGAGTTTGATGATAGGTTTTTCCACGATTGCCAACAACAACAGGCCCACTAAGCATTTTGGTGGCATCCGGTGCATCGGAGGCGGTCGCATATACCATTATCTGGTAACTACCTGGCGGTAGTTTTGTTACATCGAGTTGTGCATAATCCACATATTCCATGGTAAGTGGATCATAGGGGTGTGTTTTTGTGTCGAATTGGATCCAGGGTCCTTTATCATCAATACGATAATAGACCTTTTCCGTGAGGGTTTTATTTCCTGTATAGTTTGTGTTCCACATTACCGGAATGAGAGCCTTGATCTCTCCGGTTTCGGTACACGTCAGATTGTCGAGGGTTATCGTTTTCACCATAATTTCAGTGACCGTGAGATTGGGCACTACCGTGATGAATGTTTGAGGAAGGTACAGGAGTCTCTGTTACCACCATTGAAGGATACCGTTGAATGATTGCCGAATACATCAATCAAGCCACTCTGGTTGACTTTCAGCCGGAATGTCGCATTCCAGTGACTGACCTACTTTTATTGTTCCGATAGTGAAGTCCAGTTTATTATTCTGCAACCCAATCAGCGGATTGGTCGGTGACATTGGTTGTTCCATCCTGCCAATTGATCTTTGTCGAATCGGTTGGATGGTATACATAATCATATACCTGGTCACCGGCCATCGCAAAATCGGTAACATTAACATTCTCGAAATCCGCTGTCATGGTGGCGTTTACACCGGCGGTATCTTTCAGATCTTCCGCGATCTCCTGTATATACATTTTCGAGATCTGTTTCTGTTGGAGCATATTTGTAGAATCCACCCGTTGCATCAGACATTGTTTGAAGAACAAATCTTAAATTAGCATAATTTGCACTAGGTGTAAATCCTATAGAATATACTATAATCCCTGATTCATTGGCATATACGGACATATTCTGTTTTGTGTTTTCAGCATTCGTGAAATACCATGATGATTTTGTTTGATAATTCTGCGTAGTTTCATAATCATCATTAACCCAGGTTGTTCCTGAGTCATATGTTTGTCCATTCGGGAAAGATCTAGATCCATAAGTTGCAGTTCCGCCACCAAGATCGTCAAAGTATCTGTATTTGTCTGACGACTCCGACCACATTACCTGCCCATACTGAATGTAATCCACCTGGCAGATTTTCACTTGAACTAAATGATTGATTGAACCCGATTGCACCAGCTCTTGCTAGCAGGATCCCCTTCCATGCTCCACTGACCATCAGTCATATGAATAATTGTCAGTACAGACTTCCACGATCGTTCCAATTATTCATCAGCGAAATACCCTGATAAAGAGCATACCGCGTTCGAGTATGGTAACCTTTCGTATCCGTTCTTGTATATCCGGATATGGTGTTTTTCACGCTGTCCAGATCATATGTTAATGGAACACACACAGAAAAGTTGGGGTAGGTCTTCTTGTCATAGAAAATAACTCCGACACGATCTCTTCCCGGAAACTCATTTGATTGATAAATGTTATCGCAGCTCGCTTTTGATTGGGATAACCCGGAATTACGTATCAGTTGATGTTCCCATCGAACCTGAATTATCTAACAGGAGAAGGACATCAATAGGTTTAGGCTGCAATGCCCACCCATCCCCTCTAAATTCGATGGTAACATCAATAGTTTTGTTTATCTCAACGGTCAGAGGAGTTACCGAGGTTGACACACTCAGGTAAGGATAATTCTTCCAGGTGACAGGAAGTTTTTTTGTGGAATTTCTCCAGGTTGCATTCACTATACAATGCCCGGTTGCCGTTGCATTGTACGCCGGGGTTGCCTACCGTTGTAAAGCTCCCAGGTCTGAATTGAACCAAGGCTCGTCCATATACATCGGTTATAGCGCTGGAAGTCAAAAGATTGGGATCTGCCGTAACGTTATATGTTGCATCGTAGGTTATATTTTCGATAATAAAGTTTACGGTCTCTCCTTCAACCGCATTTCCCGACATATCCGCAACCGTTGCGATAATATTTGATGTAAAGGGGGGATTTGCATCCTGACTTGGCATAGTATCAGGGTTTGCCGTAAGGGAAATGATCTCCGCACCCGTGTTCTTGAATTTTACCCATTGACTACAGTATACTGAGATATTACCAACAGCAGTTGCAATGATGTTAATTTCACCAATTGAAGTCCTGGGACCATATTGTACCGTTACCTGACCCACATTGTTTGACAGGAACTGTCTTTCCTCCCCGGGGACGGAGGTATTTACCCAGATAAATTGTTTGTTCGTTGGATTCCCGTATTCATCAAACAAATTATAAATTATCGTAAAATAACTCACCCCGTCTGCGGGAAGCGTCGGTGGAGATCCCGAAGGTGAATAAACCTGAGTCATCGAAAATGGTTTACCTATTGCCTCGGCAGAGATCCATTCGAGTTGGTTCGGGATACTCTCATATGCGTCCATTGCAATGTTGTTGTCACCTATTTTAGAGGTTAATTTGACATTTACTGTGGTGTTTCCGTTGGCATCCAGTATACGGGAAATATCATGTCCATAGCCGGATTCATTAAAACCGCAGTCATCCGGGTAAGGACCATGCACGTGGAGATTTATTATATGGTTCCCTCTTCGATTATCGACAGGATTCCGGTATTGGTCAGTGAGTGATACATTAAAAGGAACTTCGGATGCGACGGTTCCATTGATCGGATGGGTAAAATCTGCGAAATAGGCGCTGTTATGATCAATATTCTGAATTGTTGAACCAGATAACCGTCGCTGGTATGGATGCATTTATTTGTGCTGCACCACTCTTGGTGCTCACTTTGAAGGTGCTTGAAGCCATTCCTGATAGATTTGTTGTGACTTGTATCGGACTCAGGGTTCCATACAACGGATCAACTTCAAGGTTTACGGTTACTCCCTGTACATCACCGTTATCAGGAGATGTAGTATTCGTTACTTTTACGGTGATGGTGGATTGATCAACATTATTGGCTATGATCCAGGGTTTGTCGGTAGTGACAGTCAGGGTATCCGGAATCCCAACCGCCGCAACGGTTCCTGCCAGGAACATCAAACCAATGATTAGTAAAATGCCAGCGTTCGCTCTCATAATAATTCACTGAGAGAACGATTAAATGTAAAAATATATAAACATACCTATTTTTAAAATACTTTAAATTTTAGTTTTTTTGGTAAAATAACAATTTAAAATGCCAGAAAAATGAATTTTCTGTCGTTCGTGCTCAGGGCAGATTTTGAATCTCGGGACTCGAAGATCCTTATGGCTGAAAACAACATCTGTGTACCACAAGCTCTATCGGCAATTATGATGACCCTGCAAAAAAAGAAAGATAATAACAGATTTCAAAGATACTTATTACGCCTCAGCCACTCAACCTGCGGGCCGGTATAACGGTAAATGATATCACATTTTTCATCCTGAAAATTCCAGGGAATGACTATAAGAATATCCCCTTCACGGATCCAGACTTTCTTTTTTATCTTTCCCTTGATTCTTCCCATCCGGGTCACACCATCGAAACAACGGACCCGGATATGATTTGCACCCATCATCAGTTCGGCATTACCGAATATTTCCCGGTTGCGTTTCTGGGGCAGTTTTACCCTGATGATCTCATCACCCAAAGGTGATCCCGGTTTCTTGTCTGTCAGTACAACCTCTCCTCTTTTTTCTCTATGATGATCCGTCCATATCAGGTGCTCAATTTTTGGTGTAAGGGAAAATAAAATTATTCCCTTAACTCACTCCTTGGTATGCCACGGAACAGCAAATGGCGGCTGGTTCAGAAAAATATATATTTTTTTGCCCGGGCGATGTGCATTCTCGTATGATCTCGTCCCCGATACAGGGGATTACGCAAGAAGAGTTGTTCACCCAGGCTGTCCCATTGTCATAACAAGAAGAATAAGCACACCTGCACCAAAACAGGAAATAAGCAGTCCTGATACACGGTTAATCAATTCCAGGTTTGCCACACTGATGCGGGAACGAACAGATCCAATAGACCCACAGAGTACGACCCACCAAACCGTGGAACCAAAAAAAACTCCTGCAACAAATTCCGCAGCAGACAGAAAAGAAGTTACCGTTGATCACAACACTATATCCTGGCAAAATTACCACAAAGAAGACAAGGGTCAGTGGGTTTGCAATCGCAAGGGCAACCATGGACAGGTAATCCTTCAGGTACGTCTCATGCTCGGTCTTTGCGCTGATGGCTGAAGGGATTGACAGGAAAACCCGTATGCCGATAAGGATTAAGATGACCCCGGCAAGGAAACGGAAAAGATATTGCTGGGCGATGATCGGCCCGGAAATAACCGTAAGACCGAGAAAGGTGACGGCAGCATAGAATGAATCAGCAGTCGCCACACCAATACCGGAAAAGATCCCATGGAGACGTCCTTCTGATACGGTCCGCTGGATGCATATGAGCGCTAGAGGACCCACGGGTACAGCAAGGGTCAGACCGATAATGATTCCCTGAACAAACAAACTGATATCCATGCAGCACCTGAAACGGTGAAGAATTACAGTTTACCGGACCCGGAAAGAGGGCGAAAGGTGCACGTGCACACATCCTCCGGACCAGTTCCGGTTACCGTATGAGATTTTCTCAATACTACCTGTTGATTGTTCCCTGTCATCAATGTTCCATAACTGCATGGGGGGATTCTTATCATTCGTTACCGGGAAGGGATAATAATTACCGGATCCGTAAAGGTAATTGAAAATACAATCCTTGTATAAGGACAGGGAAAATATGCGGGGAGCCGGATTTGAACCGACGAACTCCTGCGAGAATAGATCTTGAGTC
>CAWDZO010000020.1:0-33831 GCA_963806845.1 uncultured Methanoregulaceae archaeon
TGAAATTTTCTTGAGGAGTCACCACATGCTTCCCCGCGTTATTCTCCACACCGCTATGAGTCTCGATGGCCGAATCACGAATTTTCCCGCTGACCTTGATCTGTACTATGCGCTTGCTGCACGATGGAATCCTGATGCCATACTTTTTGGGAGCGAAACGGTACTTGCCGCCGTCAGCGACAACCCTTCGCTGGAAGTCCCCCCGGAACATGAAGAAATATTTCGGCCTCCTGAAAATACAGAATCTGATCCCCGCCCGCTGCTGGTAATTGCCGATAGCCGCGGGAGGGTACGGTGCTGGGACGCTATCCGCAAGTGGCCTTATATGCGGGGCCTTCTGGCCATATGCTCTTCTTCAACGCATCAGGAATACCTCAGTTACCTGGCCGAAAAACAGATTGGCACCATCATTAGTGGTGAAGACAGGATCGATATGCGCTCTGCACTTGAAGCACTGAATGCACGGTATGGCGTGAAGGTCGTTCGGGTAGACAGCGGGGGGACGCTGAACAGTGTGCTCCTGAATTCCGGGCTTGTTGATGAAGTCAGTGTGCTGATCCACCCGTTTCTGGCCGGAGGGAAGCCGGATCCAACCCTTTTTGATCCGCTAAAAGCAGGAATCCCCGATGTACCGATTCCCCTGAAATTTTTTCATTCCGAGGTTTTGGAACATGGAATTATCTGGGCCAGGTATACACCTCTCTGAACATACGATAAGCCTGTTATCAGGAACAAAAAAATTACCTTTCTTCTTCCCCTTTTTACTTGACTAAAAATCCCTTATACTTCAAAAAATGCGGAAATAATCGTGTAATTATATATATTAAAAATTATATGCCAATCATTAAATATATCAGCACACTCATTCTTTCGCTAAGGTGGACGTTGACTTGATCCCTACACTTCTGGCATCGGGCATTATCCTGTATGGAATTATTCAGGTCATTGTTGCACTCATTGCCGTAGTCCTTGCAGTGAAATGGAATAAGTTGGAATTTCTGCCAGGTCTCTGCTTCCTCCTCCTGTATGCCATTATAGAAGTGATCGATCTGTTCTTTTTTACGATTGTGAACAGTATTTTCATGGATGTCGCTCAGTTCGGTTTTATCCTGATTGCCATTGTGTTCTTTATTGTTGGTATGCACCCTTCATGGTCGCAGAAGCTGGTATCAGGAAAAAAGGAGAACAATACCCAACCTGCACCCTCCCGTAATGAATCTGTTATTTCCCTGGTAAAAAAAATCTGATTCTCCCTTTAAAAGAGATGAAATTTTCCCTATAACGACTCCATAGAATTCATTTTGCTATGATATGAAATACAAAGCACGGGTAAGATGACGGAGAGGACAGTGTCTGTATCTCCATACCTCCTGCGCGTATCGCGATGATGACGTATTACCTGTTCAGGGGTTGTTGCATCGGGGAGCCGAAGCGGCGAGGGTGAAACCCTCTTGAGCGTTCAGATTTTTTTAGAACATTTCTCCAGAGTCGATCCTTTGTTACAAACCCTTTTAAAAACGCGTAGGAGTGCGTGCCCGGCAACCGTTGACACGATTGCGGTTCACGATTTCTTGTTACCTGTTGCCTTAAAAAACGTATAACAGAACGTCCCGTCCTGTTCTGTAGTCCGGTACAGGTCCCTGATTCCCTTCTCCCACGTCTCATTATCCACCAGACCCCGGCCAATTGCCTGCTCCCGTACTCCCTCAACCATTGCAATGAATATATTTCTCACCCCTTCAACATACTCCGGACGGCTCGCATCTGCATAGACTATCCGGGGCGAGACTGAGACTTTTATGAACCCTGCATCGGTCATCAGGTGCCAGAGTTCCCTCCCGATGAGAGCATTTCCCCCCATCTCCCGCTGGAGTTGAACCAGGCAGTCAATAACCTTGTGAGCATCCATGCTGTCCGGGAAAAACAATGCCGAGCCATGGTCTCCTTCGATGAATGTTATGGTCCCTCCCGGCCGAAGGATCTCCTTCATGCATTTGAGGGCGAGGAGCGGATCCGGCAGGTGCTCAAGCAGGAAGCACACGAAGATATGGTCGAAGGTTTCAGGCCTGAAGGGTAAATGGTAGACATCTGCCTGACGAAACGTGACGTTTGTGATCCCCTCATCAGAAACACGATGTTTTGCCTTGAGGAGGGATTCCCTGGAGATATCAACAGAGACAAATTCCGCACCGGGACTGTTTCTGGCAAGTAGTATGGTCTGGGCGCCAACACCGCACGCAGCTTCAAGCACCCTGCTCCCTGGTGGATAGCGGGTATCGTGGTGGAGCAACCCGGCTAATTTTGATGCCTGGTAGTTCAAGGCGTTCTGCTTCGCGGTCGGAGTGACCATGGACGTAGGGTTTGTGAGGAGACTTCAATTTCGTTTGGCGACCTGTTACTACGAGGTCAGAAACTATGGTTTTTTCATGGGCACTTCACAAACAAAAAAGATGGAATAGGTTTCCTTTGTTATCCCATGCCGTTCAGTTCCATGTTCATGGACCCTGTTGCATCCCCACTGGTCATCTTGATCAGGGGCTTGCCGTTTACAAACCAGTAGGTGCCGGTAACTCCCTGGTAGGTAGCGGTGTATTTGTCTGCAGTAAATGTTCCTGCAGGAACGGTCACGACTTCTGTACCAACTTTAACGAACTTCACATCCGGATTCACCTGGTTGGGATCACCCTGAGCCTTTCCTCCTCCGGTCGAGCTGCAGTCCATCACCGTGGGCATCCCCTCAATTTTCGTTGCACCTTCAAAACGCATAGTGCATTTTCCGGTCTGTTTGTCATATTTGTAATAAATCGTCATTGCATCGGATCCGGAACCGGTGGACATCTTGTACTCGACCCAGTTGTATCCAACACCGCCAAATAACTGTCCCCCACTGACAGATCCTGCTGAGGGTGCTGCGGTAGTTCCTGACGGAGTTCCTGCAGCAGTCGTAGCTGCCGGTGTCCCTCCGGTTGTGGGGGCGGTTGGGGTGGTGCTCGAACATCCTGCAATGGCAACTGCAATCATAACGAGCATGATTGCAATTATACTGATACGTGAAATCTTCAAAACTTCTCCCTCCAGATATGATGTATATGCCTGACAACGTTACCCCGACAGGGGGATTTGGATGTCGGGATTAAGATGGTAGTTTATGTATGATTATATTAAAGAATTTCGAAAAAACCTCAATCGGGGATTTTTTCGTTCTACCCCTGGTTTCCTGGGGGTAATGCGGCATTTACGGGATATCTGAAAAAAACCATGATGAAAACCCTCATTTATCCCATGAACGGTCATGAACCCTCTTCCTTTATCTTCCTCCTTCACCATAACCAGATTAATGATAAGCGATTCAACGGTAGACCTTCTTACCCTCATCAAATCCCACACTCCCGACCAGAAGAAGCCAATCTCCCTGGTTCGGAAAGATCATTCTGCATTTTACGAGTCTATGCAGGATGACCATGGAGAATACATGATTACCGAACGTGTGGAGATCTCCAAGGGTGTCTATGGCTACTGGATCAATGTTCCGGAAGCGGTGACGGGTCACACGATTCTTTTCTTCCATGGCGGCGGGTTCACTCTTGGCTCGACAATAGACCATCTGGGATTGTGTATACGGATTGCCCGGGCAGCCCGGGCGCAGGTTTTCTCTGTAGATTACCGGTTGGCCCCGGAAAATGTTTTTCCGGCACCTGTTGAAGATGCGATCGATGCATACCGCTACCTTGTCAGCCATGGTACCATGCCGCACCGGATTATTCCGGTCGGTATTTCAGCAGGGGGAACGCTCGTCCTCGATCTTCTGCTATCCGCACGCGACCGGGGATTGCCCCTTCCCCCTGCCGGGATCTGCATGTCACCTGTCGTGGACATGCTTTTTGCAGGAGAGTCGGTGAAAAAGAACCTGGAAAATGACTGGCTCACCCCGGAAAGACTTGATGCAATCCGAACGGTGTACCTTGCCGGGCATGACCCAGGGGATCCCCTTGCATCGCCGGTCTTCTCACCTCTCAGCGGTCTCCCCCGGCTCTATATTCAGGCCGGCACCCATGAACTGTTGTTATCTGATATTGCCACATTCGTTGACAAGGCACGCTGGGCAGGGGTCCCTGTCCAGTTTGAACTCTGGGAGGGGATGTTCCACTGCTGGCAGGTGTTTGCCCAGGAGATACCGGAAGGTCAGCGGGCAATCGACAATATCGGGGCATATGCCCAGGATGTACTTCTCCGATAAGTGGCCACTGATCTCTTGATTTCCCCACAATACTATCCTGTGAAACAGACATGAATCGATTCAGAACCCCCAAACCATGAAAATCGTACCTATACGAAGGACCGCTGCATCAGGGCTCCTCCGAGGCACGCCGGGCAGGGAGTTTTTTTTGAATTTTTAGTCACGACCCGGTATTATAGACACCCTGAAGGGGCGGATTTGGGAAGAGAGCTCAAATCCATACCTTTACACTCCCCGACTTCCTACGCCTTATATGAATACTGAGGCAGCCTGGGAAGCGCTCCCCGGGAAAACACCTGCAGAGAAACTTGGATCTCTTGGTATAACGAGGGAGGGGACGCTCGACATCCGCATGCTGGATGAGATCAGCCGCACATATGGCATCGTGGTCTTCTTATTTTTTGAAGAAGATCTCGCACGCACCCGGACACTGGAATCCGTTCTGGAGGAATTTGACATATTTCCGGAGTACGGGCGCCCCTACATCACGAGTGAAAGTTTTCTCCGGTTCACCCGGGAGAACGACCCATCGTTTGAGCAGACAATGCGTGAGCTCCCGCTCATGGTCGGGATCGTGACTATTGGTGAAACGCAGGAACCCAAATCTGGAAAAACGATTCGTTACATAACCGGTCTGATGCCATTTCTGGATGAACTGGATGTTGATTCGGATCCAGTATAATGATCAGGGTGCCGTTTTTATCAATCCCTGTAATACCCCTCTTTTTTAGTATCAGCGAAAAGATGTAGAACAGTACTAGATATTATGGACCAGCAATCCCCCCCTTCTCCACTCAAGCGCGAACTTGGCCTTCTTGAAGTAACACTGTCAGGTGTTGGGATCATCCTCGGGGCCGGAATATATGTTCTCATCGGGCAGGCTGCCGGGCTTGCCGGTAATGCAATCTGGCTCGCGTTTTGTCTTTCAGCGATAATGGCACTGCTTACGGGCCTGAGCTATGCAGAGCTTCTTCCATGTTCCCAAAAGCAGGGGCAGAGTATGATTATGTCACGAACGCTTTTAATTCACGGCTTGCATTTGTCATCGGATGGCTGGTTTTCCTTTCGGGAGTCCTTGCGGCTGCCACCGTTGCACTCGGTTTTGCAGGATATTTCACAGCGCTGACCAGCATCCCGATGCTTATTTCCGCAATTGTTCTTCTTATCGTGCTCACTGCCCTTCTTGCATATGGTGTTAAGGAGACTGCCCGGGTAGCAGTTATCGCAACAATCATTGAGGTGTCAGGACTGGTTATTATCATTGCAATAGGTCTGCCCCATCTTGGAAGTGTGAATTATTGGGAGATGCCGCAGGGTTATTCCGGTCTCTTTGCTGCATCGGCCCTGATCTTTTTTGCCTACCAGGGATTCGAATCCATGGTCAAATTTTCTGAGGAAACAAAAAAACCTGAAACCACTGTCCCAAAAGCGCTTATTCTCGCTCTTGCCATAAGCGTAATCCTCTATGTTCTGGTCGCACTTTCGGTAGTATCTGTACTGGGTTGGCAGCAGCTGGCGGTTTCAAATGCCCCGTTTGCTGATGTCGTATACGGCACCCTGGGCCCGGATGCCGCGGTTATCATTGCCATCGTCGCCCTTTTTGCCACGGCTAATACCGCGCTGATGTCCATGTATGCCTCGTCCCGGATTCTCTACGGTATGGCCGGATCGTCTTCCTTAACGGCCGGACTTGCGTGGGTTCACCCGGCCCGGCGAACCCCGTGGATAGCCATTATTATCTGCGGAGTCCTGTCAGGTATGCTCATATTTGCCGGTGACATTGCCTTTATTGCAAACGTGACCAACTTCACGCTTTTTATAACGTTCATCGTGATCAATGCAGCGGTTATTGTCCTGCGGTACCATTCCCCCCATACCCCCCGACCGTTTCGTATTCCCTGCTCCATCGGCAGATTACCGCTGGTTCCCGTTGCAGGGATTGTTTTCTGTATCTTCCTGCTCGCTGTGCAGGATCTGGCGGTGCTTACCCTCGGTCTGGTGCTCACGGGGGTCGGAGTCGTGCTCATGGTCATCACCGGACACTATTCATCGAGGAATACCTGACATCGCAAAAGTGCGGACTGCTTAAGAGGAGAACTTCCAGATATATTCATCATCAGACTAAGACGATACCCTGTCTTTGATATTACCGGACATCTTCCATGGCAAAAAAATCCCGAACCTATATCTGGCAGTTTGTCATAGGACTTGGTTTTCTTTCAGGGCTCTGGACAGCGATCGGTATCGATCCGCAGGCAGTTATTCTCGATGTGCTCGGGAACGTTGTTGACACGGTTTACTCAGATCCTGCAATACGGTCTCTTTTTCTCATCCTGCCAATGATCCTCCTGCTCCTGTCTGTCCTTGGGGCATATACACGGGGGAGATTTCTCGGGCTTATTTCAGTGATCGTTGCATATCTCGCAGGGCTGTTCATTCTTGTCTCGACTGCGACTGCACTGATCTTTCTTGGGGTTGCCATCATTATCGGATATCTCGCACCCAATCGCCGCCTGATAAAAAAAATAACTGGTACCTGACCTTCGCCTTATAATTTCAGGTATCCTCATATCTCATGACATAAAACGGCACATGGTGTGGAGAAACCGTTGATGGCGTTTTCGAGAGCACAGCAGAGCCAGTACTCAAAACAGCCAGTCTCACAATGCCTCGTAATCAAGGTATAAAAAAAGTCTTCGGGTTAGTTTTTCCCTTGGTACATTTTCGTTAATCGTTAACGATCAGGATGCCGAAGATGACCATCATCAGGCCGATGAGTACCACAACAATCCCGATAAGTCCTTTTACTGCTACGATTACTTCCGGAAGGAAGGCCCAGATTGCATAACCCCCTATGGCTAATAATACCAGACCGACGATCAATGCAATAATTCCCATTTTATCCATACAATTTCCTCAATCTCTCTTGTTTTGTGAATCCGTCCTTATAAGTGTATTGAATGAATCAGCGGGATGTTCTGCCTGCAAGATGACTCGTTAACGATTTCCACGGGTACGGCAGGACAATCATAAGCAGCATCGCTGCGATAATCGGGATGGGGATCGTTCCCAGGGCTGCAGCGAGAGAGTAACGGTCTGCGATCATACCATTGACCGCTACACCCAGACCTCCAAATCCAATTGCCAGGCCCAGCATCATGCCGGATGCAAGCCCGATATTCTGGGGCAGGAGTTCATGTGACATGGCAACTGCAACAGCAAATGTTGACCAGAGAAAAAACCCGAAGAGGAGGATTGCTATGATCGAAATGATACCGCGTGCTCGCAAAGAACAGGTAAAAGAACGGTATTGCTCCGGCAAGGCCAAAGATCATGAACTCTTTTCTCCCGATCCGGTCAGAGATATGGCCTCCCATAACCTGCCCGGCAACACCGGCAAGGAGCATCAGGGTCATGATGATGCTTGCGGTCATGAGATCATATCCAAGGGTAACCAGGTACATCGGCAGGAACGTAATTGCGGCAAAGACCGCCCATGCCCGGAGAACGGATGCGGCCATGAGGATGATGAACGGTTTTTTGGATTGCTCCTTCCGCTGAGGGGATTCTGGTCTGGCATGGGACTGACATGCCCCGGCGATCCCGCCCGGGAGCAGGTATCTGAGGGCGACGAGCATGAAGAGCGCCGGAAAAATGAGGAACAGGAGCCCGGGGAGTCCCAGCCAGAAGACAAGGGCCCCGGCCAGCACCGGCCCGATCGCATACCCTAAATTACCCCCCACAACGAAGTACGACGTAATCCGTCCCCGGTTCTCCGGTACACAGAGCCGGTTCACCAGGCTCAATGCTGTCGGGTGAAAGCAGGCATGTCCCAGTGCGGCGATGATGGCAAAGAGCATTATCAGGTAATAGTACCGGTGCAATCACCCATGAGCGCGACAAATACTGCACTCACGAACAGGCTGATACTGATGCTTACGGAGAAACCTTTGGAGTCCGAGAGCCACCCGACCAGTGGCTGGGTGAATGATGAAGTGACGTTGTAAGCAGTAACAAGCAGCCCGGCCGCGAGGTAGGAATAACCATTGGTTGCTATAAGAAGGGGAAGAATTGCAGGGAGCACGGGCATGTAAATGTCCGTGACAAGATGTGCTGCTGCAAGTCCGGTGATGGTATTTTTGACGCTGCGGATCCTGGGTTATTATTTCCGTATCAGGCGTAGGATTTCGACCTCGATTTCCTGGACATCGTGCGTGTGGAAGGAAAAAGTGCGTTTTATGGGAAATACACCGCCGACTCTTTCATCGATCTCCGCCCGCTCCGCTGTGTAGGTTTTTATAAATTGGGTAGAACCCGCATTAAAGATACTGTACGTAACCGGAGCGATGGAAAGGGCGAGATCGATAAAAGGACGATCTGCGTGCACTTTCTGCGCCCCGAATGGCGGGTTCATGATCACGGTATCACAGGACCCGAGACGCCCGGGAAGTGCTGCATCCCGCACATCGGCAACAATGAATGCTACATCAGCATCGAGCAGTGCCGCATTTGCATATCGCACCCTTGACCGCTTGTGGATCACTATCGACCCCTCTCACACGATCCGCCCCAAGCAGGGCAGCGCCGATTGCAAGCACACCCGTGCCGCACCCGAGATCGCACACCGTTTTTCCCTCAATATCTCCTTTCATGAGTGCATGGTACAACAACCGGGCAGCAAGAGGAGCAGGTGTCTGGTATTGTTCGAGCGCAGCACGCGGGTGGTGATAACCGGTGATACGCTGGAGTATCATTTCAAGGTGTCTGAGTTTCATACGATCTCGTCAATCGTATAGGCATCCCACGTACGGACACCACAGAGAATCTCAAATTCCTGGGGTGAAAGAACCGGGACCGGAAAGCGTACCTGATCATCATACGCGAGCCGGGGGCAGGCGGTATTGACGTAACAGGCGAATCCAAGGTTTAACAACTCGTCCGGCATTTACCTCCCGCATGGTAACAATCACCGCTTTGGGGGAGAGCGATGCCAGCCGGCGGGCAAGATCCATTCTCTGCTGGCCACTCTTGGTGCTGACAATAATACCCACGTTTTTTGCACCCCTGGCTTTCTCCATGACCGCAAAACGACGGCGCATGAGTGCGTCACCGCTCACTTCCTGTGCAGATCCGGTGAGGGGATCCAGAGCGATCACGCGTGCATGGGTAGCAAGCGCAATGCCGATGGGGTGAAAGAGTCCTGTACCGACAAAAAGAATCTCCTCTGCACCCGTCGCTTTTGCTGCGGCAAAACTGCATCCGAGCACCTGTCCCCGGTTTGGTGTACGCCCGCCACCTTCTGCAACACTGCAGGAGATCCCTTTTGCCTGCAGGAATAGTTCCATCGCAGGGATCAGGTGGACATGCTGGACTGTGGTGACAAGGCCAACAGTGTCTCCTTTCAGGAAGGGGAGTGCATTCTCCAGTACTGCTACATCAAAATCTATCTTGATAAGGTTCGAAGATTACCTTTGGCTGTTCATCTACCGGTGAATGCCCGAAATGGACGAGCACATCAGCGAACGTGAGCGTATCAAGCGCAAGATCGCAGGCACCATAACAGGGATCGCCGCTCACGATCACTTCAAAACCGGCATCTTTCAGAGCGGCAGCCACGGTCGACTGACTGCCGCTTCAGTCCTTCGGGAAACTGGAGGGCAACCCGTTGTGCCCCCTTCTTTTTCAGGTTCTCAATAAGGTCAGAGGTGTCGTTCAACCACATACACCTTGTCGGTCACTTCGATCTTTACCAGTGACTTATACGGGCGCCCGATATCGGGGTCACCACGCTGAACTGCAATGCAGACATCCACCACTTCAGCACCGGCAATGTTAAGAGCCTGTAAAAGAGCTTTCATCGTGCCGCCCGTACTCACCACATCGTCAATGATCACAACCCGGTCTCCTTTATACACCCCGTTGAGGTAAAGTTCTCCTTTTGAATAACCGGTAGTCTGGTGAACGGCTATCTCACCGGGCAATTTGTACGCCCTCTTACGCATGATGGTCATGGGGATATCGGTCATGGTCGACAGGATCGAACCGATATGAATGCCCATCGCCTCAACAACAACGATCGTGTCTACACCGGTTAAATCGAGCATTTTTACCATTGCGGTGCACACTTCGCGCAGGAGAGCGGGATCAATGATGGGTACGCCATCGGTGATCGGGTGAATGAAATAATTATAGTCTCCCCTCTTTATCATGGGGCAGGTCTCAAGGGATGTCACAAGTCTGTCAAGCATACATTTCACCAATATCTTTTAAGAATGCCTCAATACGGTCACCGTGGACGTGGGGCATGCAGACGATTCTCAGGTGCCCCTGTCGTGTCCACGAAACCTTCCAGGGTTCAGGTACCTTCCTGCAGGCAAATGTCGCCACGTTCACATCCGGTGTAACGGTACGCGGGATGCCGAATGTTTCCATGCCGGCAATCAGTCGACGGGTATTTTTCATGCATCCGGAAACAATTGCCTTCATCCCTTCAATACCAAGATAGTCAAGCACAGCAAGCGCCCCGACAACAGGAGCACCGGGACGGGTACCACCGAGAGTGTATTCCTGTTTTACCGAGAGGTATGGGCGTATCGATGTTGAGTGTGTGGAGCATGTCCGGTTCCCGGGTGAGCAGGCAGCCGGCAGGGATAGTACTCATACCCATCTTGTGCGGGTCAACAGCGATGGTCGTAACTCCGGGAAGTGCAAAGTCAAAGGGAATGGGATTATTCAGGAATGGTATCACCATACCGCCAAAGGCTGCATCCACATGGAAGAAAACGTCATGTGCATCAGCGATCTTTGCCAGATCTGCAATCGGGTCAACCATACCATACTCGGTGGTGCCGGCGATCCCTACGAGACATACCGTGTTCTGGTCAATCTGTTCTGCCGCTTTTTGTGCATCCATCCGGAAATCCCCGCCAAGGGGTACGGTCCGCATCTCAAGACAGAGAAGATCGCTGGCCTTCTTGAATGAGAAGTGAGCTGATTCCGGTACGACTATGTTGGGATAGACAACCTCTTTTTTTAAAACTTTTGCGAGACGGAGTGCCTGGATATTGGACTCGGTCCCTCCTGATGTTGCATACCCTCCTGCTTCTTTTCGGTGGAAAAGAGTACCAAGTCGCAGGATAAGGAGTTTTTCAAGTGATGCTGTTCCCGGGAAAAGCCCGGGGTCACCGAGATTGGTCTCCATGAACATGCAGTGCGCCTGCACTGCTACCGGGTGAGGGATGGTGCACATGGAGCTCAGAATATAGTTGTGGTCAATATCCTCGCTTTTTTTTTGGGAGAAAAAAGAGAAGAGTTCTTCTTTGGAGCAACCCTTATTCAGCATCGCGGTTTCTCGCAGCCTCGAGAATGATACGCTTTTCCGTGCGGGCAACCGCCTCACGGATCTTGGCGATTGCATCGATATTTGCCGATATGCTTGCTATGCCGTGCTCAACGAGCCAGCTTGCCATCTTCGGGTCAGAACCAGCCTGCCCGCAGATTGAGCACTCCACATCATACGCCCTGCACATCTGGATTGCCGTGTGGATCAGGTGAAGCACGGCAGGATGCTGGGGCTGGTACATGTCAGCAACATTTTCATTGTTCCGGTCAATGGCGAGTGTGTACTGGACAAGATCGTTCGTCCCGAATGAAGCGAATTTTATGCCACACTTGAGGAAATCCTCGATCATGATCGCGCTTGCCGGTATTTCGATCATAATTCCAAGGGTTACGTTATCAACATCCACCCCGCAGGCCATCATCATCGCCTTTGCTGCCAGGAACTCATCGGGATGGGAAACCATCGGGAACATGATGCCGAGATTATCATACCCCTCCTTCCAGAGACGCTTGAACGACTCAACCTGAAGACGGAACTGATCCGGGCTCTGGATGTCGCGCCGGATCCCGCGCCAGCCGAGCATGGGGTTATGCTCAAGGGGTTCGTTCTCTCCCCCCATCATGTTGCGGAATTCATCAGTCGGGGCATCCAGTGTCCGCACCCATACCGGTTTACCGGGGAATGCATCGAGTACGATCTTGATGCCATCGTGAAGTTCCCTGACAAAATCCTCTTCCTTGTTGTTGGCGATAAACCAGCCCGGTGTCTTGTTGAGCCCAAGGATCAGGTGCTCTATCCGCAGTAATCCGACACCGTCTGCTCCCGTTGCCGCAGCCCGGGCTGCTGCTTCGGGAATGGAAACATTCACCTTTACGGATGTTGCGGTAATAATCTTTGAAGGTCCGGCAACCCCTGCCAAAACAGCAGCTGTCGGCGCGGGAGCGGCTTGGGCAATTTCACCTTCATAAATGAGACCTTTCTCGCCATCAACGGTAATAAGCTGCCCGTTCGTCAGAACATGGGTTGCAGTCTTCGTGCCTACAACTGCCGGGGTCCCCAGTTCACGGCTGACGATTGCAGCATGGCAGGTCAACCCTCCCTCATCGGTGATAATTGCGGCGACCTTGCGCATCGCCGGTACCATGTCAGGGCTTGTCATCTTCGTGACGAGAATGTCGCCCTCTTTTACCCTTCCGGTGTCTTTTACGTCACGGATGACGACAACCCTGCCCGAAGCGATACCGGGAGCTGCTCCCTGTCCCTGCAGAATAATCTTTGCGTTCTGTTTTTGTCCTGACATGCTCTTTGCCTCTTTCTTGTTCCCAATCGTGGTGATCGGACGGGACTGGAGAATATAAATAATCCCGTTCACAATGCCCCATTCTACATCCTGGGGGATACCATAATGGTTTTCAGCAATCTTGCCATACATGGCAAGCTTGGTAATTTCAGCGGTAGACAGCACCTGTGTATCCTGTCGGGAAGCCGGTACATCCACCAGCTTTGTGCCGTGATCCCCGTCAGCGATGATCTCCACTTTCTTGTTCGAGATGAGGACGTCGTCAACTTTCTCCGACCGCTGGTCGAAGATATATTTATCCGGTGAAACCGAACCGGAAACAACCGCTTCACCAAGTCCCCACGATCCTTCGATAATCGTGAGAGGTTCACCGGTAATGGGGTGGGAGGTGAACATGACCCCTGCCTTTTCTGAGTGAACAAGCTGCTGCACGACAACAGCGATATTTACCGTGTGGTCATCAAACCCCTGCTTGGCGCGATAATAGATCGCCCGCGCCCCGTAGAGGGATGCCCAGCATTTTTGCACAGCTTCCAGGAGGGCTGCTTCCCCTTTGATATTGAGATAGGTCTCCTGCTGCCCGGCAAAACTGGCATCCGGGAGGTCCTCAGCAGTAGCACTTGATCTGACTGCCACGATCAGGTCTTCTGCTGAAATCTTTTTGTACGCGTGACGGATCTCGTCTTTTATGAAGGCCGGCATCTTTGCCTTAAGCACCATGGTCTTTGCACCGTCGGCAGCTTTCTCCAGTGCTTCGTTATCTTCGACATCAAGTCGTTCGTATGATGCAAATATCTTCTTTTCAATACCGGTCTCGACTAAAAACCTTCGGAAGGCCTGAGCAGTAACCACGAAGGCTTTCGGAACCGGGAGACCGATGGATGCCATCTCACCAAGAGAAGCTCCTTTACCCCCGACCGATACAATATCTTCCTTCCTGATCTCCTCGAGCCACAGAATATTAGGAACGTCCTTCATGCTCGCACCACTTATGATCTTACCTCCCTCTTGTTTAATAATTATCATTCCCCTTTTTTTACCGTAAAAGAGTACATCACTGGAACGGTCGGTTTTTTGTTCTGCAGGGAAGGCATTTTCCATCGGTTAAAGAATAATCCTCTTTAAGTACGGTGCAGATAGTATATGGGTTTTTTATGGCAAACGTAAGGGTGCTCGTCAGCGATCCGCTGGCTGAAGAGGGGCTCGAGATCCTGAAAAAGGCGTTCGAAGTTGACGTTAAAACTGACCTTAAAGAGGATGAGCTTTGCAGGATCATCGGGGATTATGATGCCCTGCTCGTGCGGAGCAGCACGGAAGTCACGGCAAAGGTGATTGAGGCAGGGAAACGGCTGAAGTTTATCGGTCGTGCGGGCGTTGGCGTGGATAATATCGATATGGATGCGGCTACGCGCAAAGGCATTATCGTTGCCAATGCGCCGGAAGGCAACACCCTTGCTGCAACCGAGCACACCATGGCAATGATGCTCTCGCTCGCACGAAACATCCCGCAGGCAACCGCGAGCCTGAAAAAGAAGGAATGGAAACGCAGCAGGTTCATGGGTGTGGAACTCAACGAGAAGGTGCTCGGCATTGTCGGGTTCGGGCGTATCGGGCGCGAGACTGGCAAAACGGGCGATCGCGATGGACATGAAATGTGTTGCCTATGATCCGTTCATCTCCAAAGAGCGGGCTGCCCAGCTTGGCGTTGAGATGATGTCGGTTGAAGACCTCTTCAGGGTCGCCGATGTGATCACGGTGCACACGCCCCTGATCGCCGAGACAAAACACCTCATCAACGCAAAGAGTATTGCGACCATGAAAGACGGGGTGCGGATTATCAACTGCGCCCGCGGGGGTATCATTGACGAAAAGGCGCTTTACGATGCGGTCAAAAGCGGCAAAGTGGCTGGTGCTGCGCTCGATGTCTTTGAAACCGAGCCCCCGACCGACTCCCCGCTGCTCACGCTCGACCAGATCATTGTTACCCCCCATCTCGGGGCAAGTACGGCTGAGGCACAGGTGAATGTCGCAGTTTCCGTTGCAAAGCAGTGCATTGAGGTCTTGAACGGCGGATCTGCAAAGTACGTGGTCAACGCCCCGATGGTCCCGCCGGAACTGGCAGAAGTGCTCGAACCCTACGCCCAGCTTGCCGAGAAGATGGGCAGGTTTGTCATCCAGATCGCGAGCGGGCGGCTTTCATCCGTCGAGTGCATCTACGGCGGCGAACTGTCTGCCTATGCCGGAAGCATGAAATTTGTGACCCGGCTTGCCCTCAAAGGGCTTCTCGACCCGATCCTCCAGCAGCCGGTCAATATCGTGAATGCGGATTTCATTGCAAAGGAACGTGGGATCACGGTCAGCGAGACGGTCACGCAGGAATCCAGCGGATTCAAGAACCTCATCACCATCCGGATTAAGACCGACAAGGGAGAAGAGACGGTCAGCGGCACGGTCTTTTTCAAGGGCCGCAGCCGCATTGTCGCTGTTGGCGGCTACACGATGGACATGATACCCGAAGGCTACGTGATCGTTTCACGGCACCTGGACAAGCCCGGGGTTATCGGGCGTGCATCCACCATCCTCGGGAAATGCAATATCAATATTGCCGGCATGCAGGTGGGACGGATCAACCCCGGTGATAAAGCGATCATGATCCTGAACGTTGACAGTGAAGTACCCGCAGAAGTGATGGAAGAGATCCGTGGCATGCCCGGGTATCTTTACTGCGACGTTTGCCAAGATTACGTCTGAGAAGATTTGAAATTCTTTTTTTTTAAATAAATACACAGGTAAATGAAGTTCACGGTGTTTTATTTTTTGCACTGAACAGAGTGCAAATCCTCATCATGATAGATAATTCTTTTTTACCGATTCTCGTTTTTTTCCCTGCGGTTGGTTACTCTATTGATTGAAGACTGTTCAAAAAAGATAATGAGCACAGAGGAAAATGTGTACGATATCCAGTATCTGCTAACAGAACGCCGGGTATCATTCGCCATTGCAAGTTGACAACAGAATTTTGGAGGAACAATGAAAAAAGGTTTAAGGACTGCTCTCATCATCATTGGCGTAGTATTACTCCTCGGAGTTATCGGGTTTATCGCGTGGGGGTTGACTCCCCTTGGACCCACCAATGAAGCACTGGCTGCGATGGAATCGAACGCAAACGTCACCGTTCAGGACAAGGGAAATTTTATTGTGTTCACCCCGACTTCAAATACACCCATAACCGGTTTCATTTTTTATCCCGGTGGTCATGTGGACTATCGATCCTATGCACCCGTTGCGCAGGAAATCGCCAGCCATGGATATATGGTTGCAATTGTCAGGATGCCACTTTCGCTGGCTGTCTTTGGCATCAATAAGGCAGACGAAGTGATCACAGCCTATCCGGAAATGCGTTATTGGGTCATCGGCGGTCACTCACTGGGGGGCTCGATGGCGGCGTCCTATGCCAAGAAACATACAGATACAGTACAAGGTTTGGCGTTTTGGGCATCCTATCCGGGGACCAGCGACGACCTGTCCTCCACCAGCCTGAAAGGTCTTTCAACCCATGGGTCGAACGATCAGGTTTTGAATACGGATAATTTCAATGCGACCTTAGCGCTGCTCCCGCCGGGAACAATTATGGAGGTGATTCAGGGGGGCAACCATGCCCAGTTTGGCAATTATGGCCTCCAGCCCGGAGATGGGACAGCCACGATTTCCGCGGCCGATCAACAGGCACAAGCCGCTGACCTGACCGTGCGATTACTGCGGGCAGTGGAAGGTGAATAATTTGAAGCGTGTCTGGCAGTTAGTGCGGGATTAAACGGGTTAGAGTTTTCATAATTTTTCATCATGTCTGTTATTGAATTTTTTTTACAGTACCAGTATGATTCCACGAATCAAGGGTTTTTTTGAATTTGCTCCAAAAAAATACAAGACCGAGCGGGATTGAACGTGTTCCCTGACGCAATAGAACCGGGGAAGATTGCGGCTGAAAAAGAAGTATAGATGAAGGAATGGCGCAGTAAGTGCCTTAAATTTAATTGGGAACGTTCACGGAGAGATTTTTCTGCGGTGCATGCACCAAAATGGTACACCCAACGTCATAAAATAGCATAAAACACAGCGGACGGGGATGTTTTTTAAAAAAAATAATGACCATTTCCGGTCAATTTTTCATCATTATTCCTCAAAAATCTTCACCGGTACCGGCAGGATATCAGGGCGTTTATCAGTCATGATATAGGTATAACTCATGACATGAACCATGTACTCCAGGTACCCTTTTGCGATGTTTGATAATCCTTCACTCCGCCGCCCGAGGATCAGGATATGGAACCACTGGATAAACAGGCAGATGCACGCGATGATCCCATATACCGCTGAGAACGATGCCGATGAGAATCCAGTAGATAATACGGACGAGCAATTCCAGGCGACGTGCGTCATGCTCGAAGGAAAAGAGCTGGTGTGGTGAATTCGGTGTTTTTTCGGTCATTTTTGAATCAGTCTAATGGTAGATCCTGTCTGGCAAAAAATACTTTCGCCGGTTCGAACAAACAGGGTCAGTTAGGTAAGGACATGCTTTGAAAACCGGTACACTATTTTTTAATAATAAGATGACAGATGCTATAGAGCATCAGACAATTGCGGGCTCGTGGTCTAGTTGGTTATGACGTCGCCTTGACATGGCGGAGGTCCTGAGTTCAAATCTCAGCGGGCCCATTGACCTTTTTTCTTTTGCTGGTTTTTTCTGGAATTTTTTTAAGGTGAAAAATGATGTTACATCCTGCATGAACCGCCATGCTTTTCGTGATAGTGCTGGTGGTATTCTTCTGCCCGGTAAAATTCCGGTGCCGGCATAATTGTGGTCATAATTTTGCCAAACCTGAATACACCGGATGTCTCCATAGCCTCTTTGGATTTTCTCGCGATTTTTCCCTGTTCTGCATCGTGGTAAAAGATCACGGAGCGGTAATTTGTTCCGATATCCGGGCCCTGCCGGTTCAGTTGTGTCGGGTCATGGATCGACCAGAAAACAGCAAGAAGCTGCTCGTAAGTGACCTTGGATGGATCATACGTTACCTGCACTACTTCCGCATGCCCGGTCTGCCCGGTACATACGTCTTTGTAGCCTGGATTTTTCAGCGTGCCACCCATATATCCTGCCGCAGTTGAAACAACGCCGCTCACGGCACTGAACGCGGCTTCAACACCCCAGAAACAACCGGCACCAAACGTTGCTGTTTTATACGTGTCTGCATCTCCTGTCATGGTCCTTTCTTCTCACTATGCCTTGAACCGCTGGCACTATT
Organism: uncultured Methanoregulaceae archaeon; assembly: GCA_963806845.1. Taxonomy (GTDB): domain Archaea; phylum Halobacteriota; class Methanomicrobia; order Methanomicrobiales; family Methanospirillaceae; genus Methanoregula. Next base: position 18,186 of record CAWDZO010000020.1, read on the forward strand.
AGACTCTTCTGAGCGTGTCCTGGCAAACATTTTCCCGGTTCTGGAGAATTCTTTTTCTCTGATATGAAATGCAAAGCACTGATCAGATGATAGAGAGGGCCGTGCCTTTCACCCCATACCGCTCCTGCGGTTTAGAGCGATGATGACGTATTGCCTGTTCAGGAGGTATCTCATTTTTTGGTGAGCCGAAGCGGCGGGGTGAAACCCCTGTTGAGCGTTCAGGATGTTATTGAGCATTTCTCCAAAAACCGTTTCTCAATTACTTTTATGGGTGAAAAAACAACATTTTTAGCATGCAGCGATTATACCGCTCAAAAAAAGAACGGATACTGGGCGGAGTCTGTGCCGGTCTCGGCGAACACCTTGATGTTGACCCCACGGTGATCCGGCTGATCTGGGCGGTAGTGACCCTCATATCTTTCGGGACTGGCATAATTGTCTATATCCTGGCATGGATTATCATTCCTGAAGATGACACCGGTGGTGCCGGGTGATCCTCAGGAAGATTACGGGAAACTACCTGAAATTTCATTATTTACCGGGACATATCCTATAAGGCAGGTAGTACCATGAAGATCCTTTTTGTCGTCTGCGGTGAAGGGCTCGGGCACACATCCCGGTGTCTCCATCTCGGTCATTACCTGCAGCAACCAGGGACATACCATTCATTTTGCCGGGTATGGCAAATCCTATGATTTCCTGCATCAGCAAGGCGGTACAACCCTGCACCGGGTCCACCGCGAAGTCTGTCTTGAAGGGGAAAACGGCTTCTTCAGCCTGAAAAAGACGATCTGGTCCTCAAAGTGGATTATTCCTGATACGATACGATCGGGATTGAAAGTCCGACGTCTGATCCGTGAACACCAGTTCGATTGTGTGGTGTGCGACACCATGTATGGCGGTGTGCTTGCAGCCCGGCTCGAGAAGACACCGGTTGTCTTCATCACGAACCAGAACCACTTCAACGGGCTCAATGGCACGACCAACCCGGTCTGGATGTCTCTCAACTTTCTCATCAGAAGGTACATCCGCCTTTCTGACCAGGTTATCGTACCTGATTATCCGGCACCGGATACGGTCAGCGAATATAATATTGTCATCCCGAAAGGCGAGGAAACGCGGTACACCTTCACCGGGCCTTTTTTTGAATTAGATCCTGCCCGGTACACCTCCGCCCGGGAAACCATCTTCACCAGTTTCGGGGGAGAACCGTATAAACTCCCGATGTACCTGATGTTAAAGGAGATAGCAGACCGGCGAAAAGACCTCTTCTTTGATGTCTTTTATACCGGGGCGGTCCTGCCGGAGTCTTCAGACAATTTCGTATCCCACGGGTATGTTCCGGACCTCTACGAGCACCTTGCGAGGGCAAAAATTGCGATTGTGCACGGTGGACTTACCACGCTGCACGAGGCAATGCTCTTTGAAAAACCGGTGCTGGTCATCATGGACCCGGACCACCCGGAACAGCAGAATAATGCAAAAAAGATCGTAGATATGGGAGCAGGCACATCGGTCAACGGAAAGCTGGTGACCCTGGAGCTGCTGGAGAAAAAAATTGCCGAGACGATGACCTGTTGTCCCCGGCCTGTCCGGGTTGTTCACGAAGCGATCAATGGCAGGAAGAATGCCGCCGGGATCATCATTGATGCTGCAAACCACAGGCAATCTTAATATTGTACCATGACCGTAGAGCATTAACAAAGTGTTACCATGCCGGTTGTCAGTGAAATAAAAAACATCAAAATCGAAGACGAACTCCGGATATGCCCTGCATGTGGGTATGAACTGGGGTTCCACACGTCATTTCTCAAACTGAATGCCGGTAAAGACTCCCCGGTCAAATCCACGCGGGAAGTCTACCAGGTGATTCTCCTCTGCCCGGAATGTGGTGCACGGTATGATGTGGGATGGCGGGTTTCATTTACGGAATCGGAGAGCCGTGTGTTGAGGACTACGGGTACTCAGTTATCCACCTTGTAGGCCGATGACCATATTTTTATGAAGATGTGCCAATCCTTACCTGCTTTTTAAGAACAGGAACAAAAAGGGCTGATCCATGAAAACGCTCCCGGATTCTGCAGTGATGGTCGTTCACGGTCCGGAACTATTTGACCATGGAGATGTAGCGTGGCTTATGGAGGTGCTATCCCCCAGACGTATCGTTGTCGCCGGGGTTATGGCAAGGACAGCCGCAGAGGAATCAGGGTTGCGGGTGGAATTCAATGCACAACCCCCGAGCAGGGTAATTCGTGCCCTGGATGATCCGGTGTTTCTGGCAAACCGGGGAAAGACCAAAAAAACCGGGGAACTCTTTGGGAATATTGTTGCTTCCCGTCTTGGTGATAACGGGCTTGTGCATATAGAGTGCTCGAGCAGGACGGTCTATTGCTGGAACAGCGGGGACGAAGAACTGGCCGGGATACTTTCGCGTCTTACAGGATTTGGGAAAAAGTCATTAAAAGGCACTGTTCACCGGCAGCGAAATGTCCGGGAGATCCGGGGATGTATTCCGGCGAAGCGGTCTACGTAAATGGCATTGTTATCGGACGGGCCACTGAAGATGTCGTCGTCCTCAAGAGCAGGGGAGGTATTGTTGAACCCTGTTCCGGCCTGGAACCTAAACCCCACGGTCTTGAGAAGCTCTCATTGGACCAGAGCATCGATATCAGTACCGCGTGGTGCAAGAGCGGGCCAATCCGGTCAGCAGCACCGCGGACGAACGGGAAGGCACCTGGCAGCGGGCGTGTTCTCGTGATCGATCACTGTGGACACGAGATCTACGCGAGGATGCCGGAGGACTGCTGCGGGGTGCTTGCGATTGGGGATGATACGACTGCAGTGAGCGGGCATATCTGCGCTCATCGAGGTATTCCTGTGCTGGGGATTGTAGATGGTGACCGGGATACGATCGTTCCGTCTGCATTTGCTCCCGGTTCGGTTGTTGTAGAGGTGCTGGCGTGAACGGGATGACGATGTAGGCAGGGAGATTGCAAAAAAAGTGCCGGATGTGCAGGTTGTCTGGGATGATTGGGTTCAGGAGATACTGGTGTATCTCGATAAACGGGTGCGGGTGGTCATTGACCAGAGGGAAGACGTTTGATGCGATGCGCCGAGTGCAAGGGAAAAGGTATGTGCGGGCTGCCCCGCTGTCCCATAGTGAGCCGGTTCCATGCCCAGGCGGCCATGAAACCTGCGAGCAGTTACCAGGGCAGTTCTCCCTCTGTCTTCATCGGGAGTTATGGCTGGCCGGATATGCATGGCGGGCCACTGCTCATCAACGACAGTGATAATCCCCCGGACTGGCTCGCCCGGAAGTTCGGGATGGAGGAGATCGTCAGTATCCGTGCCCGAACGATCCGCGGGAGATCGGCACTTCATGCGGTCGCCGATAACCTGCAGGAGATCGCACTTTCCACCATTCCGCTGGATGTGGATGTAGCGTTTGAAAAACCGGTCACGTTCAGTCTGAATTTCGACGGGACGATTGCACCTGTCGGGTTGACCGGTGCGGTGAAAAAAATGGAGGTACTCGGCAATGCACGGGTGGAACGGGTTGTTGACCGGATCACATCTGATACCGATATGGGTGCGACCGATGCCTGTGTTGCGCTCAGGGAATCGGCAATCGATGTGTACCAGATCGCAAATCTTATGACAGCAGGCCTGCTCGGCAAACGGCGAACCTTCGTACCAACCCGGTGGGCTATTACTGCCATCGATGATACGCTATCCATCCAGCTCAAAAAAGAGATCGCACGCTATCCCCCGATTGAAGAGATCCGTCTTTTCACCGGAGAAATTTTCGGCAACAGGATTGTCTGTATACTCGTCCCGGGCGACTGGAAGTACGAGATGATCGAGATTTGGGGACGCCGGACACTCTGGGCCGGGGAAGAGGAGGTTATTGTGCAGGACCGGGAGGGCATGACAAAAAAGGGATATTCCCCGATATCAGGTGCTTACTATTCCGCACGGCTCGCAGCCTGTGAATATCTTAAGAATGTCCAGGCGTTCTGCCCGGGTCATCGTCATCCGGAGTATCTCCAGTGATTACTGGGCTCCGCTTGGAACGTGGGTGATTCGTGAAGCAACAAGAAAGGCTATGACAAATCCCCCCGTCATCTGCGAGTCGATTGATGCTGCTGTCAGGCAGGCATCTGCCACTCTTGGATCTGATACCTGGGTACACCATAGTCACGCTGATCCCTGAGCTCCGCACGCAGCGGACGCTTTCTCACTTCTGATATGCCTGTGCAGATTTCGCCTGCCGCAAGTACCGCTCCCGGATACTTTCGAGCGTTTCGACATCCGTGATATCCTTATCATCCCTGATCCGGATAAATCTCGGGAAACGGAGGGCAAATCCTCCTTCATATGTCGGGCTGACCTGGAGTTCTGCATATCCCACTTCAAACACCAGGTCGGGCTCAAACGACACTTCTTTTCCGGATTTTTTAATGACACGGTCTTTTAGCAGGTCATAGACCTCGATGAGCTGCTCATCGGAAAATCCGGTTGCAACCCGGCTGAGGGCAATGAGTTTCCCCTGGTCCTGGCAGGCAACGAGAAATGAACCAAAGACATGGGCACGCTTTCCCTCTCCCCACTCCCCGCCAATCACCGCAAGATCGAGCGTATCAACATCGGGTTTAATCTTAATCCAGTTTTTCCCCCGCTGGCCCGGGGAATAGGGAGAAGCGGGCACTTTGATCATAATTCCTTCATGCCCTGCATCGAGAGCTGCTTTGTAGGTCCGTTCGATCTCCACGCGGATCGCTGCTGACTACCTGGGGAGCGATATACCTGTTCACCACACTCTCGAGGCGTTCCCTGCGCTTTTCCAGCGGGAGATCTATGAGGGTTTCGCCATCAAGGTAGAGGATATCAAAAACATTGGGCACCATCTCGATTGCATCCTGTGCCTCCGCGATATCGTGACGGCGCCGGAACCTCCTGAGCACCGACTGGAAAGGCATTGGTTTGTCGTCTTTTATAGCGATAACTTCCCCATCGAGAATCACATCATGGGTGGTTGAGGTTATCAGTTTCTCAATCACGTCCGGGAGAGCGGCAGTTACATCCTCGAGTCTGCGGGAATACAGCCGGGCCCAGTTGCCTTTTTTGTGAAACTGGAAGCGGGAACCGTCGTACTTGAACTCGGCGGCAATCTGACCGTGCTCCTGGATCATATCCGGAATAGTTCCCTGCTGGGCAAGCATCATCCGTCACCGGATGGAACAGGGTGATGCGAACCTCCCGTAAAGCGTCAGGGCCCAGTCTGGCGAGCCGTGCGACTTCACCCGCATCGTTCAGCGCCTGCATCGCATGCTCAACGAGTGCAGAATCCACTAAAAATGCCCTTGCGATCGCTTCCCGCACGCTGCCTTCCCCGACACCTATTCGGAGTTCTTCGAGCATGATCCTGGCAAGATATCTCCCTTCAAGCGGGTGAGCATTGCCCAGCAACCGGCGGACCGCAAGCAGTTTTTCCCGCTGGGACTTTTTCCCCTCCAGTTCGGCGATCGCGATGAGTTCGGTATACACCCGGACAAGATCCAGGTCTTCATGGAAAAAGGTAGTCTGCGATTTAATCGAAAGCAGTTCCTCAACGGCTCGCCCGGCGTCTCCGGTAGTGTTGATTTTCTCGATGACCTGTTCTTTTTTCATACCCGCTACGTAGCCGATTGCTTCATACAGAAGATTTGGGCCGATACCAAGTTTTTTTGAACTCCAGTCCGGGAAAATCCGTGCCCATAACAAACCGGACAAAGACGGGGAGCTCTTCGGGTGACAAGGTGGGGAGAAACCGACTGATGATATCAATCATATCAAGACGCCCGGACGTCCCTTCCAGTTGTTCGCAAGCCTTGGAAAAGTCCATAAAGAGCATGAAGGTTCTCTTTTGTGATGTTGTCCAAGCACACGCATTAACGTTTTGTTCCTTTGTAATCATGAAATGGTCAGATATCGCCAGATTTCAGACAAAACAATCTGTATCCTGATTTCTCCTGCTGTAAAGTCAACAATTTTATAACCAGCAAGTGTAATTCTGTAGTATGGATGAGGAGTGTCAGCCCAATGCGATCGTCAGGGTAAAACTCAACCAGACTGAAAAAGGATTTTTTCGATTATATTGACAAAAACAGTGATAAAATCGATGCAAATGTTCCTGTTTTTTACGGTCAGGTCATTGACACCCTGGAAAAAACACTCCCGAATGTCAACGATGATCTTTACGACCATTTCATCGACAGTATCACCCTCAGGGTGCTTGAAAAGAGCACCAAATCCAAGGATATCTCGTACGTTGAGAAGCTGTTCGATTATGCTGAACGCAATAAGCGCAGGAAAACCGGAAAAGCGCTCTTCGATATAGTGCTCGGAATTAAGCTGATCAACCTCGGCAAATACGCCGAAGCGATTGAACAGTTAAAAAAATACCGGAATGTTGACGTGCTCATCTGTCCGGCAATAGCGTATTGCTACTTTGCCCGCTCTCCTCAAACGGGAGGAGATATGGATCAGGAAGAACCAGCCCGGGGACCTACACCTTCAGCACTTGCCGCCCGCGAGCAGATGATCGAGCTCGTCCGCTTAAACCCTCCCATGAACCGGCTCAAAGAATTGGGTATCGGCGATGACCCCGGTATCAACAAGATCTTCTGGTTCATGTTAAAACAGGCGATTGCATGGTTCCCCGAAGAACGGGAATTTTTAAGGATAGGAATTGAGAAAGCGTCAAGTGATGGGAAGCGTGATATCCGGGAGGAACTTCTGGGAATGGCAATTGAGCGGTTCTTTGATGATATGTACTTCCTTCGGGAGCTCTACAAGCTCAAGCTCGAGAAACGTGACGCAGGGGGTGTGGCGGGAGTAGTCAAGCAGATGACCCAGCAGTATCCCGATGAGCTTGAACCAATCTATTACGGGCTCAAACTGGCAATCATCACCACCCGGGAAGATGTCTACGACAAATTCAGGAAACTTGCGATGGGTAAAAACTTCCCGCAACATGCTCTCGCTCTCCTTGATTTCGGGTTTGAGCTGATGAGCGGCAAACACTATGAGGCACAAGCCTGTCTGGATGAAATTAAAGAAACCTTTGGCCCTCATCATTTTTACGTCACGCTGCTCGAATATGTGGCGCATGATTTCCTCTCTGATGATGAAAAGAAAGTCAAACAGGCAAAAAAGGCGATGATTAACTCGATTGACCATTATTGCCTCAAACTGCTGAAGATCAAGGATGCATAAAAAACAACAGATCCCGCTCTCTCCATACGAAAATTATCCTGAAAAAAGGGAATTTTCCCAACACTATAGAAATATTCAAAAAACCTGAACGCTCTCGGGGGTTTCACCCTCGCCGCTTCGGCTCCCCCCAAATGCGATAACTCCCGAACAGGTAACACGTCATCATCGCGCTCATCGGGCGGGTGTTAAGGGGGGTAAGGTACTGTCCCCTCCGTCATCTTCCCCGTGCTTTTATTTCATACCCTGATAAAAGAAATTACGATGAAATGCCCACAGTAATTAATCATGTTTGGCTGAGTCCGTAACTCATGTGCATTTTCTATGAAAATTATTGTATTCAGCTATGATAAGGGGATTGTTACCACTCTATTTATCAGGTACGATGAATGCCGCCGCCTCCGAAGGGACGCCTCCGCGGCGGCTCGGTGACTAAAAAATCAAAATAACTCCCTGCCCGCTGTGCCTCGGAGAGGCCCTGAAGCGGGGGACCTTCGAATACAATACGATTTTTATGGTTTGGGTGTGATCAGAATCGACTCATATCTGTATCTCCAGAGCCAATTCTCCTGATCCTTTTTAGAGTTTTATACACTGCGGGCAGGAACCGGATGTCCCGCACTGGGTGGCGATAACGAGTGTCTTTTCTTCATAAAAGAGCCCGAGCCCCTCACGGGCGCTTGCCATCACCCGTTCCGGTGTGTTGTTCATCTCGCTCAGGTGGGCAAGGATGACCTGCGGCACGTCTTTTCCCAGCGTTTGCAGGCACCGGGCAGCAGCGGGGTTGGACAGGTGCCCTCGTTTTGAACGGATTCTCCGTTTCAATGATTCGGGGTAAGGCCCGTTCTGGAGCATATCCGGGCAGTGGTTGCTTTCGAGCACGATAGCGTCACATTGCCTGAGCAGGTCAAGCATATGAGGTGTTATGATTCCGGTATCGGTACAGTACCCGAACCTGACACCGTTTTCCCTGATAATAAATCCGCAGGGCTCGGCAGCATCATGGGAAGTGGCAAACGGTTCGATGACAAAATCCCCGATCTCAAACCGCTCATGATCCCGGCATACATGACTATCGATCCGTTTATCGGAAGTGCGGCGGTGGTTGAGGAACTCATCGAGCGTTCCTTCCGTTGCATAGACCGGGACAGATAAGACGCCGGGCGAGCACGTCCAGGCCTTTGATATGGTCGCCGTGCTCATGCGTCACCAGCACAGCATTAATCTGCCCGGCATCAAGGGACGATCTGTCCATCCGCAGGAGCGTCTCTTTTGTGCTCAGTCCTGCATCCAGAAGGAGTGCCCCGCTCTCCCCTTCAAGAAAAACGCAATTGCCTTTGCTTCCGCTGGCCAGGATCGTGCAGCGCATCGTCCTATTATTAGGCGTTCTCGTATTATAGTGTTTAACTCATCACAGTTTTTTTCTGGTCTGGTAAAGAAAGGAATCTTCAGCTGGTATCCGGACGGACATGAATGGCAGTGGCTTTAACACCAGCGATTACTGCCATGCCAACCGCAAGTCCGAGCTCATCAGCAGATCTGCGGGTCACCAGTGCTGTCAGGGTAGAACCGAAGTCGATCGTGGTGCGGACAAACGGTCCAAAGGGGACCATCTTTATGATTGTTCCCGTCAGCTGGTTGCGTACACTGGTTTTTGGCAAATCCCCGTCCCTGACTGCGATGGTCACTTCTTCCGGGCGGATGTACAGTGATACCTTTGTTCCGGGTTCTACAGGGAGTGATCACTTCAAAGACAGCATTACCGACACTATACGCGGGCATGCCCCTCTTCATTGGATTCGACGACCCCTTCCAATATCGTTTCAATACCCACAAACCGGGCGATGTCTTTGCCATTCGGGCGGTAAAAAATGTCATGGAGTGAACCGACCTGGGCAATTTTCCCGTTCATAATCACCCCGATCCTGTCTGCGAGGCGCTGGCCCTGGATCATATCGTGGGTAGAGAGGATGATAGTAGTCTGAAAGCGCTGGTGGATGCGCCTGATAAGATTTTCGATCAACTCAGTGTTGACAGGATCAAGATTTGCCGTCGGCTCGTCCAGAAGGAGGACTTCAGGCCGGGTCACCAGTGCCCGTGCGATTGCAACGCGCTGCATTTCTCCTCCGGAGAGTGTGACCGCTTTCCGATCTGCAAGATGCAGGAGCCCGACGATATCGAGAGCCTCATGAACACGTGTATCAGTCTCTGATTTTTCCACACCCCGGAACTTCAGTCCGAATGCAACATTGCCGGCAACGGTTAAGTTCAGGACTGCGGGTTTCTGGAAGACCATCGACATGCGCCTGCGGATCGAAAGCCGATCCGTATTTGACGCAGTGGTATCAATACCGTCAAAAATGATGGTACCGTTTGTTGGTGTATCGAGAAGATCGATGAGACGCAGGAGCGTCGTCTTTCCGCTCCCGCTCGGCCCGATAAAGGTGAAGATCTCCCCGCGATGAATTTCGAGATCGATCGATTCGAGAATCGTTTTGCCACCAGCCACGCGCGAGAGACCTTCTATCCGGATCATAATCGTGGCCCTCCGAGCGCCTGCTGGGACTCAACCGACAGGCCGGATATGATGATATTCATGATGATAACGATGACGAGCGCTATCAGGAGCAGGATGATGCCAAGAGCGATTGAGAACGGGAAATCACCGATACCCGTCTGCAGCGCTATTGCAGTTGTCAGTACCCGTGTCTCTCCCCGGATATTGCCACCGATCATCATTGCAACACCGACTTCAGAGATAGCACGACCAAAGCCAAGGACCACTGCACTGAGGATCGCCAGACGCGCTTCCCTGACAACCTGCATGATGGTCTGGATTCCGGTTGCACCCAGCGAGATGAGGGTGTCGCTGATATTCCGGTCGACTCCGCCAAGAGCGGCGATGACCAGTCCGGTGATGATGGGAATAATCAGCACTGCCTGTCCAATGATCATGCCTTCCGGGGTGAACAGGAGCCCGAATATCCCGAGCGGGCCGCTCCGGGAGAACATAAGGTAGAGCAGGAGTCCCACGACAACGGTCGGGATGGAATAGAGGGTCTGGATCAGGATGATAACCGCCCGTTTGCCCCGGAATTCGTAAAAATGGATGAGTCCCCCCAAAGGAATGGATATTGAGGCTGCAATAACGGTTGCTGCAAGCGAGATCATTATAGAGAGTGCGGCTATCTGCATCACTTCGGGATCGAAAGTGACAATCAGGTTTAATGCCTGTAATGAATCCCGATACAATCTCGCTCATCGATGTTACCCCCGGATTTTTGATAGGTGCACATTGGTTTTACCGGATATCCAGAGGAGTCCGGTAAAAAGGTTAATTCTTATCATCAACGTTACTTTATTTTAATGATTGGTAAACGATTTTTGTATTTGTTGCGGTGCGGCGGGTATTTTGAACCAGGGTGTATGTCGAACAGAATAATTTCGTGATCTCTGATAACCCGAAGACCGTGTCCCCGATGTCCCCAACCCCGATGAAATTCTCCCTGTCGGAGCTGGCGGGTTCATTGGGTGATTTCGGGACGATCATCCCGCTGATCATTGCCGTGGGGCTGGTATCGGATGTCAACATACGGTACGTGCTCCTCTTCTTTGGCATCTGGTTCATTCTCACCGGGCTTTATTACCGGCTGCCGATCCCGCTTGAACCCATGAAGGCTGTCGCAGTGATTGTAATCGCCGGGGGTATCAGCAGTGGCGAGATAGTGCTGCAGCCGGACTTATACTCGGGGTGATCTTCCTTGTGCTCGGTTACGGCCGTTTCTTTGAGGTTATCGGTCGGTGGGTCCCGGAGAGTGTCGTCAGGGGAATCCAGCTCGGTCTTGCATTGCTTCTTTTTAAGGCTTCAGCAGATTTTGTGATTCAAAGATCCGTTCTTTTTCATTATCGGGATAGTGATTGTCATACTGTTCCTTGTTCTCTTTCGTTACCGACGTGTTCCTGATCTTTCGTCACTTTGTGTCATTGGGGTCGGATTACTTGGAGGGCTCTACCTGTATGGCATACCCGCGATGAGTTTTATCCCCGCACCCCAGCTGGTAATCCCCCTTCCCTCGGATTTTTCTTCTGCCCTTTCAACGCTCGTTCTGCCCCAGGTTGTCCTCACGATAGCAAACGCAATTCTCGCAACTTCGCTGCTCACAAAAGATCTCTTTGCTGTGGATATACCTCCAAAGAAATTCTCGACCTCTATCGGGCTGATGAACCTTACTTCGGTCCCCTTTGGGGGATTTCCGATGTGTCACGGGGCAGGGGGACTGACTGATACTCGGGGTGATCTTCCTTGTGCTCGGTTACGGCCGTTTCTTTGAAGTCATCGGCCGTTGGGTCCCGGAGAGTGTCGTCAGGGGAATCCAGCTCGGTCTTGCATTGCTTCTTTTTAAGGCTTCAGCAGATTTTGTATTCAAAGATCCGTTCTTTTTTATTATCGGGATAGTGATTGTCATAGTGTTCCTTGTTCTCTTTCGTTACCGACGTGTTCCTGATCTTTCGGCACTTTGTGTCATTGGGGTCGGATTACTTGGAGGGCTCTACCTGTATGGAATGCCCCCCTGAGTTTTATCCCTGCACCCCAGCTGGTAATCCCCCTTCCCTCGGATTTTTCTTCTGCCCTTTCAACGCTTGTTCTGCCCCAGGTTGTCCTCACGATAGCAAACGCAATTCTCGCAACTTCACTGCTCACAAAAGATCTCTTTGCTGTTGATATACCTCCAAGGAAATTTTCCACATCTATCGGGCTGATGAACCTTACTTCGGTCCCCTTTGGGGGATTTCCGATGTGTCATGGGGCCGGGGGACTCGCCGGGCAGCACCGCTACGGTGCGAGGACAGGTGGTGCGAATGTCTACGCAGGTTTGATTTTTCTCTTCCTCGCCCTTTTCTTCTCCTCCCCGCAGGTTCTTTCCATCATAGCGATAGGGGTTCTTGGAGCCCTGCTGGTATTTGTCGGGATTGAGATGGCACGGTACAGCTTAAGGACAGATTCCCTTGCCATTACCTGTATCATCGGCATCCTCGCCCTTCTCAGCTCAATGACCATTGCATTTATTGTCGGGCTGGTAATTGCATATCTTTGGGCATGGATTGGAAAGAGAAGGGAACAGAATAAACAAAAATCTTCACAATAAATGTCGCCGCTGTTATCGGTTCTTCTACGCTTTGCAATGTGCAGAACAATAAAACCACGATTCGGGAGTATCCCTTTTACTCTGATAGGAAATACAAAGCACAGGTACGATAACGGAGGAACCGTTATGGTCCCCCTGTCCCACCTGCGCTTATTGCGATGATGACGTATTTTGTGTTCACGGGGTATCGCATTTTGGGGGAACACAAAGCGCAGAGGTGAAATCCTCATGAGCATGGAGCTGTTTTTGAGCATTGCTCCAGAACCAATAAAACCAGAATAGGATTTATTAAAATTCCCGGAAAGTCGGGCTTTGCGGTGACGCATCCATTTTTATCGCATATTCTCCTGAAAAACCTTCCTGCAGCCTGTTACTGTCCTTGAGAACTATTCCCGGAACGTGTCCAGGAAGGTGAAGGGTAAACGGATCGTTTACAAAAAAAGGGAGGTTATTTTGTCACGGTAGCGTTTGCCGCTGCCACTGGTGGTTTGAGATCCGTCGCAGGCGTGCTGTAGTCTCCTACATTGCCCGCTGGTGCTGTCGGAACGCTGATACTCATGGGGGTAAACAATGCCTTTCCATACTTGTCCACACCAAAGTTACCGATATCTGCCTGAGTCTGCGGTGTGATCAGGAAATTCACAAAATTGTTCGCCATCTGTATCTTTTCGACCGGCTGCTTGTCATTGTACACGGTCATGACGCTGTAGATGTTGAGCAGGCTTGCTCCTTTCGAGATGATCGGGACGAGTTTCAGGTTGTTCTTATACGAAAGGTAGGTCCCTTCGTCGGTGAAGGTGTATGCCCCTTTCTCGCTTGCCATCTGGAGGGTCTCTCCCATGCCTTTTCCGGCTTCAACGTACCAGTTGCCGGATTTTGAGACGTTTGTGGTATAATTGTACTTCGCATTGGACCAGATCTTCTGCTCCGCAGTGTGTGTCCCGGAAGCGTCACCACGGGATACAAAGACTACACCTGCCGTGTTGTTCGTACCCTTCACGAGAAGAGTGGTGAAGGCATTCTCTGGTGTCATATTGGCAATTCCTGCCGGGTCATTTGCAGGCCCGACAATCATGAAGTTGTTTGAAGCAAATGATCGCCGGTTAATACCGAAGCCGTCTTTCACAAATGCCAGTTCCTGGGATGGGGAGTGAACGAGCAGCACATCAGCATCGCCTTTCTTGGCAATTTCGATCGCTTTACCGGTGCCCTGGGATGTGATCTGAAGGTCGACATTATACATCGATTCGAATTTCGGCTCGAGATAGTTCAAGAGCCCGGTATCGTAGAGACTTGTGGTGGTTGCAACAAGAAGCTTTGTCTTTTCACCAGCTACGATTGTTGGCGGTGTAGTTACAACTGTAGTCGTGGCCGGGCCTGGTTGCGTTGTTGTACATCCTGCTATAAACACAACTCCGATAAGGAGAAAGATTAACAGAATTCCCAGTGATAATTCAGAGAAACGTTTCATACAAGATCAATCCTTTATGGCATAAGATCTGTGATTATCTATAAAAACTGTTTCTTTTTTAAATTGTAAATTTTTTATGATTAACCAACTGATAAACAATTGATATACCAGAAAACGATACTATCAAAAATATTGGGAACCGAGGAAGAATTCTATTCCTTAATCAGGTAATAGACATTTTGTTACAATTTCTTGAAAAATGGTCGAACCGATAATCTCATTCATTTCTTTTGGATATTTATCTTTCATCAGGGCAATCATTTTCCGGCTCCCCTTTGCGGTAGTCAGGATCCCCACGCGTTCAGCACGGGTGACGAGCTCTTCCTGCTCCATCATGGCAAAATAGGGCAGGACATAATAATGGGGGACCTCAAGAAATTCTGCCAGCCGTCGTGTAGTCGGGAATTTTATCCGGATCTCATCCTGTACAAACGTGAGGGAGATCGATCGCTCTGCGAGCTGGATACGAATCGCTGCATCAAAAAGGACATCAACCGAGAGGTACAGCCATGGGAAATCGTACATTACTATGGAATGGGAGAGCATAAAGATTCACGGAGCACTATCCAATGCGCTCAATAAGGAAAGAAAAAAAAGTTTCCTGAAAAAAGTAATCCTTTCAGTGCTTCTTTTTCTTCTGGTCGTCTGCGACCGGTTTCATGTAAACGAGTTCGGCTTTGATATCCTTGGCAATCTGCTCGATCTCGAACTTCCGGAAGTGGGTTGCTTCAATCTGTATCTGGCCACCGGTCACAGCAACGATACGATATTTCGGTGACTCAACACCCTCACCGACTTTCTGGCGTTCACGCACATAAATCTTCATTCTGGTTCCTCCCACCATACTCATTCCCCAATCATATTATCTTTTTGTATGGGGAATGACTGGCGTCTGATATACCAACTGGTTTACAATGACTTATAACTTATCTTTGCGATACCATGGTGTTGTGACATACCATGCATAAGCGGTTTGAGATATCCAGTGGATTGCAGGGAGAGACACTCGTCAGGAAAGGATTACACCGGAAGCGGGTGACCGGAGAGCAGATACGCATAACGCCGGAGCTGAATGTTATCAAAATCGGCGGACATGCAGCGATTGATTACGGGCGCGATGTGATGTACCCGCTGCTCGAAGAGATTGGACAATTATCAAAATTACACCAGATGCTCATTGTGACCGGTGGCGGGGGCCGGGTCCGGCATATCATGGATGTCGGGATGGATCTTGGCATGCCGACCGGGGTACTTGCCGAACTCTCGGCAAAGATTTCCGAACAGAATGCGATTATGGTCTCAATTCTCCTCTCAAAATATAATGGCGTCAGAATCCATACCGGGGATCTTCTTGAACTTCCCAGCCTGCTCAAGCTCGGGATGCTGCCGGTCATGCACGGTACGCCCCCGTACGGGCTCTATGAACATCCTGCCAAATCCGGGTCAATCCCCCCCCACCGCACGGACACCGGTGCATTCCTGATCGCTGAGGTGATGGGAGCAAAGAACTGTATTATCGGTAAGAATGTCAACGGGCTGTACATGCAGGATCCGACAACACACCCTGATGCGGAATTTATCAAGGAGATTACTGCATCCGAACTGGAAGCGATGAACCTTGAGAACCTGGTGATTGAACCGATGGTTATCGAGTTGTTGAAAGATGCAGCCCATGTAAAAGAGATAAGGATCATCAACTGCCACATCAAGGGAAATATCGAAAAAGCAATCAAAGGAAAGAATGTTGGTACCGTTATCCGTGCTGCTTAAAACT
>CAWDZO010000021.1:0-300838 GCA_963806845.1 uncultured Methanoregulaceae archaeon
TGTTGCCTGCACACATTTTTCTCTGAACCGACACCTGACTTTTGTGAGGTTTTCGTCGGTTCGTCATCTGATCTTGTGGATCACATAATTACACATTCAAACACTTAAACGTTATCCATGATCGGTGCCTTCGTTTTTCTCCTCAAATCTATTGTTAAAAAATTATTCAAAAAAAAAATAACTTCTGCATGCTTCAATATTGGAGTTTTAACCGTATTTTTTGCATTTTTAGCACCCGTAGAGAGTATCGCGTGAACCCATATTCTGACCAATGAAAGAGTATCCCAAAATTTTGTTCGTTTGCAGAGCGCGTTCGTGTATCCGGACATTTTCTGACGGCAACCCTGTTTTTTTACCGGGTTGATTAAAATAAAACCATGCCGCGATCGCGCAGATAACATTCGTACCCTGTTCTCATAAGAGAGCATCAGTTGTCTGCACGACAAATCTGTACAAAAACGTCACCGAAGAACTCTTCCTGTCGCAGGGAACACCGCCCTTCCAGCGCTAAAAAAAGAAGAGGAATATAAACTTCCGGTATACCCCACCCTAACTTCTGGCATAGTTGGGCGAGGGTCATCTCTTCTTCAGGTTCAATACAATCAAGACATTCTTCAAGCACGGTCATGGCCGATTCCTGGTAGCCTTCATCATGTGCTATGCCCACAACATCATCAGCGTAGATAAGGAGATCATCCGCCGTATCGGTGAGGCGGCGGCGCCTGCGTTCTTCTTTTTCGATGTTTTTCAGTTCAACGATCAGTTCAAAGAGTGTAACCGGGCTTTTTCGCAGGTTCTTACGGTCGAGCCGCCGCTGTATCTCATGTTCCAGAAGCTCGATAGGACCAAGCCTGCCATGATAATCAGTTTCAGAATCGAGAGCCAGATCATAGTCTTCTCCATACAATTCGTCATCTTCATCCAGGCCTTCTTCAGCAGGATCTGACAGGAGTTCGAGATGTTCTGACTTCATGCGCAGCAGGGTTGCGGCATAAAAGAGTGTACGCCCGGAGACCTGGAGATTAAGTTGCCGGCATCGTTCCAGTTCAGACAGGAACCGGTCGGTCACTTCGATAATATTAATGTTCCATGGATCGATTTCACCCCGTTCAGCAAGGCCGACAAGGATCTCAACCGGGTCTTCAATAACTCCCTGTAGGGTTGGATCGGTGGGTTCAGACTCTAAAGAGAGTGAAGATCCCTCAGGGGTCTCCCCATGGACTTTTCAGATAGTTCTTCTGGATCTGGGACTGTACGCTCGTGCCGGGAGAGATCCAGGGGGATTGTTTCCTGGTTCATTCTCTACCGGATCAGCCATTTGCTTTTACTCCGGTAACGAGCGTGCTCTTATCGGATCGCAGCGTAACACCCATGATCCGTTGTGCTGCCTCAATCATCGGTTTGCGCAATGAGACAATGACAAATTGTGAATGGGGAGACAGCTCCGTGATCATTGAAGCGATGCGCTCGACATTGGATCCGTCAAGCGACATGTCCACTTCATCGAATGCATAGAAGGGGGCAGGGATATACCGCTGGATAGAGAAGATGAACGCAAGGGTGGTAAGCGATTTTTCACCCCCGGATAGCGAGGAAAGGAGGTGTACCTTCTTGTCGCGGGGTTGTACAGCAAAGGTCATGCCACCGGCAAATGGATCTTCCTCATTCTCGAGGATAAGGTGCCCGTTTCCACTCGTGAGCCTGGCAAATATCTCCCGGAAATTGGTGTCGATCGCGCGAAACGCGGTTGTTGAATGCTTCATACTTCATCTGTTCAAATTTCTCTATGCGCTCAATCAGGGTCGCACGTTCGCGGGAAAGCGTTTCTTTTCGCTCCGTTCGTTCCCCTACCTGCCGCTGCACTTTCTCGTACTCTTCAATCGCGAGCATATTCACCGCACCGATCTTACGCAGCGCTCCATCCGCTTCAGCGATCTTCCCTTCAATCTCTGACAACGAGAGGTTGGTGTCCATATCACCCACCTGGTGCCTGAGCATATCCACTTCGATTCCGAGTGTCCGGGCCCGCTCTTCAATTGCCACCATCTGGATGGTGATCCTCTCTTTATCGGCATCGAACTTCATGAGCTTTAATTCAGAGTCCTGGATTTGCTGCGAGGCTTCGGATCGCTTGGTCCGCAATTCATCGAGCTCACCTGAGAATTCCTTTTGCCGTTCTTCAAGTGCAGCAATCTGCGATTTGTGAACTGCAATCTGTTCGTTTGATCCTGCGATATCAGCATCGATCTGCCCGTTGCGTTCGTCCTGCCGTTTGCGATCTTCGCCCAGTTCGACAAGGCGGGCAGTGAAATGCTGCCGCTCGCGCTGGGCATCGTTAATATCCCCGTCCTTGTTTCGCAACCGGCGTTCCGACTCTTCGATCTCCTTTCTTTTTCTTCTCTATCTGCTCAGTGAGCACCGGGATATTGGTATCATCAAGACGTTTCTTGATCTCATCTATCCGGGAGTTGATCGCGTTGATAGTTTCCGTGGTTTTGTCAAGATCTGCTTCGAGCAGGGTGAGTTCTGCGGCACCGTTCTTCGTCTCTTCCTGCTGCCGTGCAACAGCTGCTTCGATAGTCTGCTTTTCGACCGTGATGGCTTCGAACCTGCGGGAAAACTCCTCCGTGAACATCCCCAGGCGGGCGATCTTCTGCTCGATCTCGTTGCGTGTCGACCGCTTTGTATCCACTTCTTCGGTCAGCCTTTTTACTCCTGCTTCAAGCGTTGCCGCTTCACCCAGCAGTTCCCCAAGGTGTGCACGTATGCGGAATATCTCATCATCAACAGCGGCACCGAAGCCTCGTCCACCCTGTTTCTTTGTCGCACCACCCGTCATTGCACCGCTCTTCTCCAGCAGTTCGCCCTCAAGGGTTACCATCCGGTACTTGCCAATGAGTTTGCGGGCTCGTTCAAGCGTATCGACAACAACGGTTGATCCGAGTGCAACGGCAAACGCCCGGTCATACTTCGGATCGTACTCAACCAGATTAACGGCGTAGTCAATTACACCCGGCTCTTTAAGCGGGGGAAGGGCAGGAGGTTTTAATTTATTGAGCGGGAGGAAGGTAACGCGACCGAGCCGCTCTTCTTTTAAGTACCGGATGGCATCTGCTGCCACCTGATCATCATCGCAGACAACAAACTGGAGCTTGTTACCTGCAGCAATATTGAGTGACGTTGAATACTCGGCTGGTGCTTTCCCAAGGTCAGCGATCGTGCCATGCACATGTTCCATGGCCATAACCGCTTCGATCGCCCTGCCCCCGGATTCACCCCTTGCCTGCTGTGCTGCCTCAAGCCGGAACGCATCCTGTTCATTGTCCCGGATCTCGTTACGGAGACGTTCCAGCGATGACCGCTGTGCAAACATCGCTCCTTCCAGCTCCGAGAGATTGCGATCCAGCTCTTTTTTGCCAGCGAGAAGATCTCCAGCGCTCTTTTCACTGTCCGTGAGCTGGGTCTGCTTTGCAGTGTACTCTTCATCCAGCTGTTTGAGAAGCAGCGTAAGGCGCTCGAGTTCCGTAGTGCGCATCCGGCTCTTCTCAATGTGCATGTCCTGCTGGTGAAGGATTTCTGATCGCTGCCCCTTCTTCTCCTCAAGGTCGTGTAACAGGGCGAACAATTTTTCACGGGAACCCTCGGTATCCTCCCCGTGTTGCCGGATCTCGGTCTCAAACTTTTCAAGCTGCGCTTTGGCGGCAGCAATCTCCATGGCGATGTTCGTGCGGTCTATGGATAACGTGCGAATCTGATCAGTGCATTCTGCCACCCGGGCTTCGGCACGTTTGGTATCCATGTAGACACGATTGATTGCCTCAAGATTGGTCTCCTTTTCCTTTCGCAGGCGCACGATTGTCTGTTCGGCGAGTTTGATCCCGCTTTTTGCCTCCTCGAGTTCTGCAATAAGTTTGAGATAGTCAGACCCGCTCTTCTTGTTAATCAGGTCATCAATATCTTTTAAATCGGCCTTAAGGTAGGAAAGTTCATTCTCTTCCAGACTCCGGTCAGCACCAATACGGGTGAGCAGAATCCTGTGCTCATCAGTCGATCGCATGAGAGATGCAAGCTCTTTTTCCCGGTCGTGGAGCTGGGCTGCAGCCCGGCAGTTCTGGAAAAATGAGAGATCCTTTTGCCATTTCTGGTATTCGAGGGCATGCTCGCGTTCGCGTTTGAGCTCATTTACCCTCTTGGTGAGCTCAAGCAGGAGAAGTTCTTCACGTTCGATCCGTTCCCTCACGATATCAAGTTCAGAAAGAGACTGCTGCTTTTTTTTATCAAATTCCGAAACACCCGCAATCTCATCGATAATCTTTCGCCGCTCGAAATCACTCATCTCCATGATGCGGGTAACATCGCCCTGCATGACGACATTGTAGCCATGAGGTTTTATCCCGTGCTTTGCGAGGTGATCAACAATGTCACTTTGCTTGCAGAGCCGTTCATTGAGGTAATTATAACTGTAATACCCGTTGCTGGTACGTTTGATTCTTCTTTTGATCTTCGTTCCATCAGAAAATTCGAGTGCAACCTCTGCGGTGTTCCTGCCGGAATTGAGGTTGATCAGATCGGTTAACTTCTCGGCACGGAGATTGCGTGAACTCGAGAGCGCAAGCACAAAAAGGATTGAATCGATGATGTTGCTTTTCCCGGAACCATTGGGCCCGGAAATAACGGTAAACCCCTCTAAAAAGGGGATTTTTGTCTTTTTTGAAAAAGACTTGAAATTGTCAATCTCCAGTTCTGTGATATGCAAAGATCCGGCTCCTTACTTCTTTGCAGGATCCTTCTTGTCTTCCTCTGCAGCATCGATGAGATCGCCCTGTTTTGACTTGACGGATACCCCCTTCTTGTTTTTCCCGTATCCTGGTGATGCAACAATGTAGTTTTTGTCTCCCCGCCGTTCTTCCAGTTTCATGGTTCCATCCGATTGCATGATCATGTCCATGGATGGTTCCGGTGGTGCTGCCGGGGCATCAGAGGGACGTGCACCCTTGCGCATGACGACCGTGCTTGAAGATGCCGGAGCGCCGGTTGATGTGGCAGGTTGCGGTTGTGCACCCTGTACAACGGATGGCCCCCGCTTAGCTTCCTGCCTGCTGCGTTCTTCGGTCTGTTTGGACATTTTCATTGCGACTGACTTGAGATCGAGAAGCTCCTGGGTTAACCCCTTGACAAGTGCTTCCATATCTCTCACTTTTTTTTCAATCGCTACAATACGCTCCTCAGTTGCAGCTCCGGTTCCTGAAATTTCCAGCATTGGTATCAGTTTCTCCTTTTCATCGTGTTCATACTCATAGATATGTGATCTTTGCATCATGCGTTGCGTCATAACGCATACTTACTGTACTGGTGCGGCGCACTCCTTATAAATAATAGTAGTGATCGCCGGATAAGGAAAAAAGGTTTGTGCTTTATTTCACCTTGCAATCCGCGTGTACGCAGATAATCCGTGACCTCCATTCTACGCGCTCTTGTCTGGCACAAAATTGTAAAAAACGATCCGTCAACAGGATATCTGTTCAACGCGCTCGCCAGTACCGGGAAAAAGGTATTACCTGATCGGAGCGAACCCTTCTCCATATGTCTTATCTGTCTAAAACTGATCCAGAAATAGCAGATATCATCGAGAAGGAACGGCTCCGCCAGAACAACGGGCTTGAGCTCATTGCATCTGAAAATCTCGTTTCCCATGCGGTACTTGAGGCAATGGGGTCAATCATGACCAACAAATATGCCGAGGGGTATCCCGGGAAGCGATATTACGGCGGCTGCGAGTTCCATGATATGGCAGAGAACCTTGCCCGTGACCGGTTGAAAAAACTGTTCGGGGCAGAGCATGCAAATGTCCAGCCGCACTCCGGTACCCAGGCAAACATGGCGGTCTATTTTGCGTTCATGAACCTGGGAGATACCCTGATGAGCATGAAGCTCACGCAGGGAGGACACCTTTCCCATGGTTCACCGGTCAGCTTTACCGGGAAATTTTACAAGGTAGCCCAGTATGGCGTCGACCCGAAGACCGAGACCATCGATTATGGTGTAGTTGAGGAACTGGCAAAAAAGGAAAAGCCAAAGATGCTTGTCTGCGGTGCATCTGCATACCCGAGAACCATTGACTTCAAGGCGTTCCAGTCGATTGCTGACGGTGTCGGTGCATACTGTATGGCAGATATCGCCCATATCGCCGGACTTTGTGCAACGGGTGTTCACCCGAACTCGGTCAGTGTTGTGAACTTCACGACCACCACCACCCACAAGACCCTCCGGGGACCCCGTGGCGGCGCAATCATGTGCAACAGCGAGTATGCAGCAGGCAATCGATAAGGCAATCTTCCCCGGTATGCAGGGCGGCCCGCTCATGCACACCATCACGGCAAAGGCAGTCTGTTTCGAAGAAGCGCTCAAGCCTTCGTTTAAGGTATACAGCCAGCAGATTGTAAAGAACGCAAAGGTGCTGGCCGAGACCCTGATGAACAACGGTCTCCGGCTCGTTTCCGGGGGTACTGACAACCACCTGATGCTTCTTGACCTGACCGCACAGGGTATCACCGGTCTTGAAGCGGAGAATGCACTCGGAAAAGCCGGCATAACGGTGAACAAGAACACGATTCCCAATGAGACCAAGAGCCCGTTTGTCACCAGCGGCCTTCGTGTCGGCACACCCGCCGTCACTTCCCGCGGCATGAAAGAGGCAGAGATGCGCAACATCGGTAACTGGATTGCAACCATTGTCAAGGATGTCCACAACGAAGCGGCAATCAAGGACGTCCATGCAAAAGTCACATGCGATGTCCAGCAAATTCCCGATCTATCCGGAATAAATCACCTCCATTTTTCAGGAACTCTTATGGTCATGATCCTTGATGGAAAAAAGTGCTCGGAGATGCGCCTTGAACTCCTCAAAGAGGAGATTGAAGACTCCGGGCTCTATCCCCGCCTCGCCACCGTGATCGTGGGCAGCGACCCGGCATCACAGATGTATGTCCGGATGAAGCACCGTGCCTGCGAGCAGGTGGGTATCGGATCGGTGGGTATTGAACTGCCTGAAGATTCAACAACCGAAAAGGTGCTGGAAGCGGTTACGCAGCTGAACCGGGATGACCGATATTGACGGGATCCTCGTCCAGCTCCCGCTCCCGAAACAGGTGGATGCAGAACGCGTGATCGAAGCAATACGACCCGGAGAAAGATGTGGACGGGTATCCACCCGGAGAACATCGGGCTTCTCTTCTCCGGACAGGCCCCGGTTTACTTCCTGCACACCCACCGGGATCATGACCCTCTTGAAAGAATACAAGATTCCGCTCGCGGGAGCCCGGGCAGTTGTGGTCGGGCGCAGTATCGATGTGGGTCGCCCCATGGCAGCATTGCTGCTCAATGCCGATGCAACGGTGACGATCTGCCACAGTAAAACAAAGGATCTCGCTGAAGAACTGAAGCGGGCAGACATTCTTGTTTCTGCGATTGGCAAAGCCCACTTCATCCAGCCGGAAATGGTAAAGCCGGGTGCAGTCGTCATCGATGTGGGCATCAACCAGTTGGACGGCAAACTGGTAGGCGATGTGGACTTTGCAAAGGTCAGTGAGATTGCATCCGCCATCACCCCGGTTCCGGGCGGCGTTGGCCCGATGACGATTGCGACCCTGATGGAGAACACCTATCGGGCAGCAAAGGTGAAGGACATGCAACACGTGCGTAATCAATAAACTCACGATCGGGGGTGATGCTCCTGTCAGGCTGATGGGAGTCATCAACTGCAGTTATGAGTCGTTTTATCACGATTCGTATATCCCCACCAATGAGGTTCACAAAAAGGCAGTAGAGATGATAGAGCAGGGCGCAGATCTCATCGATCTCGGTGCCCGCAGCACGGCCCCCAATGCCCAGGCAATCAGCGGGAGCCGAGGAGGCATCCCGTATCGATGCTGCACTCAAGGAGCTGGACGGGACCGGGTTTACCATCTCTGTCGATACCATGAACCCGTGGGTGCTCGATGTCTGTCTCAAGCATGGCATCCATGCGGCAAACGATATCTCCGGGTTGTCATCACCTGCGTATGCAAAACGAGTGGCCGAATCCGGGCTTCCGGCTATTTCTGATGGCGGCCAATTACAACCCGGGGGATGCAGTCGGACTGGATGCAACGATGACAACGCTTAAAGACCGTTGTTCGAGCGGTGCGAGTCTGCGGGGATTGACAACTACGTGCTCGACCCGGGTGTCGGGTACTGGAGCCCCCTGCGATCCCTTGACAATGACTGGGAACTCTGCCAGAATTATGAGCGTTTTTCAGAATTCGACCGCCCGGTCCTTGCCGCGATCTCGCGCAAGAGCTTTATCGGAAATCTCGTGAACAGGGAACCCGAAGGCCGGCTTGCCGGCAGTCTTGCCGTGACCATGGTGCTGCTCCAGAAAGGGGCATCCGTTGTCCGGACGCATGATGTGCCGCAGACCCGGGATCTCATCTCGGTCTTTGAGCGGATGGTGAAGCGGCCGTGAACACCTCCTTTGAGGTGTTCGGGCTT
This sequence comes from uncultured Methanoregulaceae archaeon, assembly GCA_963806845.1. Classification (GTDB taxonomy): domain Archaea; phylum Halobacteriota; class Methanomicrobia; order Methanomicrobiales; family Methanospirillaceae; genus Methanoregula. The sequence continues at coordinate 8,530 of CAWDZO010000021.1, forward strand.
TCTACCGGAATCATCCGCAGCGGCGACTCCATTGCGGAGCGTGCTGCTGATGCAGCGGACCGGCAATGCGGGGGTATTCAGGACGGAGATATCCTGGTGTTTGCCGAGACGGCGGTTGCAACTGCTGAAGGAAATATCATCGATCTTTCCACGATCACCCCTTCTCCCCGGGCACAGGAACTTGCAGAAACAATACCAGATGGATCCCTGCACGGCTGAAGTCGTGCTGCGGGAGAGTGATTCGATTGTCGGCGGGATTCCCGGTTTCTTGTTGTGCATGAAAGCCGGCACCCTGCTGCCGAATGCCGGTGTCGATGCATCCAATGCACCCCCGGGATGCGTAACTCCGCTTCCCAAAAATCCTGACCAGAGTGCACTTACCATCAAAGCATGCTATCGAAGACAGGTACTGGCGTGAAGGTGGGCGTGATTATCGCCGACAGCCGGACGCATGCGATGCGCCTCGGGTGCAGCGGGGTTGCGATCGGCAGTGCAGGGATTACCGCGGTCATCGATGACCGGGGCAGGAGCGATCTCTTCGGGCGCAAACTTGAGGTGACCAAACGTGCAGTTGCAGACAACATCGTATCTGCAGCCGAACTGGTGATGGGTGAAGCAGATGAGTGCACTCCGGCAGCGATTATCCGGGGCATCGGAATTCCTATTGGCGATCAGATCGGTATTGAATCAATTGCTGCAGACGAGTGTCTGTTCATGGGTGTATTCCGGAAAAATGCAGGTTCACCCTGAGCTTTTGGAATGGATTCAGGGAGTAATCCCGGAGCCATCTTTTACTAAACAGCCAATTCATTCATTCAACGTCAGTTTTTTCCCTTTCGCTCAACGCCAACCCGTCCCTTTCTCCACAGACAACACAAATCCAAGTTCTTCAAGGTAAGCACGGCTCTTACCCGTCCCGTGAATCAGCAGTTCGACCAGATCCTCTTTCTCATCGATATCCGTGTGGAGCCGGAACGAATCGATCACTTCACAGGAAAGTCCTGCCTCCTGTGCAATTTTTATGGTGTTTGAGAAAACTCGTGCCGTAATAATCGACATGGAACCGTTGCGGTTCCCTGATGAAAATAACATTCGTTCCCCCACCCCTTCCCGGCACCATCGCCATATCATCCTTGGTGGAAATTACCCGCTGGATTGCCTGGGCATTGGCAAGGGGAAGATCGGCCATGATGATCAGTATCGCACCAACGGATTGGGGAAGGAGTGAATTGAGCGTCTGGTTGAGATCCGCATCGCTGACCGTTATCTGGATATCCTCGCTGTCAAATAATTCGGTGCCCACGATCACCGGACTGCAGTTCGCATCTTTTGCTGCGTGGATCACATCTTCCAGCATCGCACGGGCAAACGCTTCCCTTTCCTCCTGGCTGAGGACGCAGGAGAGCCGGGTCTTCGGGTTAACAAGTCTTGAACGGGATCAGGGCATGAGGGCACATTTCATAGCGTGTTATGCAGTGAGATAAAAAAAAGATGCTGGTACGCATCGGGACTGGAAAGTAAAGGTGAAAAACCGCAGATATAACATCCCTCTTGTCGATAGTTTTGACATGGATGACCTTGCATTTACCGTAAAAAAAATGCCCGGAAAAATTGTCATGGGGGTCCAGCGCAGGACTTCAAACGCAGATGGCCGTAGTATCAAGGATATCCCCGCCTGCTGGCAGGATTTTTTCTCCCAGAACATGGCATCAAAGATTCCTCACCGCGCAAAGACACCGGCAATGTTTGCCGTGTATTCTGATTATGAGAGTGACTGGACCGGGGAATATACCTACACTGATCGGGAGTGAAGTGACAAAGGCAGATACGATTCCCGCAGGGCTGGCAGTCGTCCGGATTCCCGCCCAGACCTATGCGGTCTTCACTGCGGCCGGGCCTATGCCGGACGCGATCCTTTTGGTCTGGGCTGTCGATCTGGGGGACGAAACTTCCCCGGGCATATACCTTCGATTTTGAGCAGTACGATGCCCGGTTCACCCGCCCGGAGAATAAGGAGGCAGATATCTACATAGCGGTAAATGAAGAACAACTGAAAACAATGCAATAATATTTTCCGTGAACTCCTGTTTTTCATGACCGCAGGGATATTCACCTGCAGGCAGGTTACACTTGCCCTGGCAGCACGGTTAAGCGACACACTATACTCACCGGCTGGTTCTTCCGGACAGTTCCTGACAGCATTACCTTTCAATAGATAGGACGAGTATCTTTTCTCATGCAGCCCCGCATCATCACCTTCTCGCGAAATGTGTTTCTCCCCCTTACTACGGTTTGCCGGAACCGCTGCGGGTATTGCAGCTTCCGTACTCCGGTACAGGACGGATGCCTTATGGCACAGGAAGACGTAGAAAAGACCCTTCAGCGCGGGGCAGCACTTGGATGTACGGAGGCACTCTTCACGTTTGGAGAGCACCCGGAGGAGGAACCGGGCTTTATGGCATATCTCAAACGAACCGGTTATTCCACTATTCTTGATTACTGCGAGGCAATGTGCAGGAAAAGTATCGAATACGGTGTACTGCCGCATACGAACGCCGGTATACTCACGTTTGACGAGATGGAACGGCTGCATGCGGTAAATGCGAGCATGGGACTGATGCTGGAGACCACCGCAAAGATCCCGGCTCATGCAACATCGAAAGGCAAGGAGCCGGAAATCAGGCTTGCCATGATTGAGGATGCCGGAAAACTCAAAATACCCTTCACCACCGGTCTGCTTCTCGGAATTGGTGAAACAATGGCTGACCGGGAGGAATCCCTCCTTGCAATCCGGGATCTCCACAAAAGGTATAGGCATATCCAGGAGATCATCATCCAGAACTTTTGTCCCAAACCGGGGACACCCATGGCACACCATCCGGTGCCAGGTACCGATGAAATCTGCACAACGATCCGTATGGCACGCGACATTCTCCCCAAGGATATCGCCATCCAGATCCCCCCCAATCTCATCGATGCATCCGTCGCTCATCTCCTGCGGGGTGGATGATCTCGGGGGCGTCTCACCCCTTACTATCGATTATGTGAATCCGGAACACCCCTGGCCGGCGAATTGAAGAACTCAAAAAGATCGTCGGTGACGCCAAGCTCAGCGAGCGGCTCTGCATCTACCCGCAGTATATAAAGAAAGGGTGGTATCACCCCGATTTGCAACCCCTAATAAACCGGCTCGCACAAACAGTTAAGGCAAGGAGCAGTGGACCGTGAAGGCAGAAGAATCTCCTCTATACAGGTAAGGCAAAATCGGTATATCACTACCGATACGAAAGGCAAACTCATTGTTGAGTTCCGCGACGATATCACCGCATTTGATGGCGGGAAGAAAGATGTGCTTAAAAATAAGGGGAGTTACAATGCGGAAGTCTCGGCATTCTTCTTTGAATATCTCGAACAGAATGGGGTAAAAACCCATTTTTTCACCATGCTTGATCCTCACCATATGGTTGTACGAAAACTCGAAATGATCCCGCTTGAAGTGATTGTGCGGAACATCGCTGCCGGCTCCATTGTCAGAAATTATCCGTTCAAGGAGGGGACACTGCTCGACCCACCCCTGATCGTGATCGATTATAAGGATGATGCACGGCATGATCCGATGCTCAACGATGAGATTATCCTTGCGTTAAAACTCGTCACACCCGCTGAACTGAAAAAGATCAAAAAGGTGGCACTCGAAGTGAACCGGCTCCTTTCTGCATTACTTGCAGCACAGGGAATCACGCTTGTGGATTTCAAGATAGAGTTTGGCAGGCAGGGCAAAACGATCTATCTCGGAGATGAGATCAGTATGGACTCCATGCGTCTCTGGGACAAAAAAACCGGGGAGTCGCTGGACAAGGATGTGTACCGGTTCGAAAAAGGGGATGTGATGGCAATCTACAACAAGGTGGCACAGCGGATCACAAATCCGGTAAAGAAACAGTAATAAGTGAAGGATGAAGAAGCGAATGCTTCCCATGAAGGGTATGCACGTCTTTGATTCGATGGTCCGCTGATATCGAGCACAAAGACTAACGTCTCTAATAAAGAAACTTATCGTGACAGATATATCATACAGATGCGGTCGGATATCATGACAGAAGAAAATGCAGATGAAGCAGGAAATGCTCAAATGGGCAAAAGGATATGCAAACAAGCAGGGCTGGGCGCTCAATACCGATGAGAAACAACTCTCAACAGTTATCCGGGGGCTTGTGCGGAACAAAAAGAAGTTCGGAAGACCGTACTGTCCCTGCCGTCTCCGGAGCGGGGATGAGGAGAAAGACCTGGCGATCGAATGTCCCTGTGTGTACCATAAAGATGAAGTTGCCCAGGATGGACATTGCCATTGCAACCTCTATTTTAAAAAGACCTGATCATTTTTTTTAACGCGATAATTCACCAGGTTTTTATTCACCGCTTATGGACGAACCACCCGATACTATCTGCTGCCTGTCCTGTCGGGCGTCTGCCACCGGTTCATGGCGAATCGCCTGAGGTTCTCATTCTCGGCAGTTTTCCCAGCAGGCAGTCACTGCTGAAAAAAGAGTACTACGGGAACCCGCAGGAATCATTTCTGGCATATAATAGAAGCATTGTTTCATATTGATCGTCATCTTCCCTACCAGGTCCGGACATCCACTTTTAACGGATCACCGGATCGCACTCTGGGATGTTCATCTGCACCTGCTCCCGCGAAGGGAGTGCAGATGCCCGGATCCGGAACCTGTGTTCAATGATCTTGCTGGTTTCCTTGAATCATTTCCTTCACTACACCTTGTTGCACTCAACGGAAGCACTGCCGGCCGGTACTATCACCAGCTGAATTTATCTTCATCAGTTCCAGCGGTAGTTCTGCCATCAACGAGCCCGGCAAACACGCGCGTATTCCCTTGCTGAAAAAATAAGAAGATGGGAAATAATCCGCCCACAGTCATCCAATAAAAAATACCCAAAAAAATTATCGTTCCATGCGGAACTTCAGGAAAATTACGTGATATATCGCGTAGAAACCAACGAGCACGGCAAAGGTATAGCCGAAGATTGCAACCCAGTAGATATAGTCCGGCAGGGAAAGGGGATGCGAGAGAAGAACCAGAGAGGACCCAACCACAAGGGATGCGACCACAAGGCCGAGCAGGAGCTTGTCGCTGGCTTTATCGAGAGCCATCTGGAGTTTCTGGATATCGGTTTCCACGATCTTCCAGTTTAAACGTCCCGGTTGAGAGCCGCCGCAGCATCAGGTTAAGATTTCGGGGCATATCAAAAAGGGCATCGGCACCTTCCAGGAGGGATATGGAGGCTCTTTTAACATACGCAGCAGAAAGGTTTCGTGCATCAGCAAGCTTGGTAAGATAGGGTGTGACCTCTTTTCCGAAATTGAATTTCGGGTCAAGCCGGACGACCGATGTCAAGGACCATCATAAAGACCTTGAGCAGGAGCATCAGGTTCATCGGGACTTTCAGGCGATAGCGCCGCATTGCTTCGGTGAGTTCGGTCACGACAAGCCGGAAATTAAGTTGCGCAACTTCGTCACCGCCACCGAAATCGTGCATCAGGATATAGAGGTCGTCCCGCAGGGATTCGCGGTCAGACTCATCAATTACGATCCCGAATCCTTCGAGCGACCGGAGCATCAGTTCAATATCGTCATTGACAAGCGCAAAAAGGAGGTTTATGAAATCTCTGCCGTTTCTCCGGCCGCAGGATACCAACAATACCAAAATCCAGAAAGACGATGTCTCCCTCTTTTGTGACGAGAAGGTTACCGGGATGCGGGTCACCGTGGAAGAACCCATCTTCAAAGATCATCTTGAGGTATGCATGGAATCCCCGGACCCCGATTTCATGGGGATCAAGACCCATCGCTGCTATTGCTTCGGGATCATCGATCCGGACCCCTTCGACAAAGTCCATGACCATCAAGCGTGAAGAGGAATATTCCCAGTAAATCTTCGGGAACCGGATACCCGGGACACCATGGAAGTTCCGTCTCATTCGATCGGCATTTCGGGCATCCCGGGTGAAATCGAGCTCTTTTACGATCTGATGGGCAAAATCATCCACCATCCCGACCGGATTGTACATCCGGGTTTCAGGAAATACCGTTTCGACCCGCTCTGCCAGGGATTGCAGGATAGAAAGATCGGTCTCGATAATTTCCCTGATTACCGGGTCTTTGTATTTTAAGGGCGACTCTGGTCCCGTCTTTCAGGATTGCAGAATGCACCTGGGCAATCGATGCGGAGGCAACCGGCAGTTCATCGACCTTCCAGAACCACTGTTCACACACATTGGAATTGTTACAACTCTTTTCAAGAACCACCCGGACTTCTGAGAAAGGGAGAGGTTTTGCATGGTCCTGCAGTTTTTTGAGCTGGTCAATCAGTTCCGGGGGAAGCAGTTCGGTCCTCGTGCTCATAATCTGCCCGAACTTTACAAATGTCGGGCCAAGTTCCTCAAGGGCAAGCCGCATCCGTTCGTAGACCGTGGATGCGTCGGGATCCTTCCCGGGTATGGGAAGCCGGAACCGGGCTCTTCCGGGGAACATTGTTTCAAGCCCGATGCCAAAGCCGTATTTGCCCAGGATGTCCATGATCTGCGCATACCGCCTGATACGGTTAACCATGCGTATGATTTGGATGTCGTGATACTTAAGGCGTGCTTTTTCCGTCACAATCTGTGCTGAGCATGCAAAAAATCAGGATTGCAAGGGTATCCGTCATCTTATCAGGATTTATGGAAAATGACAATCCTGTTTGTATTCGTGCCGGATGCCATATTGTTCACGCCCCATATATTGGAGGTTTTGGTGAATACCTGCTGGTTGATCAGCACTCCGTCGCATGTGAACCCTGCAGCGATGCCCAGCGGAATGACATGTTCTTCTAACCGAATCGTCCGTTTCCTCACCTCACCCACTTCAAATGCAACATAGCCCCCATGACGGGTGATCCGGTAGAGCTCATGGAATACCGACCCCATAACACCGGTCCATTCATCGAGAGTCCGGGCCATCGTAATCTGCTCCCCGATTGCTTCCTCATTATGCCCGTTAAACCAGCAGCGGAGCCAGTTGTCCTCCCGGTACTGGACGATATCAAGAAACGGGGGTGACGTCACGGTCAGCTGTACGCTGGTATCCGGAATGCCGGGCGTTGAACGTGCATCACCGGTGAGAAGGCGGGCTTTTTTTCCTGCCCGGTTGAAGATTCTTTTTATCCGCAGGGGAAAGTGTACGTAACAGGCTCTTTGTCTTGTCCAGTATGATTTTGTGGGTATCCCGGTATTCCGGGATCTGCTGGCGTTTCCGGTTGATCCGTTGCTGACTCTTCTGTGATACGGCCTGGTTTGGCGGAAGGGTATATACCGAGAAAAATCCCTTTGAGTGACCGGTGAGCCGGTTCGTGGCCACCATCGCAATCCAGCGGTCAATCATATCATCCCTGCAATCCGCTTTCCGTTTCAGGAGATACTGCCTCAGGGCTACAATTTCCTTCTCGGTGTCGGGATGGTAAAACATGGAAAGATCGATGGTTGCCCCTTCGCTGTCACGGGGAATGGCGGAGAGACGTTTCTCAACGTCAGCACTATCAGGAGGGAAGAACCGGGGTTCCGTCATAATCCGGGAGAGAGGGTTTGCATCGTTTGCGAGTACATCCCGCCCGGAAAGCCCGGCTTCGATGAGCGTTGTACCACGGCCACTGAATGGATCGTAAACAACATCGCCTTTCCGGGTCAGGAGATCGATGAAGAACCGGGGAAGTTGTGGTTTGAAGCATGCACGATAGGATATTTCATGGATTGAAGATGCCTGCCTTTGCCGGGATGTCCAGAATTCATTGGTATATTTTGGGACGGTAACCGGTCCGATTACCATATCCTCAACGAGCGTCGGGATAGCGGCATGGCTCACGAATGCGCGAAGATACCGGTTCAGGGTATCTTCGGGTAAAGGGGATCTGCCGGTCACCATAGCTAAGGGTAGGTTGGCGGACGAAGGTATAATGCTGGTGCCATTATGCCAGGATATCGGTTTATCCAGGAGCAATACAAGTACCAGATTACCCAGGAGAACTGGCGTATGAGTAAAACATAATACATTACCAACACCCGACGCTATCTTCAATGTGCAATCCCGGGTAAATTCCGGGGCATATTAAAAAAGAGATCCTCTTATACTTGCAGATGAGACGCGAAGGATCAGGAGAGCGAATTTACTTTTTTACTCTTTGGTATGCTCATTCCCTCGATTGCATCAAATGCAGCCGGGTATTTCACCGTGCCCTGTATTCCATCCAGTGCACCGGGGTCAAGGGCAAGTACCATGAATACATCGTCGGCAACAGCGAATGGCGCCAGAATACCGTTTGCCCGTGCTGAGCGAAAACCATAGCGGGGATAGTAACCCGGGTGACCTATGACGATAACAATACGATGGCCAAGAGTCCGGCATACGTTGAGTCCCTCTTCAATGAGCGCGGCGCCAACGCCAAGGCATTGGTAATCCGGGTGCACCACAAGCGGGGCAAGAGCGATTGCAGGAGTGATTACCCCTGGAGATTCGATGGTGATGGGAGGAAACATGATATGCCCGATAATCCTGTCACCATCAACAGCGACAAGCGAAAGTTCGGGATTGAAAACCTTGGCATCCCGCAGGGCATCTACGAGACGTGCTTCGTCATAATGAGCAAACGCCTGGTAGTTTACCTCAAAAATTGCGGGAATATCTGCAGGAATTTCCTGCCGGATAAAAAAGGAATCCATCCTGTTCTATTAGGTGGCCGGGCAGATAAGGGAGATGTTCGTGGAGTACCTGTATCAACGTGTTTAAAAAAAACGTACTGAAATCGTTGATAGCGGGTTGATTCTGGATCATCAAAGGGTGTAAGTGTGAGCAACGCAAACCTCTTTTAGAATGAACCCGACCATCAGGGCATATATCGACCTCACCCGGCTCCAGTTTTTCTTTGCCTGGCCTCTTCTCTTCTGTTCGGGATACCTGCTTGCGACCACCGTCTATGGAAATTTCGCATGGTTCGATCTCGCACGGGTTTGCCTGATCGGGTTCTTCGGCTTTGAAGCCGGGCTTGTCCTGAATGATTATATCGATCGCGATTATGACAAAAAAGACATTGAATCGGACAAACTCACGAAGTACTGGCGGATATACAGAACCCGCCCGATCCCTGCAGGGCTTATTTCACCAAACCATGCATTAGGGCTTTTCATTGGTTTAGCCGCCATCGCTACCGCTCTTATCGTAACACTCCCGTATCCGCACTCACTGATTGTGCTTCTCATCATGCTCTACAGCTATACAATAGAAATGTTCTATCAGATCGAGAAGCGGCAGCGGCAGCAATTCCCCTTCGCCCAGCTCATCGGGCGAACGGATTTCGCCCTGTTTCCGGTTGCCGGTTATCTCTGTCTGGGGAACCCGGACCTGAATGCATTCCTGTACTTTGTTTTCTTCTACCCGTTTGCTCTTGCACATCTCGGCGTAAATGACCTGATCGATGTGGCAAATGACCGTGTGAGGGGAATGAGTACCATCCCGATACTCTATGATATTCCCAGGACAACCTACTGGATAGCGGGATTTACGATTATCCATGCGATGATGGCGTTCCTTTTCATGACCCGGCTTGGATGGATCGGCCGGGCGGGTCTTTTAATCGGGCTGATAATCCTCATGGCTGCAAACGGTCTGATCCTGAAGAACAGGACACCGGAAGCCGCTCTGAAAGTGCTTCCGCTTTTCCATGTAACCATGCTCGTCTATGCAGGATCGATTGGGCTGGATTCGGTAATTTAACTGGCGGGAACTGATTTTTCTTTTCCAGCGGTTTTTATATCATTACCAGGCTGACAAAGAAACCTGCACCATCAGATTTTCAGCAACCACTCATGGTCTTTCAACCAGTTCCTGCGCTGCTCGAAATCCGGCATTATTTTTCTGATCTTATCCCAGAATTTTTTCGAATGGTCCGGCTGGCTGATATGGACCAGTTCGTGGACGACCACATAATCAACAATTTCAGGAGGGGCCTGGATCAGGCGCCAGCTGAAGTTGAGTCCGCCCTTGTGGGTGCACGACCCCCATCGCTGCCGTGCATCGGTTATACGGATCGTTTCCGGAACATGACCCGTTTTGAGAGAGAACCACATGCACCGGGCCCTGGATTTCCTTGCGGGCTTCCTCCCTGTACCAGTGTTTGAGCTGGTTCCTGATATCCGGTAGGAGTGTACTGGACACGTACAGCCTGTCACTGCGTTCAATCGTTATACTCCCGTCTTCCACAATGTGAAGCGGGTATGAACGCCCAAGAAAGAGGAACATCTCCCCTTCAGCATACTCATGACAGGGTGAGAGCGGACGCCGCTTTATCTCATCCATTTTCCGCAGGATCCACGATCTCTTCTTCCTGGATTATCTCCTCGATATACGCAGCGGATGCACGAAGGGGTGCCCTGACAATAAGGGTCGCGCCAGAGGTAATTTCGAGTGCGATGGTCCTGCGACGGGAGCGGATAATTTTTTCAACAGGGATTTCTTCCATGGACAGACACTGTATAGATTACCTGTACGGTGTTTGTTGCGCGACAAAAAAAGGGTCGGGATACTGCATCGGTACATCAGGAGGATGTTTTCCCGTTAATCCCGTCACTGACAATCTTCCCGTCTCTTAACCGGATAATCCGGTGGAAATAGTCCTTATGCCAGTCCTCATGGGAGACCATCACAATGGTCTGTTTCATCACTTCGTTGATCTCCTTGAAAAGTTCAAGCACCATCCGGGAGTTTTCTGAATCAAGGTTGGCACACGGTTCATCGGCAAAGAGGATATCCGGTTTATTCACCATCGCACGGGCAAGCGAGACCCTCTGCTGCTGGCCTCCGGAGAGTTCCCGGGGAAGGTGGTCCCGCCGGTCACACAGGCCGATCTTCTGCAAATACCTCAAAGCTGTCTTTACGGTACTGCTCCTCGGTCCGGTCTTTCCGGAGCATTGCCGGCAGGGAGACATTCTCCATCACCGTCAGGTCGGGAACAAGTGCATAGTCCTGGAAGACATACCCGAGCTGGTAGAGCCGGAACATGGTCTTTTCGTAATCGGTGAATTTGGATATATCCATGCCGTCAATGATAATCTTCCCTGAAGTGGGTTCGTCGAGGAGCCCCAGCATATGAAGAAGGGTAGTTTTACCGCTCCCGCTTGCACCCATGATACCAAGGAACTCTCCTTTTGCAATATCGAGCGTGACCCCGTCAAGGGCTTTGACTTCGACATTTCCCATATGGTAGATTTTCCGCAAATCTGAAATCTCGATCATATCAGGCCCTCATGGCAGTCTGGATATCCTCACGGGAGACCTGGTAGGCAGGAACATACCCGGCCACGACCGCTGCACAGAACAGGATCACGGAATTGATGAGAAGATCCATGGGGGTGATATACAGGGTTGCAGACCATTCCGGAGTCACGATGGGGTGAACTGCCATGTATGCTGCGAGCACGAGCGTGATGATGATCCCGAGGATAATGCCAAGGATGCCGAGAATGATGACCTGGAACCCGTAGTTATGCATAATTACCTCCTTATCCACGCCGATTGCCTTGAGGATCCCAATCTGCTTGCGGCTGTTGAGGGTCTTGATGGTGATGACGATGAACAGCACGACCGTCGTAATGATGATACTGACGATCAGGGACACCATGTTGATGATGGCAAAACTCTGGAGCACCTTTCCCACGCTCTTGCTCAGCAGGTCCGTCATGGTCTGGACCTTGCCGTTCACCCCGACCCCATAGGCGAGGAGTTCGTTCTTGATGAACTGCTCGGAATACCCGGGTTTTGCTTTCACGGTGATGTAATCCGCCTTGTCAAGCGTCTTTCCTTCCACCTGTTCCATATCCGTCCAGGTCACAAACGCTGCGTTGTCAACCGGACTCCAGCCGGTGGAATAGATCCCTTTTACCCGGTAGTCTTTCGTGTACCCGTTGCCGTACTCAACCGTGATCGAGTCCCCGACCCGGACACCGCCCAGCGATGCCTGGAATTCATCTTCCTGGCGGACGGAGGCATCACCGGCTATCGGTTTCCCGATTATGATCTCCCCGGTATCTCCTTCCCCGAGATAACTGCCGGCAACCATTTTCGTATAGACCGGGGATACTTCCTTCTCATCCGTGGGAGATATGGCACGCACGGAAACCCCGAGAACCCGCTGCCGGTACTTGAAGGTCGCCCCCTTCGAATACTGGGGGGATGCCCGCTGCACGCCCGGCATGCCATTGATCAGATCGAGCGTGGCATCCAGGTCGGGAATGTACTGGTCACCCGATTTGGGGCTGACGAGGACATTTGAGACCTCATAATCCACCAGCTGTTTTGTGATGCTCTGGCCAATCCCGCTGAACATGGAGGGGAGGAAGATCATGTTGGTAAAGCACATCCCGATAATCAGGATGGTCAGGATCGCGCTTGAGCGGCTTCCCCGCTGGAGCGAGCGCAGCGCCAGCAGGAACGCGACCTTTAATTCTTTTTGTCCCATGGGAGTTTTCCATTCGCCGTTCCTCTTTGGCAGGTACCAGTACCGGTATGCAACGAACCCCAGGATGCCAAGGATGATGAGCCCGAGAATAATTTCCCTGACTGATCTGCTGCAGGCACCCGCAGGTTCATCTGCCGGTATCTGCGTATGGACTCCCATATCATCGGTATACGGTGATGGTAAGGTTATAGGGATAGTTGCCTGCTTTTGACTCCTTCAAGAAGAAAGACGGCCGGAGCATCGTTACCGGGCTTGATCTTTCCGATGAATGCTTCTTTGGTCCCTTCTGCCGGGAGGTCAATCTGTTGCTGACACCTGTTTTGCCTCCCCGGTTCCGGTATTCTCGATCCGGATGGTGAGATCAAAGGGGGTGTTTTCTGTAAGCCGCGGCGGGTTGGTATCCACGGATACAAAACCCAGTTCGGCCTTGCCTTTCATCATCAGATCGATCCCGGTTATCTGGGTGCGCGGGGATCCATCAATTGCATTGTAACGGATGGTTACCGGAATCCTGACAAGACCGGCAGTGGTTTTCTTATCTGAAAGCAATACGAGATCGACGGTCTTCTGTCCACCAGCCATGATTACCCCAAGATGATATAGATCAGCATTCTTTGGAGCGACCGTTGCACTTACATTCTCGATCTTGACCGTCACATCATCGGCAAGTGTCTGTCCGGCATTCCTGACGGTAAGTGTCACCGGGATCTCTTCACCCGGGTTTACACGTACCGCTCAGCGAGCTGTCCATGATCAGGATTGCCTGTCTCTCGATTCCCACGGCCGTGTTGACATTCACCGGTATCGGGTACCGGGTGCTCTTTCCACCGGTCGTATCAATCCAGACTTCAGGAAAATACATCCCGCTTTTTGAAGGGGCACGGATGGAAAAGGTGAACGGGATGGACTGTCCCGGCCCTATCTCACCGACATGCTCAAAATCCTTGCTCAGGACAATGATGCCATTTCCCTCAAGTTTGACATTTTCAATATTGACATTGATGTCCGTGACTTTCGTGGTCGCTGCATCTGTGGTGATAATTCCCGTATTCTCCTTGAGGGTCGCACTCGTTGCTGTATTTTTCACGATAATGGTGATAGTCCCAAGACTGTCCGGCATCAGAACCGAGGGGGATACCTTATATTCAGTGATTGTTACGGTCGGCACATCAGCAGCTGTTGCAGGCAGGACGCATGCTGCCAGAATGAGAACTGCGATGAATATGCCGGAGTGAAGGGATTTCCGGAACCATGCCGGCTTCTTCTGTATTTTCCTGATTTCTGAAACTGATGACAATGAGTATCGTCATGCATGAAACTCCGAACCGGCTCAATGCCGGAATTAGTAGTACAAAGTGCATTACCCAAAGTTATTAAACTTACCATTGGTAACTTAATATTACCAAGAGTATCACTCAATTTGAGTGGGTTTTTTCCAGACGCGCAAACCGGATGTCACCTTCATGCCACGCATTATTCACGAATACAGGGAAGAAGTCAGAAAAAAGATTGTCGAGGCAGCGTACAGTCTTTTTCTCCACAAAGGGTATCACGGTACAACCATGAGTGCGATTGCCGAAGTACTCGGTGTCACCAAAACGGCACTGTATCAGTATTTTCCCGGAAAGGAGGACCTGTATGCGGCCGTTGCCGAACATGGCCGTGAAGAACTGGCGGCAATCCTGGAGCGATCCTTCAATAAAAGGGATTTGCGGAGCGGCAGTGAGGTTCTTTTCGATACCCTGGCACGGTATACACCCCAGTTCAATGGCATATATTCAGAGATGATGATGCTCGCGATGCATAACGAACGGATCCGGAACCTGCTCCATGAGGATCGGATTGAGGATATCCGTGTCGTTGAGCGATTTATTACCCGGCAGCAGGAGACCGGCCTGGTCTCCGGCCAGCTTGGATCCCCATATTCTCGCCATAGCCTGCGATGCACTCATGAATGGACTCCTTATCGATATCATGGCAGGAATGGATAAAGAAGAGGCAAAAAAGATCTGGATTGCCGCAGTCACGCGACTGACAGAATAAAAGTGATTCCTGATTTTTTTATAGGACTCTATCCATCAGGTACGATAAATGACGCCACCCCGATGGGGCACCCCGTGGCGGGATCGGGCTTTGAATTCAAAAAAACTCTCTGCCCGCCGTGCCTCGGAGAGGCCCTGATGCGGGAGACCTTCGCATATAATACGATTTATAAAGTTCTGGAGTGAACTCAATTTATTCAAGTCCGTTTCTACAGTGCAATAAGAATTATTTATGCGTGAAATATGCTCTCACGCCATCATTGCTAACCGCATCAATTTTTACAAACCCCACGCGCTCGAACTGAACAACATTCCCCAGTTCTTTTTTCACCAGAGGTTCGCAGGCACCAGCGATCTCCCCCTCCTGCGTGAGAAGGGTGCAGGGTACCAGATCCTGTGCCGGCAACCACTGGATGATATGAGCTTTGGCTGCACCGGGCTTCAGCCAGTGAATCCCCGGCGTACGAGAATGACGGGTTGCTCCCGTCCCATGAGATCGTAACGTTGAAGAGATCCTTTAACCGCACCATTGCAGTGTCATGCGTGATATCGCCCCGGGGCAGTGCCACAGCCCCTTCAAACACAAGAGTCCGGGTGCCCCGTGCAGCATCGCTCGGGTGCAGCATCGCATGGGCGGTATGATTCGGAGCCCCTGCAATGGTTACCGTGATGGGATCCGGCACAAAGAAATACCGGTTCGCTACGGGATCAACGATCTTCTTGTTTTCTGCATAGAGGTTGTCCCACGAGAATGAGATGTCAGTGTCACCGATCCCTATTGCCAGCACGGCATTCTTTACCGCATCAGGACTGATCCCCCGCCGTGCAAGAGCCCGGAGCGTGCCGAGCCGGATATCATCCCATCCGGTAAAGGTTCCTTCGTTGATACCAAGGCGCATCTGTGATGTCGAAAGCACCACTCCTTCGATTCCCATCCTGCCATAGTGCCGGTAGACCGGCACCTTCCAGCCAAAATGGTCATAGATATAGCGCTGCCGCCGGGTGTTTGCAATGTGGTCCTTACCCCGGATCACATGGGTAACCCCCAGCAGGTGATCATCGGCAACGACCGAGAAGTTCATGAGGGGGTAGACATGCGCTACTACCTTGGGATGGGGTGGCGAATCGAGAATACGGAAGGCAGGGAAGTCCCGCATGGCCGGATCAGGATTGTTAAGGTCGGTCTTGATCCGGACCGTCACCTCCCCTTCCTTAAACGTATGGTCGAGCATCTTCTCCCAGAGCTCGAGGTTTTTCTCCACCGGCTGGTCCCTGCACGGGCATGCAGTCTTTGCCTGTTTGAGTTCCCTGAAGTGCTCGTTATTGCAGGTGCAGACATATGCCCCGCCCCTGTCAATCAATTGTCTGCAAAGATCGTAGTAGAGCGGCAGACGATCGCTTTGCGTGACGGTCTCGGTGATGCCAAGTCCGAGCCATGCAATATCTTCTTTTACCATGTGCATACGCCTCGGGATCGACACGTTTCGGGTCAGTGTCCTCAATGCGCAGGATATACCTTCCCCCGTACTGTTTTACATAGGCATCGTTGAGCACCGCCGCACGGGCATGCCCGATATGAAGCGGTCCTGAAGGATTTGGCGCAAACCGCATTACCACGCCCTGTTCCGCACCTTCCAGATCCGGGAAGCACCTTCCGGTGCTCATGTTTTACAAAGAGAGCGTCGTACATATCAGGTGCAAGTGCCTGTAGAGTTCTAACCCGATCTTCCGGAGAGAGTGCAGCAACATCGGCAATGGCTTCTTTTGCCAGAGCTGCAACTTCTTTTGCCCGCGGGCGAAATTCGGGGTGGGCACCCATCACCATACCGACTACCGCACCTGCCTGTGGCACACCCCCGTGCTTCACCGCATTCTGGAGAGCACAGAGGAAAAGGATGTCTTTTGGGTCTTCCCCTGCCATCCTAATAACTCCGGGTCACAAAAAATTCGCCGATTTCCATCAGGAGTTCCCGCTCTTTTGACGGGGGAAGCAGGGAAAGGTGCTTGTTGCTTTCCGCAACAAGATCTGCTGCGACTTTTTTAACCTCATCAATGACACCAGCATCTGTCAGCTCTTTTATGGCCGCGTCGATATCTGCATCTGATAGATCGCGCCGGTATTTTTGCAGGTCAACACCCTTCTCCCGGGCCTTGATCATAATCAGCGTCTGTTTTCCTTCCCGCAGATCAGAAGCCCGGTCCTTGCCACTCTTTTCAGCCGGGGTTAAGAGATCAATGAGATCGTCCTGTATCTGGAACGCTATCCCGGTATTCAACCCGAAAAGGTAGAGAGCTTTTGCCTGGTGTGCAGTACTCCCTGCAAGAATCGCACCTATTCCCGCAGCTGCAGCATAGAGAACCCCGGTTTTTTTCTTCACCATTTCGAGATATTCATACTCGTCGACATCATTCCGGTGCACAAAGGACATGTCCATATGCTGTCCTTCGCAGATATCGGCGCAGGCACGGGCAAGCATGGACACTGCACGAACTTTTGCATTGTCCTGCGCCTTTGCCAGGCAGATGAACTCAAAAGCCCGGGCATACAGAACGTCACCGGCAAGGATACCGGTTGGCATATCCCATTTCGTGTGGACGGTCTGAACACCGCGCCGGAGAGTATCATCATCCATGATATCATCATGGATAAGGGTAAACGTGTGCGTGAGCTCCAGCGCGAGCGCCGCCTGGATAATATCCTGGGAACTTCCCCGTTTTACCGCATCGGCTGCGAGCATGACAACGGCCGGGCGGAGTCGTTTGCCCCCGGCCGCGAGAAGGTGAGCGCTCGCTTTGTTCAGTTCACCAACCTTGTCAATAAAATAACGGTCGATCATGAGATCGATCTCCTGTGCGACCGATTCCAGATACGGTAAAAGTTCTGACATCGTATTCCTTCGTTCTAGGTGATCTTGAGCCTCTGGCCGTTCTTCATCATGTGGACAGTGGAATGGGCAGTGTAGCCAAGTTCTGATGCAAAGTCTGTATAACCTGCTGTCATCTTCAGGTGCCCGTGAGCAGGGAGGATGTGCTGGGGATTCAACAGCTGAATAAACTCGTAGTGGTCCTCGCGATAGGCATGACCACTTACGTGAAGATCCTCAAAGATACGGGCTCCGGCCATTTTCAGATGCTGCTCGATCTTGTAGCGCTGCCCAAAATTCATCGGGTTCGGGATCACATTTGCCGAGAAGAGAACCTTGTCACCCTTGGTCAGCTGGTAGGGTGTATCACCGAGTGCAAGACGGGTGAGGATAGATCCTGGTTCACCCTGGTGTCCGGTGATAATCGGCAGAAACTTATCTTTTCCTGCCTTCATCATCCTGCGCATCGTCCGATCAACGGTCCGCCGGTTCCCGAACACACTGGTCGTCTCGGGGAACGAGACGAGTTTCATCTGTTCGGCAGTTACCGAGTATTTCTCCATGGAGCGTCCAAGCAGCACCGGTTTTCTCCCGATCTCATGTGCACATTCAGCTATCGTTTTGACGCGGGCGATATGCGATGAGAACGTGGATACGAGAATCGCGTTCTTGTCATCCTCGAAACTGGTGATGGTGTCCCGCACGAGGTCCTTTGCGATCCGTTCGCTGGGACACCGTCCCGGACGATCGATATAGGTACTTTCCACAATCAGCAGCGAGTACACCTTCTTTCCCGATCTGGCGGAGCCGGGCAAAATCCGGGGGTTGCCCGATCACGGGTGTCCGGTCAAGTTTAAAATCACAGGCGTAAACGATCGCGCCGTGCGGGGTATGAAGTACTGGCGTGACCGTATCAATGATTGAATGCTGCGTGTGAACAAACTCTAAAACGAGGTTCTGGGAAAGCGTGTACCGCTGACCTGCCTTGAGCGCGAAGAGTCTTGTTGTTCACCCCAAACTTCTGTTCACCGGATATCTGTTGCCGGATCAGTTCTGTTGCATAGGGGGTGGCGATGATCGGTGCATTATACCGGTGCGCCAGTTTCGGGATTGCCCCGATATGGTCAAGGTGCCCGTGTGAGCAGACAATCGCCTTTACGGTCCCCTCGACCGAATTCATCATCGTATCATCGGGTATCGCCTTAATCTTGATCAGATCAAGGGAGTGCATATTCTCAATCTCCGCATCTTCGTGGATCATTACCTGGTCCAGGCGGAGTCCCATATCAAATATGACAATTTCCTTTCCGCAGCGGACGGCGGTCATATTTCGCCCGACCTCGTCGTATCCGCCCACTGCTATAATCTCAATATCCATTTTGTATCTCCTTGTTGTTCGTGTTAGTGTGTTTCTTTGAAATATGTACCGGTTTTTTATGTTATCGCCTTATGCGTGCCGGATTGTCCTTTTCTATCATCTGCCGGGTTCTGCCCAGGATAAACATTCTTGTCTTCCTGAGATCGGCAATCTGTGCTGATCCGGTCAGAAACATTGCAGCGGTCAGTTCCTGGTGGATGACTTCAATCGTGCGATCCAGTGCCTCATCGCTTTCCATTGCGGGTTTTAAGAGAGGCAGTGCCATTCCGCAGAGATCAGCACCGAGTGCAAGACCCTTGGCAATGTCAAGCCCTGACCTGACACCTCCCGATGCGATAACCGGGCCACCACATGCAAGCACTTCGGCAAGACTTACGACCGTCGGGATTCCCCATTCGATAAAATCTTCACCGAGAGTTTTCAGTCGTTTGTTGTCTTCATTTCTGCTTTCATCTGCGCGGACACTCTCTACTGCCGCCCAGGAGGTTCCGCCCCAGCCACCTGTATCAATGGCGCTGACTCCCGCTCCCCAGCATTGTCTCGCCGTATCCGCGGAAATGCCACAGCCGGTCTCTTTAATGATAACCGGGGTACGGAACTCGCGACAGAGTTCTCCGATAGCGGCCAGACAACCAAGGGCATTGTGATCCCCCTCGGGCTGGATCGCTTCCTGCAGGAAATTCAGGTGGATCGCAATCGCATCTGCCTGGATCATTTCGACAGCCCGCTCTGCCCACTCAATCCCGTGATCACGGAGCTGGACAGCGCCGAGATTTGCCACCAGGAACGCATGGGGTGCCTCGTCGCGGACTACCGAGAAGGTGTCTGCAAGAGAAGGATTCTCGAGTGCAGCCCGTTGTGAACCGACACCCATCCCAATCCCGAAGCGTTCCGCAGCCCGGGCAAGACGGGAATTCACTTCTTTTGTTCCGGGGTGACCCCCGGTCATTGCCGAGATGAACAGGGGAGAAGAGAACGTACGGTTCAGGAACCGGGCGGTAAGATCGATAGTGCCCATGTCACATTCCGGAAGGGCATTATGCACAAACCGGATGTCGCCAAACCCGGTATCGCCGCTCTCAACTTCTTTCTCTGCGCAGATCCGCAGATGGTCAAGTTTGCGCGACGATGTGAACCTTTTTTTATCTCCCATACTGGTTAGTCCCCCTTAATTTTTGTCCCGCCATGGTCGGTTCCTGCAAGAAAGTCACCGATCCGCGAGACATGGAATATATCTGACCCGATTCCTGCACCTGCAAGGCCGAGCAGTTCATTGATCTTCCCTCTCATTCCACCGGTGACATCGGTATGCATCGAGTTGCCGATCTGGAGTGATGGTGCCATTTTTCTGGTAATTTCCGGCACCACGTGCCCTCCATCCAGCACTCCCGGTACATCGGTGGCGAGCCCCACGCGATTGATTTTAAGTGCAACCGCGAGATACCGCACGAGCTGGTCGCCCGATACGATGCAGGCCCCACGTGAGAGGTCCATCACCACGTCACCGTGGATCACAGGAACCATCTTAAGCATAAGCATCTTTTCCAGATGCCGGTATTCAAAGGCAACGAGTCTGCCATTATCCGCTACCGCGGTGTGAAGCGGATGAACCCCAACTGCGGCCACTCCTTCTTTGCGGAGAGCCTCAACAACCGCATCGTTCAGCCTGCTGACCGCACGATGGGTGACATAGATTCCCTCGGTCTGTCCTGTAACGGCACCCTTGTCAAGCCGGTAGCGTTTTGCTTCAGGGTGCCCGCATGAGCCGGCCCCGTGAATGATAACAATGCCTCCGGTGCCGGCACGGGAAATCGCTGATGCAACGAAGGATAGCTGATCGCGGTTAATGGCACAGTCAGTTTTCTTATCGGTTATCACGCTCCCGCCGAGCTTTATCAGGATCCGTTCAGACATCCTTTTCCTTCCTTGCACCTTCGGTGTCAATGCCCGTCACAATCGCACGGGCTTCACACGCTTCAATCGCACTGGCAATCCGCATCTTCAGGTGCTTTGGGCAGAGAGCAACCATGCACCCTCCTCCACCAGCACCCGTGATTTTGGCCCCGAATGCTCCCTGTGCCCGGGCAACAAGCACGATCTTTGAGAGTTGCGGGTGACCTACCCCCAGTGCTTCGAGCAGCGCGTGGTTCATGTCCATATACCGCCCCAGTTCCTTTGGGTTGTTGAGATGATGGATCGCGCTCATACTCACACCCTGGATGGCATCGAGTATCGGGTCCACGATCCCGGGATGTTTCTTTTTTAACTCCCCCACCAGCTCCACCATCTTTGCGGTACTATGTGAGACAAGTGAATCACCAATAACAAGGTGCATATTCTGCGGGGGCAGTCTCCTGCGGGAGCCCCCCGTGATAAGTACAATCCCGCCATATATGGAAACTGTAGTATCCGTGGGGCTCGCCCTCCCCTTCTGCACCTTTTTTTCTATCTCAAAGGCCATATCAGCGATATCTTCACGGGTTTTATGAAGGGAAAACTCATCGTTGATGGCCGAGAGCGTCGCGACCGTGACTGCTGCTGACGAGCCAAGCCCCGATGAGCTCGGTATCTGGGAGTTAATATAGACACTGCCCAGGACACCCATTGCCTCAAAACATCCGTCAATATAGGGAGACTTTGCGCGCTGAGGGCGTTTGGTGTTTCTGACCGTAACAAACACACGGGGTTTTATCGCCATCGCTATGCCGGGCTTTCCGTATACCACCGCATGCTCACCGAACAAAAATACCTTGCCCGGTGCACTCCATGTTGCCAACCTACATCACCGCAATGGCTGCATACCCCACGACCTCGCGACGGTCCCCCGTCACCTCGCCGCTTGTCGCATACCGAATAAGCTGTGCCGTCTTCGCCCCGAGTTTCCCGCATGCTGTTACCATGGCGGCAATCGGGCCGTACCCACAGGCAGATACATCCGCGTTCCTCTATCCGATGGTAAAACTCCGGTACATCCAACGAGGTTAACGGTTCAATCGCATAGAGATCATCAGATTTCGCCTTTTCTTCCTGCACATAGTGGGAGAAATCGCTGGACGCCACGATCCGGACATCACGTTTTGTCCGTTTGATCGCAGTCCCGATCTTCTCTGCAAGTTGCATCGCACTGGCATAGTCCTGCTGCCCCATCATCACCGGGGCAATCCGTGCCCGGGGGAAACGGTACTTGATGAAAGGCATCTGTACTTCAAGCGAGTGTTCGTCGCGATGAGAGAATTCGTCTGTTTCGATATCGAGCAATTCGACAAACTCTGCATCAGTATCTACAACACCCAGGGGTGTTTCCCAGGGAACCTTCGAAACACAGTTGATGTAACCACGATGAGACGGGCCGATAACCACAAAAGTGCCTGAAAAATCAGGTGAGATCGTGGAAAATGCCTGAGCGGCAACCTCCCCGGAATAAATATACCCTGCATGCGGGGACACAATGCCCAGGGAGTTGCCCGCCCTTCGGCTCACCGAGAAGAACTTCTCCAGGAGCTGTTCGAGATGGGAAGGATCCCTTGGATAAAACATGCCAGCCACTGCGCATGTACGCATCGTCATCGGATCAACCCTCTGGTCGTTATAATATATCTAACGATCGGTTATCCAAAAAGGAAACCGGCCGGATTAGAATTCCATTTCGAAGTCTTCCGGGGTGAGTGCTGTTGAGATCCCACGAAGACGGAGCATCTCCCTGGTGAGCAGGAAATAAATCATCGACAGCGCTTTGCGACCCTTGTTGTTGGTAGGGATAACCAGATCCACATACTTGGTCATGTTGTTGGTGTCACACAGTGCAATGACCGGAATACCACACTGAACTGCTTCATTTATTACCTGCGCATCACCAATCGGGTCGGTGACTACGACTACCTGGGGCTCAATGTATCCATCGAGTACCGGGTTGGTGAGCAGTCCCGGGATAAACCGTCCGGTTGCCGACATTGCACCGATGGTATCGGCTAATTTCTTGGCCGGGTACTGTCCGTACTGCCGGGAGGTGACAACGAGGATATTGGGGGCCTCGTACTGGTTTAGGAATTTCGCTGCGGTCTTGATCCGTGAGTCCGTCTCGCGGATATCAAGGATATAGAGTCCATCACCGCGGACGCGGTAGATGAATTTCTTCATGTCCTCGCTCTTCTGCTGTGTACCGATGTGGACACCGGCTGCAAGGTATTCCTCGACAGGGATGAGCGGTTCTTTTAATTCAATTTCCATCTCGTTTACAATGGTCATAGCTGTTCCTCAATACGTATCAGTTCATTCAGTTTTGCAATGCGTTCTCCGCCAACAATACCGCATTTTAAGAAAATACAGGAGAATGCAGTTGCGAGGTGTGCGATTGTTGTATCAGTGGTCTCACCGGACCGGTGGCTCATCACGGTATCCAGGCCATGGGTGTGGGCAAGACGGACCGCTTCGAACGTGTCAGTCAGCGTCCCTACCTGGTTGGGTTTTATGAGCACGCAGTTGGCTGCGTTCATCTCGATACCCTGATGAATGCGGTCGACCTGCGTCACAAAGATGTCATCACCGCAGACAAGGCAACGGTCGCCTACCTGACTGGTGAGGTCTGCAAACCCGTCAAAGTCATCTTCATGAAGCGGATCTTCCACATACACAAGATCATAGCTGTCAACGAGCTCAGCAATATACGCGATCTGGTCTTCTGTAGTGCGAACCTTTTCGCGGTACGTGTATCCTTCTCCGTTCCACATCTGGCTTGCAGCAACATCAATACCCATATCGACCGAGATGTTCATCTCGTCAGCAACAATTCCGGTCGCCTCGGCAATGAGCTCAAATGCGAGGGCATCATCAATCTGCGGAGCCCATGCACCCTCATCACCCTTGCCGCAGGATTTCCCGTGTTTTGCCAGGAGTTCCTTGACATCCCGGTGGACTGCAGCGTTTGCAAGAACTGCCTCTTCAGCATCTGTGGCATCTCCGGGCACGACAAGGAATTCCTGGATCTCGGTCGAGTTTGCAGCATGCGCACCTCCGCCAATCACATTCCCCAGGGGGAGTGGCATCTCATTCTACGAACGCCCCGCCAAGGTAGCGGAAGAGTGGAACGCCCCATGGATGATGCGGCTGCCTTTGCATTCGCAAGCGAGAGCGCTACGGCAATGTTTGCACCGATTTCAGCGAAGTTTGCCGTCCCGTCGATATCGCGGAGCTGCTCATCAAATCCCTGCTGGTCACCTGCGTCCAGCCCGATAAGTGCAGGTATTACATTCTGGACAGCATACTCGACGGCTTCTCGGGGCGGTTTGACCTTTGCTTCCAGCGTGCCGGTGCTGGCACCGCTGGGGGCTGCAGACCTGCCAAAACCACCGGGAGTATGAATGTCAGCCTCGACGGTCATGTTGCCCCGGCTGTCGAGGATAGTCCGTAGCCTCGATTACCTCAATCGTCGTCATTGTATTCTTCTACTTCCTTTTTACGGTAATGGGGATGGTGTTGTTGTTGTATTCCTCAATGGCGATCTCCAGCGGATCGATCCGTGTCGTAGTGACAAGTAAGGGAGCACCCATTGATATCTGCAGAGCCCTTGCTCCAATAATTCTCGCCCGTTCATACCGGGTATACGTCTGCGTCTGCATTTTTCGTCCTCAAATTGATGATTTTATACTGTTACTATGGGGTCGCTGAGATTCGAACTCAGGTCACTGCGTCCCGAACGCAATAGGATGGTCCAGGCTACCCTACGACCCCTCGGTCTTATGTCAATCTACTGGTACGGGTTGAGCTCATCAATGATCTCTTTATGGGTCAGGAGCATACGCCTGCAGCAGTACCGGGAAATATTAAGATCGTCGAGGATCTTTTTTGGATCCTCGCCTTTCTCCCGTCTCATGCTTGAACTCTTCCCACGCTGTTGAAATTGGTTTCCCACAGGTGAAACATCGAACGGGTATCACGATTTTTTACCTCTCATCATATCTTTTATCTTAACGATAAGACTTTTGGAATTTCTTGCGTGCTCCACGACCGTGCGGTTTCTTTGCTTCTTTCTGCCGTGAGTCATTGACGAGGAGCGTCCTGTCATAGGTAAGATAGATATCCTTAATCTGGGGATCGTTGTGCCACTGAAGGATACCACGGGCAAGTGCGGTACGGACCGCTTCTGCCTGACCCATCACACCGCCACCAGCGACATCGATGATCACGTCGATGCCGTGTATCGCTTTGGGTACAAGAAGCAGCGGTTCTGATATCTTCATCCGTGTGACTTCGCTGCCGTACGTCTCGAGCGGTACAGAGTTGACCCGGATCATGCCTTTCCCTGCTTTCAGGGTCGCACGTGCGATTGCCGTCTTGCGTTTTCCACTTGTGTTTATGATCTTTACCATGGTGAACACCTTAGAACTTCGCTCCGAGGAATGTGCACACTGCACCGAGCGTTACAAATGCCGGGTTATTCAGCCGGTTCATGTGTGCATCTTCAAGCACTTCCATCTCTTTTCCGACAAATTCTACCGGAACACCGACATAGCACTTGATGCGCTTCATGGCATCGACACCACGGGGGCGTTTGTACGGGAGCATGCCACGGATAGTCCGTTTCATGAGATGGTCGGGCCTGCGCGGGACGAACGGTCCCCAGCGGTTGCCGCTGGCGCCGCGTTCCACCTTGTGCCGGTAGTTGGCAAGCACACGTGCACGGCTGCCGGAGATGATGGCTTTCTCTGCGTTGACAATCGCAATCTCTTCACCGGCAAGCCCGCGCTGTGCGACAAGGCTTGCAAGCCGTCCGAGAAGCAATCCGTCACCGTTGATTACTGTAACCATGTTTTGTTCACCTCAGGATCCGGACACCGCTTCCTTTCGGATTGTCCAAAAGGAGTTGTTCGATCGACATACACTGTCCCTTTGCGTCCCTGATCTTGCTGGTGGCTGATGCTGAGAAGTTCAGCGCTGCAACCTTCACAGACTGCTCCAGCACACCGCTGCCCAGTACTTTTCCGGGAACGATGATCGTCTCACCATTCTGGGCATAGCGGTTGATCTTGGACAGGTTGACCTCGGCGTAATTCCTGTTCGGTGTCTCCAGCCTGCTTGCGATCTCGCGCCAGATCTTTGCCTCATTCTCCCGTGAATTGTTCTTCAGGAGCGAAATGAGGTTGGTAAGACGGGGGTTCGTCTTTTCCACAATTCTTGTCATTTCTTCTCATCCCCTGATATCTCGCCTATTTGTCTCTCCAGCTCGTCTGACTGATCCCTGATATAGTGCAGTGCACGGTCCATGATCTCCTTTACCGGTAATGACCCATCGCTCTCGACCACGAAAATATACCGGTCTGCTTCTGCAGATATGGTAATTGCCGGTTCGTCCCCGATACCGCTTTCCAGGCATGCCTTCTCACAGAGTTTGCACATGGAGCAGTCGGGAAGCTTGCCTTCTACTACTCTCGACTTTCTTACCTTTTGGATCCTGCACTTCAAGAATTGCACGGGGACATTCGTCCACGCACTTCATGCATGCATCGCAGGCTTCACTGATGGATACTACAGGATAGTTCTTGTAATCCGCATACGAGTGTCGGCTGCCATTTTGCATGCTCTCTGTCCGGTATTGAGGACGGCATGTGCTTCAATGACAAGTTTCTGACCTTTCGTGAGCTTCACGATGGGTATATTATCGTATACCGGTAGTCGCTTTGGGGTCCTGGGGAATGAGGTCGCTTGACAGGACCGTCTTTGGACCTTCGACGCTCAACGTGAACGTAACCGTACAGCCCGGGCATCCCGCTCCACCGCAGGAGCATTTTTCCTTTGTCGAATAGGTTGAAAGATCGGTTTTTATGGGAATGAGCCCGAGCCGGTGTGCCAGCATCTCATCGAAGAATGCACTCGTGTTGTCATAGATACGCACATCTTCAATTGCAAGAGTCGGCACTTCACCGATCATTGCCCGCCGGAACCCATTGGCAAATGCCGGGCTCGCTCCCGCAAGAGTGAATCGTGCCAGGGTATCGTCAAGACTGCTGAATTCGATCTCCATCACACTCTCCTTCCTCGCCTGCCGCCCTTTGCGCGACAGGAGTCGTGGGGGATAGGCGTGACATCTTCAATACGCCCGATCCGCATCCCGGCACGGGCGAGAGCACGAATTGCTGCCTGGGCACCGGGCCCGGGACTGCGTTGTTTACCCTGGCCAGGTGCACGCACCTTGACGTGAACCCCGACAATTCCCTTCTCGCGGGCATTCTGGGCAACATTGCCTGCCATCTGCATTGCTGCATAGGGCGAGCCCTCGTTCCGGTCCTGCTTGACTACCATGCCACCGCTGCTTTTTGTAACAGTCTCTGCACCAGAGAGATCGGTGATGGTGATGATGGTATTGTTGAACGATGCAAAAATATGTGCAACGCCCCACTTTTCCTTATCATTTGCCGCCATCTTATCTCACTCCTGCTGGTTTGGTGATCCGTGACTTTTCGGGATGTGAGTCACTTAAGAACGGTGATTTGCCGTAATAGGCGATCTGCATCTCTTCGTTCCGGTTTACCCGGTAACCCGGAATAGTGACGCGCCTGCCACCAATTGCAATATGCCCATGGGTGATGAGCTGGCGTGCCTGTTTTGGTGAACGGGCAAGCCCTTTCCGGTGTACCAGGCTCTGGAGCCGGCGTTCGAGCTGGGCCTGGACCTTGAGTGCCAGGACATCTTCGATATCTGCATCCGGACCAAGCAGTCCTGATCGCTGCATGTGGGAGATCAGTTCGGTTTTCTTTGCCTCAAAAAGCGTCCTGTCAATAGTGCTTGACATGATGGCAAGAAGTTCACGTGCGCCTTTCCGGTACTTTGCGTCAGGTAGCTCTGTGCTTTCCAGACTTCGCGCTTGTTGCGCAGCCCGTATTCGATCACGAGACGGGTTTCCGATTCGATCCGCGTCTTTTCGAAGGGGCGCTTTGGGAGTCTGGTACGATTTATGATTCTTTCCCGGATATCCCATGGTTAGCTACCTCCTTCTTTCTTCCTCTTGACACCGACAGTCGTCCCGGTTCTTCCGGTAGACTTGGTGCGCTGCCCGCGGACTTTCTGCCCGGTCTCGTGCCGGATACCACGGTAGCAGCGGATCTTTCTCATGAGGTTGACGTCTTCGTCCTTTGAGAGCGCTACATCGCCACCTAACAGGTGCTTTGCCTCGCCGGTGTAGATATCTTTTGGCCGGTTCGCCATCCATGATGGGATCTTCGATGAGTATTGTTCAACAGCGGTGCGGAGCCGGTTGACCGACTCCTCGTCAATGCGACCGAGCTGTGCGTATTCGTCGACTTTCGCCATACGGGAGATCACCGTAGAGGTATGCCTGCCTACGCCCATGATGCCGGTCAGGGCAATCCTCACCGATTTGGTTCCATCCAGATCGGTTGTGCCTACCCTTACAAAGTATTTTATGTCTTCTTCCTGAGCCATCCAATCCCCTCGTAGTGTGAGATTTTCTCTTTTAGCGCTGAGGGAGGGATTTGAACCCTCGAGTCCCAGGGGGACACAGGTTTAGCAAACCTGCGCCATACCAGGCTTGGCTACCTCAACAGAGGAATCTCGCATCTTGTACAGACACTCGCAGTGGATAGTCACTGCTCCATGAATGGTGCTTTATAATATGGGCAGGGTCTGGTAATAAGCGTTTGGCAGGAAAAAGCACCCGACCAGTCAGGTCCACTCAATATCCTTACTATGAATGAACGGATTCGGACGCAGGCGATATTTCGTATCTAAGTGGGATTGCATTATATTTCAAGACATGGTTGTTGAGTCTCCTGAGCCGCAGGAGGCGCACGCGTGGGACGGCAGCGTGATGAGCAGGGGCAGATCCAGTTTTTCCCAGTCGATAAAATTCTTCGGTTTTAATGGCGTTTTCCCGTAAGAATCGGGGGCAGGAAGAACATTGAACAGTGCAGTGCCGGTAACCGGCTGAATGATTGCGTCTTCAGTAACTATATATTCGTCCGGTTGTAATGGGGATGAATTATACAATGTGGAGGAATTGACAACGAATGAAATCGTATTAATTCCGCTATTACCTTGGATAACCTTTACGGAACCAGTTGCGCCATAGAATTCCCATGTTTGCATTTTTGGACCATTGAAATGTGCCCCCGAATATACCTGGACGAGGACTTCTGTTACCTAGCGGAAAGATTTGTCGTAGAGGTTATCGTGAAACTCTCACCCACAAACTTGTCGCTGATGGGATCAATCTTGATCCAATAACCATCCGGAGGAACCTGATAGGTTTCGATCTGTGCAGGCGCTGGGATTGAAGGTCTAATAAGAACGGTGGAGGGAACGTTCCCAGTCTCTTTTCCCATCTCCGGCCATGTCCCACGCATCCCAGCTGCCAGTAGCAAGCCCAACTAGTGACGACGAGAATCAGGACAAACATTGTGCGAAGTGAGGTCAAGGGATGTCACCCGTTTTTTGAATTGATAGTTTTACTGAACAAAGTACGTAACTCCGTCAACGGATATATTTATTGAAGTATTTTTGATTCTGAAATTAAACATTCTCGAGCCGCCGCGGGGGCGCCCCGTCGGAGGCGGCGGCGTTCAATCGTATTTTTCGAGGCGAGCGATCATCAGCACGTGAATTGTGCCAGCCACAGCGATACCAGGATCACCTTATTACCGGATCAATTCCCAATAGCGATGTGTGAAACTCATCAGGTTTGCAATTATTGCTGTCCTCATTATCACCTTCGCCATTACCATCGCCGTCTATCCCGTCAGCTCCGGATCGCATCGTATCGCACTGGAACGCTGCCGGCCAGGCTGACGGCTACATGTCGAAGTTCTGGGGACTCTTTCTCATCCCCTTCATCATGACCGGCTTTGTCGCTCTGTTGGCCGTTCTTCCCCGCATCGACCCGTACAAAAAGAATTACGAGAAATTCCGGGACTATTACGAGGGATTCATTCTCCTGTTTGTCCTTTTCATGCTGGCCATCCAGGTCCAGATTATTCTCTGGAGTATCGGGTACCAGATCAGCCCGAACCTCACGTTTCCCGATTCTCATCGGGATACTCTTCATCTACCTCGGATTTCTCCTCGACCATGCGGAGCAGAACTGGTTTGTTGGTATCCGCACACCATGGACATTAAGCAGTAAAACGGTCTGGAAGAAGACACACGAGCTCGGCGGGAAATTATTCAATATCGCAGGTGTTATTTCCTGTGTTGGTATATTTGCCGGGGTATACGCGCTCTGGTTCGTCCTTGTACCGGTACTTGCAGTTGCGGTGATTACTGTGGCATATTCTTATTACGAATTTCAAAAGGAGTTGAAAAGCGGGGAAAAAGAGGGTTGAGATTTTTGATTTTAATTTTCCCACCCGTAGTTACGGAATTAAAACATGAAATCGTATCGAAATACGATGGAACCCACTCAGGGCCTCTCCGAGGCACGGCGGGGCAGAAAGTTTTTTAATTTTTTGGCTATGCAGAAATCCCCTCGCGTTTTTTGACTGGTGTGGAAATTGCGAGGTGACCCCGACCCCCAAGAGCGGTTGGATTTTTCTCAACGCTGCCGAGATCCACAGCCATGCTCCACGGGGCGAGCCCCGACGAGGCGGTGAGCGCCCGTGGCCCCATCGCTATCCGAAACGGTCCCCTCTTCGGTTTTTTAACGAGCATGATTTCTACAGAGCAAATTTTTAGTCAATGATCCGCCGCGGGGGCGTCCCATCGGGGGTGGCGGGGTTAATCGCAATTATACCAGATGGAGAGAACGATAATATCACGATTGAAAAGGAGGAGGATTTAGATATTACAACGCCTGAACAAGCGAGCGGCGCGTAATCATACCAACCAGTCTGCCCTTATCCATAACCGGGATTGAACTGATATTTTTTTTCAGCATCATACTGACAACATCCGCCATCTTTGTACTCCGGTCGATCGTGAGGATCGGGGTAGTCATAATGGTCCGGACAATGATGTTGTGAAACCGGAAGTCCTGGTGCCGGTCCTCTATCTTCTCCCGGAATTTCCTGAGTGAGACTGCAAGATCGGTTTCCGTGACGATGCCGCTGATTTTTTCTCCTTCGGTAACAACAAACCGGGAAATGGTGTGTTCCTCCATCAGGGCCTGGAGGTGCGAGAGCCGTTCGTCTGCATCAATGGTATGGGCAGGTTCCATTGCTCCATCAATACTCCCTTTGGGCTGGAGCACCCGGAGTAATTCCCCATACCCGACCTGCCCGATAAGGCGCTTGTCGCTATCATGGACAACCACCAGTTTATGCTTTTTTAAGAGCGGTACGACAACACTGATGTCCTGCTCGGGAGACACCGAGGGGATATTTTCCTCGAGTGAACTGGCGACATGAATCTTTGCCGTGGAGATCGTTGCCTTGTGTTTGCTCCCCAGTTTATCTGCGATCGATTTACGGGATACCGTTCCCACAACCTGGTGACTGGCAAGCACGATAAGCGGGTCACTGTTTTCATTGAGCATCTTATCCAGAGCTTCGTTGATTGACTGGGATTTTGAAATCGTCACCGGCTTTGCCATTACATCTTTAACCAACAACTGAACAGCCATGATACCTCCTCGTTTCCCCTGCCTCGCTTTTCTCCCTGTTTCTTTTTTTAAATGCACATCTCAACTGACATGTCCCGGTGTGGAGAGCACCATACTCAGGACCTAGAGTGCATTGACAAGCGACCGTCGCGTGATGATACCGGACAGCCTGCCCTTATCCACCACGGGGACCGAACTGATGTTCTTTTTCAGCATCAGGTCTATCACCTCTGACACACTTGCCGTAGGGTCGACTGATATGAGCGGTGCGGTCATGATGTCCCTGATAATCATATTCCGTATCCGGTGGTCCTGGTGCTGGTCCTTGACCGACTCCCGGAATTTCCGCATCGCAATAGCGACGTCAGTTTCTGTGACGATTCCAATGTATTTGCCTTGATCCGATACAACAAAACGGGTGATATTGGCATCAAGCATACGGCGGCGCAGGTGAACAACGCGCTCATCTGCCTCAATGGTGATGACCTTTTCAATGGCACTTTCAATCCCGTTTTCCGGCTGGTACTTTTTCAGCAGATCGCCGGCACTCACCTGGCCGATCAACTTGTGATCGCTGTCATACACAACGACAAGTTTGTAGTGCTGGAGCAGCGGGATGAGCACGTTAATACTTTCGTCAGGATAGACGCTCGTGAACTCTTCTTCAACCACACTTGCCACATGAATAGCGGTGGGTGCAATAGTAGAGTTCTGTTTGCTGCCCAGCTTCTCTGCTATCGCCTGCCGGGAGACTGTACCGACTACAGAATTATTGTTGACTGCAATGAGGGGATCAATACCCTCCGCAAGCATTTTATCAAGTGCTTCGGTGATCTTTGCCGATTTGGATATGGTGATTGGTTTTGCCATAACATCTTTGATAAAAACTTCTTTTGTCATTTCGCCACTTCCTTTATGATATCATCCCGTTTAATAATTCCAGATATCGCACCGTTCTCCACAACAACAAGACTGTTGACATGGTTTTTTCTCATCAGTTCAAGGGCATCGGGCAGCAGTGTTGCCGGGGGTACCGTAATGACCGGGCTGGTCATTACATCCTCGGCAATCACTGATTCGACAGTTCGTAAGCGGTGACTGCTCGTCCCACCCGCCTCTTCGCGTCTCCGTGTAGTTACATCTTTTTTAACCACCCTGGAAATCGTATGCTCATTATCAAAGAACGCAAGGTTTGTCTCAGTGATTATTCCGGCAATTGTACCATCATTATTCATGACAACAACTTTGTCATCGCGTTCGCTCATCACCGTAATCACGTGATCAAGCGAGTGGTAACGGCTGATCGTCGCCACATCCTCCATCACGTCCTTCACCGGACAGGTAAGGTTCCGGACAAGACCTGATTTCATCAGATCTGTTTTTGTTACTATTCCCACGACCTTTCCTGCATCAACCACCGGAACACAACTGATAGTGTTTCCAGAAAAAATGCCTGCGATCTTCCTGATCCCTGCATCAGGTGCGACGACTATTGGATTACTCGTAGCAAATGCACCCACCGGAATCTGGTCAACAGGACGCCGGCGCCATGCGGGTTCTCCCTGGCGGAGACGGTATGCAATATCCTTTTTGGTGAGAACTCCCGTGAGCCTGCCGTCTTCCATCACAAGGACGCGTGAGATTTTGTGCTTCACCATCAGGTTCCTTGCGTAGGCAATCGTCTCCGAGGGGGAGACAAAATAGACCGGTGCAGTCATCACTTCATGTGCAAACATTTCAGTCATCCCTTCGCAAATGCCCGGACAAGGTCGAACTCGGTCACCAGGCCAATCAGTCGGGAGCCCTCGATCACGGGTAATGCACCGATATTTCTGGTCAGCATCTCCCGGGCTGCCAGGTTGATGCTCTGCATCGGTGTAGTCGTAAAGAGCTCCCCGGCAATCAGTGTGCGGACAGGCAATCCCATGACTTCTGCAACATTACCGGTTGTCAGGCGCGAGAAGACCTCGCGGCTCCCAAGATACTTCATAATGTCCGTAGCAGTCACCATCCCATAGAGCACGTCATCACTCACCACCGGCAACCGCCGGAACCTGTACTGGATCATGTCGTGGGCGACGTTCGCAATCGTGCAGTCCGGAGCTAGTCACCCGGAGCGAGGAACTCATAACATCCTCAACAGTGAGTGAACTTCGCTCCGCACCAAGCACCCGCAGCACGTCGCGTTCGGTGACGATACCATTCAGCACACCATCATCGTCGATTATGGGGAGACCCCCGATCTTTTTTTTGACAATGATATCCACAGCATCACTGATGCGTGAATCGTGTGCGAGTGTGGTAATCTGCTGGGTCATGATGGTACGCACGCTTTCGTTGACCGCGGCGAGCAGGTTGCCACCATGCCTGACCTGTACGAGTTTGTACTTGTCACCTCCTCCCATGAAATTGATCACATCGCCGGAGGTGATGATCCCGCGCAGTTTCTTCGTGCCTGCATCAGTAACGGGTAAACGGCGGAATCCGCATTTTGTCATGATCTCCACTGCCCCGATAATACTCTGCGTGGGCGGTACCGATATGACATCATGGGTTGCGATTGCCATGATCTCACCTTCCTGCTGGACAATGTGGGATTTGAACTCAACCGGCCCCCGGTCAAGTTTTCCCTGCATCTTTAAGAGCCGGTCACCCTGTTTGATGCCCCGGTCATTCTGGTGCATAATTCCCCTCCTAATGGTTCAATGACCCTGATTGTATGATATTTCTGGAACAATACGGGTCACCGTTTATCAGAAATCTGCTCACTTCGCGCATGTTCGCGGAATCGTTCATGCGAGGCCTTTCAGTACATCGTGCCGGTCAACAATACCGACAATGCGGTCCCCGTCAATAACGGGAAGCCGGCTCACATCATGCTTCACCAGCAGTTCCGCAGCAGAGCCAATCGGTTCATCAGGACCGATGGTGACCACATTCTTGGACATAACCTCCTCGATGGTTGTGTGGGCATGCCCGGCAATTATCGACTGAACCCGCCGTGTCCGGATCAGATCGCGACGGGAAATTAAACCCACAATCCGCTTCTTCTTCACTACGGGAAATGCGGAAAACCCGCTCTCCAGGATCATGGTGTAAATCTTCTGGATCGTATCTGTCGGGCTTGCTATCATCACGTCCCGGGTCATATGAGAGGCTACGGTCCCGTGAAGTTCGTGGCGGGAGATGATAACGGGAAATACATCTGACAGGAGCACACCTCCGATAATGCGAGGGCTGGGATCAACGACTGCAACACTGTCCGTCTCGTATTTTCGCATCACCCTTGCCACCTGCTCAATGGTATCAGCCGGGCTGACCATGGGGGCTTCCTTGACATACCCTTCGACGGTTACATTCGATTTTGTCGCAGTTACCCGCAGCCCATCCGTGAGGTCAATATAGCCGAGGAGGTTTTTTTTCGCGTCCACGACATAGACTTCACGGAACCGGTCGTCTCGTCAGGATTTGCCGTGCCTTGGTTATCTGGTCATTATATTTCAGCACAGGGATCCCGATCATGAAATCCTGTGCTGTTTTCATGTAATAGTATCCTCATCACGGCAGCGGGGACAGAGCAGGATGTTGTCAACCCGTTTGAGATCATCAGACATCTGACCGCAGCGATTGCACATGCCCTGCTCAACAATTTCCTCGCGGTTAATCTCGATGAGATCGGTAAGGAGTTCATTGAGTTCATTGGACACGGTAAGGAGGTCACGCACGGTCACTATCCCGATGACCTTCTTTTTTGCATCGATAACCGGCAGTCTCCTTACCTTATGCTTCACCATCATATGGGCGGCATCGCCTACAGTTTTGTCCGCACTCACCGTAATGAGTGGCGTACTCATGATTTCTTTTACCTGTACAGTACTTGGCTTGAGATCTTTTGCCACCACCTTGCAGGTAATGTCTTCCTCGGTAACTATACCGATAGGTTGACCGTTCCCGAGGATGATGACACTGCCAACCTCGTCATGGCACATGGCTTTTGCCGCCTTCGCGACCGTTGCCTCGATACCAATCATGGTTGGGTTGTTTTTCATTACGTCTCTTAACGGGATCTGGGTCTCAAACCGCATTTCATTGGTTGTCTTTTTCATGAGTCACCTCCTTGAAGTGCTTGTTCTGATGATTACAATTAGCATACTCCCCTTCTCTTGTATAAATACAATTTGGCGGGGGCAATTCATAATGCAGCGCAGTAATAATGGGAAGGGCATGAACGATGATTACGGGGAGGTAAGGAAAGACAGATTATAAGAAACATAATAAAGAGCGATTTCTATACACTACTAACGAATTATGGTGAATTCTTTGTTCCTTTGTACAATGCGCAGCCAGGGGGGTTTCCCATGAAAATATTTTATCAGGCCTATGGTAAGGCAAAGAAGAAATTTTCCAAGTTCCTCACCAGGTTTTTCAAGAAGAAGAGGACCCGTATCGGCATATACGGCCCGCCTAATGCAGGAAAGACAACGCTTGCAAACCGCATTGCCCGGGACTGGACCGGGGATGCAGTAGGCCCGGTCAGCGAGATCCCGCACGAGACCCGAAGGGCAAGGAAGAAAGAAGATATCATCATCTCGGGTGCAAATGGCAGCACAATAATGATCGATATTGTGGATACTCCGGGGGTAACCACCAAGATTGACTATCACGAATTCTTAGAATTCGGTATGGAAAAGGATGAAGCAATCATCCGCGCCCGTGAGGCGACAGAGGGTGTCGCTGAGGCAATGCACTGGCTTCGCGAGGATATTGACGGTGTCATCTACATGCTGGATGCAACCCTGGATCCGTTCATGCAGGTCAATATCATGATGATCGGTATCATCGAAAGCCGCAAACTCCCGGTTATTATTGTTGCAAACAAGATCGATCTCGCTGATGCAGTCCCTGCACGGATAAGGAGTGCTTTCCCGCAGCACCCGGTTGTTGCTGTCTCCGGCCTTGAAGGACGAAATGTTGAGAGTCTGTACGAGACCATGCTTGAGTGCTTCGGGTGAAGGGTATGCCGCACAAATGTACAAAATGCGGACGGGAATACAAGGCTGGCTCTACGGAGATCCTTAAAGGCTGCGCGAGCTGCGGGGGCAAAAAGTTCCTCTATGTAAAAGACACAGAGATCAACAAGGACGTTTTGGAAGAGAAGTCCATCTCTGAAATTGCTGATGAGTCTCGCGAGGATATTCTTGAGATAGTAGAGCCAAAGAAAAAAGAACAGGTGGAGATGTATGACCGGGTGGAGACGATCCGGATTGTTTCCCCGGGTACGTACGAGCTCAATCTCGAAAAAATGGCGCAGAGCGACCAGCGAATTGTGAGTGTAGGCAAAGAGGGAAATTATATCATTGACCTCATGTCCATGGCAAAAGACAAGCCGAAAAAGAAGAAGGGAAAGAAGTAGTACCTTGTACTATTTTGTTGCTAATTCATTTTTTATACCGTCATAAGGCGCGGGCAGTTCAAGTTTTTTGAAAAATTCATCGGTAAAAGCGAGGCTGTTCTTCACCGCCCATTCTGCGCAACCGTGCCCAAAGCATATATCCGGAAAAAACGGGCGGTTTTTTTGAGCCAGCGGGTTTCCCGGAAATTTGTTCCTGAGCATTCGCTCCAGTTTTTCTCCGTGCGTCTCTTCAATATCCCCGGACATTTCACCTTTTTGCACAACAATCCATTCCCGTTTGTAATGCATCAGGGAGTTCCGGATTTCAATTAAGTTCCGGATGTTGGAAAAAACTTGATTGTCGTCATCGAACACGGGTTTCTCTGCGATTATGAGTATTTTCTGGTACTTGTTTACCAGGGGGGCGCGATCAAAATTCTTTTCGTTTCTCCATTTCTCACCGATAGTTTTCAGGAGCACTTCATTTTTTTCATCGGTAAAAAAATAGGCATCATCTGCTGCATCAGCATAGAGCTCATTGATGGTGGATTCGAGGAATGCAACGGATGAGAGGATCGAGTTGAGGATGAATACCTCGTGCCGGAGGCGTGCTTCTTCAGAAATTTTGCCGGAATCCAAGAAATCCATTTCAATCCGGTAGCCCAGTCTGCACAACAATGCAGCAGACTGGATATACCGGACAGAGAAACAGTCCCGGAACCGGATGGAGGATTCATCGTCAGTCGTTTCCAGAGGTATTTTGTTCATTCTACCATTCCTTTTCTTTTCCCGGGTAAAAAAGGCAGGGGAGAGCGGGTAATAGAATCGGAAGGGTCGGGTTCATACAACAAAAAAATTGCCTGAAAATGCAAGAGGCACGAGCGTTCCGGATAGTGTTGGTAAAATCCTCGTCTTAAAAATAATTTTCGCATATTTCATGGCTTAAAAAACAGTACTGCCACGACAATGACGAAGAGGATTATGCCAATACTTGCATAAAGGAGGTTTTTTGCCAGTGTTGGTTTTTTCTGTGATCGGCGTATAAGATTCCTGATATTCACGATTTCTCTTTGCGATTCTTCGACCGAGTCCCGGATCTGACGTAGTATAACACATTCATCTTCGGGAAATTTATTTCCGCAGTGCATACAGAATGCTGCGCTATTTTCGTGCGTTAAATTTCTGCAGCACTCACACATTTTGACCATTGTTTCTCAACTTTTTATGAATAAGATTATCCTGATAATATTCTATCAGGGTCAGTAGGTTAATAAATTATTACATTTTCGATTTTGAAACGCACATAGAATGTGGCATTACATAATCTAAAAAAAGAGTGAGACAGGTCTTCATCCCTGTTTTGCCCATTATTCCGGAATAATGACGATGCTCCAGAGACAGGATGCTGAATACCAAGGGTACCTTCGGGGAAAAAACCCAGAACTGCCATTGAGTGAGCTCCTGATGCAGGTCTCAGGAAATATGCTGTACGGTTAACGAACTAAAAATCTCCTATAAATTTCCGATGATGGGCCGCGAACCGGTATTCGATCAGGTGCGATCAGGAGTGATCTTTTTATTACAGGTCAACGGTATTAAACAGTAAGAGTGCCGCAATGTTCGAAAAAGTGTTAGTAGCTTTGGATTTTTCACCGTATTCGCAAAAAATCCTTGATTGCATCAGCGAGATTCCCGGGATACAGGAAGTGGTTCTTCTGCATGTGGTGGACGCCACCCGCCCCGCGAGACTGGATTGGACGCACGGGAGCCCGCATATCGAAAATAGTCAGCTCCTCTTGGAAGAGAAAAAAAAGTTTCTTGAGCAATTCGGCCTGAAAGTACGCATAAGTGTTGATGTGATAGTCAATGCAATTACCCAGGGCACTGTTTCGCACGCGATCCTGGAAATTGCGGAAACCGAAAACGTATCCCTGATAGTCATTGGTGCACGGGGCATCAACCCGATCCAGGAACTTCTGTTAGGGAGCGTCTCGTCGTCTGTGATTCGGTATTCAACGACGAATGTCCTTATTATGCATTTCCCCCCGAAATCCGGTGACACCCGGGCATCACCTGAATCTTCCTCCCAAAAACTATTTTCAAAAGTGCTGGTACCAACAGATTTTTCCCAATCCGCCAGCGATGCATCAGCATTTGTAAAAAATATTCCCGGGATAAAAGAAATCGTTCTCCTGCATGTCGTCAATCGCGCAGAATCACAACAGGATATAGAAGGTTATGGTAAGGCCGCAGAGACCCGGCTTGAGGACATGAAAAAGGAATTTATTGATACTGGTATTGACGTAAAAATTCACGTTGGCGCAGGAGATCCGGCAGAGTTGATACTATCGGTTGCAGATGAGGACAATGTATCCCTGATTGCGATGAGTGCCTTTGGCGTGGACTGGATACGGGAGTTAGTGCTCGGAAGCACCACGTTCACCGTCGTCAGAAAAACAAAGAAACCGGTCCTTATTATCCGGGCCGGACAGGAAAACAAAATCAGCTGAGTGCATATCAGGCCTTGAGGTGCACCCATGGCTGGGGCTGTTTCACCAGGCCGATGCACTGAACGCTCACGGCATATTCCAACCGTTCACCTCAATAGGAAAAACGAGTGTTTGAGAAAAGATATTTTTTTTAATTCTTTTAAAAAATGGAATGGAAAATTAATAATCACCCATGCCGGGGGGCATTCCACCCATACCGCCGGGGGGCATCCCGCCACCGGGTGCAGCCGGATTTCGAAGATGCAATGACATCGTCAATGCGGAGGATCATGACTGCCGCCTCTGCCGCACTTGAGATTGCCTGCGTCTTCACCCGCAGCGGTTCAACAACACCTGCCTTGAGCATGTCTACGGGTTTGCCCTGCATAGACATCAAGCCCGAAATTCTTTTTCCCCGCCTCGTGTGCAGCCCGGATTGCGACAAGCATATCGATGGGGTCAAGCCCCGCGTTCTCGGCAAGGGACCGGGGGATGATCTCCAGGGCGCCTGCGAATGCTTCAATCGCGAGCTGGACACGACCGCCTTCCTGCGATGCATATCTCCGCAGCCGAAGCGAGAGTTCAGTCTCGGGTGCTCCGCCACCGGCAACAATCTTTTTACCCTCAACAACGACGCTGACGACCATGAGTGCATCGTGGATGGCACGTTCGAGTTCATCGACAACGTGCTCAGTCCCGCCCCGGACGATGATGGAGACTGCCTTGGGATCTTTGCACTTCGAGACATAGATCATCTCGTCACCCGAGACCTTGCGTTCCTCAACAAGCCCTGCGGTGCCGAGATCCTTTGGGGTGATTGCATCGATGCTGTTGACGATATTTGCACCCGTTGCCCGGGCAAGGTTCTCGATATCGCTCTTCTTCAGCCTGCGGACAGCAAGGATCCCGGCCTTTGCAAGGTAGTGCTGTGCAACATCATCAATGCCTTTCTGGCAGAAGACGACGGTCGCATTGCTTTTGACGACCTTGTCCACCATCGCGTGGACCATGTGCTCTTCTTCATCGAGGAATGCCTGGGCCTGT
This sequence comes from uncultured Methanoregulaceae archaeon, assembly GCA_963806845.1. Classification (GTDB taxonomy): domain Archaea; phylum Halobacteriota; class Methanomicrobia; order Methanomicrobiales; family Methanospirillaceae; genus Methanoregula. Next base: position 48,844 of record CAWDZO010000021.1, read on the forward strand.
CCGGGCGTGGAGATATTGATCTTCGCATTCACTTCGGTCTTTTTGAATTCGAGCGCTGCATTGAGGAGCAGGATCTTTGCATTCTTCACGATTTGGGCATGTTCGGGTGCGCACGTTCCTTGTCGATAACCATACCTTCGATAAGATTGGAGTCATCCACCGATCCGCCGACCTTCTTCTCCACGTTGATGTGGGCGATATCTACTTTGCCGTCGGGATCGGTGACAAAGGTGATCGCCTTTACGATGATATCGCAGAGCTGGTCTTTTGATACCTCTGCATTCTTGCCGGTGAGTGCGGTCTCTGCGATCTTTTTGAGCATCGCGGTATCGGTTGGCTTCACCGTAATGGCGAACCCGTCGAGCATCACGAGCGCCTTTGCCGCTGCCATCCGGTATCCTTCGGCAATACTGGTCGGGTGGACGCTCTGGTTAAGAAGCCCTTCAGCGTTCTTTAAGAGTTCCCCTGCGATCACGACTGCAGTTGTTGTCCCATCGCCGACTTCAGCGTCCTGGGTCTTTGCGATCTCGACCATCATCTTTGCGGCAGGGTGTTCGATGTCCATCTCCTTTAAGATGGTGACCCCGTCGTTGGTGATGGTGATATCCCCCATGCCGTCGATGAGCATCTTGTCCATGCCTTTGGGACCAAGGGTCGACTGGACAGCGGCCGCCACTGCTCGTGCAGCGGCAAAATTATTGTTCTGGGCTTCCTGTCCCCGGTTTCTCGTTGCTCCTTCCCTGAGAATAATTATGGGTTGTCCCCCGAGTTGTTGTGACATTGTATTCCTCGATAAGTGGTATACATGTTATTTTTTATAAGATAAATAGCGTTACCTTCACCAGTTTTTTCTCATCGCTGCTTCCGGGATTCCGGTTTATTGTAACCGAACCCATTGCCTTGACGATCGTAATGGGCAAAAAAGCGATACTTTTGTGTACTGCGATGAGTCAGGAAGGGGAAAACCGGCCGTAAAATTGAGGGTTTAGGGAGATTCACGGAGGTTATTACGTTCAAATTCTCTTATCCTTTGATAGTATCATCCAATTCGTTACGATCTTCCTGTCCTTGGTTATCTCCTTCAAGGTGCCGGATATATTGTTTCATTGAGAGGCGATACCGTTCCGTATCCTTTTCAAGTTCAAGGATACGTTCTGTGTTTTTTGCATCAGCCTTGGTTAACGCGCTTATTTCGCTCTTACAATCCTGAATTTTTCGGGTGTACTCCTCAATTGCTGTACGGGTTCTCTCGGCATCGCGCTCAAATTCAATGATCCTTTCACGATTTTTTACCGCAGATTCCCTGAGGGCTCCAAGTTCCCCCTCATTTTTCCGGACCTGTTGAATATACTGTTCAATTGTTGAACGCAGCCGTTCAGATTCTCTTTCCATTTCGGCTATTCTTTTGGTATTCTTTGCTTCTGATTCCCGAAAACCGCCGATTTCAACCTCCTTTTCCTTGATAGTCTGAGACATATACAGGTTCGAAGTCTTTACAATCGCGTAATCGGATTTCAAATCCGCGAGAAGCGATTTCTGGTGATCCAGATCCTGATACACTGAACGTAACTGGTTTTTGGTCTGCCGGTTCTGATCATTGAGAGAATCAAGTTCATTGGTGAGGGTGGTGAGTTCCGTACCTGGCAGCCGAATTAATTTCAAGAATTCGATGCCATCTGAACAATCGCCCAAAGAAACCAACGGATTTAAGTTTTTCAAATAATACCCGTAAATTATCTGAAGTTGAGATGACCATTATTCACTTCCGAAAATCATAAATTCATTAATGAATAAAAACGCTCTTAGTATTTAAATAAAACCTTTTGTAAATTGTTAAAAAAAGAATGATTAAAGGAAAACAGAGATTAATTCAATGATTCAATGCATTATTTTTTTCTTTTTAGAATTGTTTTTTCTTTCTTTGGCCAGAACACAATAAGAATCGCAATAACTCCTAAACTTACAATCGACATAGTCACAATACCCCAGAATGTTTTATCAGTCCCCTGGGTAAAATACGCCAGAGAAGCAAATGTGAGCGCACCGGTGGCGATTATTAACGCTCCTCCTGCAAATATCACCATGACACGGGATAAATGAAACATTCTTTCAGCAAGTTCATTTGATTTCTTTTGAGATTCCACTGACTGTATCAGGATGGCGGTAGCAATACTGTCCGGACTATCTTTGAGTTTTTGATATGCCTGTATTTTATCATCAATTTTTTTTTCAAATTCTGAATAATTGGTGATTAAATCATCGATATCGTCTGCGTCCATATTGTAGAATCATTCAGGAAGGTAGTGCTATAAAATTATATTCCTTGCACCGGTGCCTTGCATCATACGAGGTATAACGTGAGGAGGCAATCCTAGAGATTATTCACATGTGGATTATGGCTGAACTCGAATGCCCCCATCCCAAGGTCCCCCAGGTCCCAGCTCTGGTGAAGAACCGTACCCCGTGCACCCGGACCTGCTGCCCCGAACACAGCAAGCAGCGGCATATAATGATCAGGGATACGGGTGGGCCTCCCGGGCGAATGGTGCAATCGTACGATAGTTGACCAGGCTCTCGCGATCTCCGCTGGTAACGGCATGATTGAGCCATGCATTGAATTCTCTTGCCCAGTCATCGGTGGGAGCACCCGCGCCCAGCGAGGCATGAGGATTCCCAAGCGGGTGGACTGCACCTCCACTGCCCAGCACAAGCACACCCGTTTCCCTCACTTCACTGATTGCTTCACCGAGTGCAACATGAGCCACCGGGTCCAGACTCTGCTGGATCGAGAGCTGGACAATGGGCACCTCAGCCTTCGGAAACATGAGTCGCAGAGGTACCCATGCTCCATGGTCGAGACCCTGTGTGGATCGACATCACAGGGAAGACCTGCAGATTTGAGAAGATCGACCACCTGTCCGGCGAGATCTGAACTACCTTTTGCAGGATATTCGATGCGGTACAATTCCGGGGGGAACCCGTAAAAGTCGTGGATCGTCTGATGGATTTTCCCGGGGTTAACGCAGGGTCGCACGGTATTCCAGTGCGCCGATATGCAAAGCACTGCCCGCACCGATCGGTAGCGGGAACCCAGATCCACCAGGAATTGTCGTGCCGGAACATGCTCAAGGGAGAGAGTGGGTGCACCATGCGAGACAAACACCGTCGGCATTGCTTCAGGGACCATCGCTCATTACCTTGATGACGCTCTGGATTTTAAAAGGATATACCTGCCGATGATGGCACAGGGATTGACTTAGGAACACTATTTTTTTTGCAAAGTCAGGGAATTTTCAGAACGCAATAATTCGTGATATTACAAAAAAATGACAATAAAATATACCAGAAAATTATTAATCCGGGTCTCAATACACGTAGCTCTTAGTGCATAGTCAACAATGCTCTGAACTATCCCCAAGGCGCAGACAGGTCCTGCTTACATCAGACATGTACCTGACCAGCTGCCGGAAGAAGATACCGTGGGACCGAAGGACTCGTGGAACTGGGAGGATATTCGGGCAGGGGCCCGCCGAACCATTATTGGCGCCAAGAAAAACATCGAAGACCCCTCGATATTCCATAAGATTGCCCTGATACCCCTTCTTGCCTGGATCGGACTGGGGGCTGATGGCGTCTCGTCATCATCCTACGGACCACCTGAAGCGTTCATTGCACTCGGTGAACATACCTATCTTGCAATTTTCCTCGCTCTAGGCACCGCATTCACCGTTTTTATCATTTCGTATGCCTATACCCGCATCATCGAACATTACCCCAGCGGGGGCGGGGGGTATATTGTCGCCACCCATACGATCAGCCAGCGGGCAGGTGTCATATCCGGAAGCGCACTTCTCATCGACTACATGCTGACCATCACAGTCTCTATTGCAGCGTGTGCCGATGCAATCTTCTCGTTTTTACCCTACTCGTACCAGCCGTACAAACTGGTGGTAGCCTGCCTGCTCATCATTATCCTGATTGAAATGAACCTGCGGGGGGTGAAAGAATCAGTCATGACACTTGCCCCGATATTTCTTGTGTTCATCGTAGCTCATGCACTGCTCCTTGGTTATGGAATTTTTGCTCATGCTCCTCAGATTGGCGTGGTCACTGAAGGATTCCAGTCAGGACTCTCAAATGATTTGGCAGCAGTCGGTATGATTGGGGTTCTGGCAATCTTCCTTCGGGCGTATTCACTCGGTGGCGGAACCTATACCGGGATCGAAGCAGTTGCCAACGGTATGCAGATCATGCGTGAGCCCAAGGTAAAGACCGGAAAGCGGACAATGGGATATATGGCAATCTCACTTGCCATCCTTTCCGGGGGTCTCTTTCTGTGCTACCTGCTCTGGAATATTCACCCGGTTCCGGGACAGACCCTGAATGCCGTGCTGGCGACAAATGTCTTTGGGGGCTGGCCTTTGGGAGGAGTTCTCGCACTGGTCACTATCCTTTCTGAGGGAGCCCTGCTCTTTGTGGCAGCCCAGACCGGGTTCATTGATGGGCCGCGGGTGATGGCAAATATGGCAATCGATTCGTGGCTCCCCCGCTCCTTTGCCAACCTCTCGGAGCGGCTCACCATGACAAACGGGATCCTCCTCATGGGGAGATCGGCCCTGGTACTCATGATCTTTTCGCGCGGGTCTATCGTATTTCTCGTCACCATGTACGCCATCAATGTGTTTCTCACGTTTTCCCTGTCCCAGTTCGGTATGTCACGGTTCTTTTACAAAAACCGGGCGAATGAAAAGAACTGGAAACGGCATATCCCGATCCACATTATCGGGTTTGTATTGTGCAGTACGATCCTCCTTATCACCATCTATGAAAAGATTGGCGAGGGGGGTTGGTTCACGTTATTTCTGACATCTGCTCTCGTCGGGCTCTGCTTCCTGATCCACGGGCATTACCAGAAGGTAACAAGAGGGTTGAGGAAATTAGATACATTGCTCGAGGTTATACCTTCGACGGGTAGTAAGAATACTGAACCCGTAAATCCCCACAAAATGACTGCTGTGCAACTCGTCAGCGGGTTTCATGGTTTTGGCGTAAACACGTTTTATTCTATCATAAAAAATTTTCCCGGCGTCTATGAAAATATTATTTTTGTCTCTATTGCCGTTGTAGATTCAGGGACATTCAAGGGTTCAGCTGAAGTGACGGCACTTTCGAAATCAACGAGGAACTCACTCATTAAATACGTTGATCTGGCCCGGGAGATGGGCTTTGCTTCAGATTACCGGATGGATATCGGAACCGATGTTGTGGACCTGGCAGTACCACTCTGTAAAAACATCGCAAAGGAGTTCCCGAATTCCACTTTTTTCACCGGACAGATTGTTTTCCGTCATGAAAATCCGTTCCAGAAGATACTGCATAACGAGACTGCATTTGCGATACAGCGACGTTTACAGTACAGTGGTATCACAACGGTAATTATGCCAGTCCGTGCAGAAAAATAGATTTTTTGGTTCAGATAACCGGAACGATACGAGTAAAAGAGGGTAGTTCATGAGCGAAACGATCAAAGCACGCCGGTTTACCCTTTATAGCGGTGGTATTTCATCTGGGGTAATCCACTCATATACATTGAATCATCAAACGAATCGTACGTCCAGTCGGTTATTTCACCGGTATCTGACTGCATTGTATAGAGACCAGGTTCTCTCTTTGTCCAGGTGCCTGAATCAGTCGTTTCCCCGCGATTTAAAAAGAAATTCGTGGAAAAAAATGTCTGGTTTTCATAAATAATCATGTGCCGGTCTGATGCCGGCAGCTCACCTCCAATCCACTGGCCGATAATGGGATCGGGTGTGTTGCTGATAATATGCATGCCCGGCAGCTGGGTGCACCCTGCTATCAGTATTGAGCAGAAGACAATCACGGAAATGATGCCCCCTGATTGCATAAATGAGATTGAATCGTTCTGACACGTTTAAGCTTTCCCATAGAGTCAGCAAACAGCACGGGAGTGGAGCGCGAACCCGTCAGTGTACCGAAGGATCATTTTCCATTATGGTCAGAATCCACGATGACGTTTATGGGTCAGGCTGAACTTCTTTGCCGCAGGTTTTTTTTCCTGCGGGCGAGCTTTTGGATAGGGAGATCGCTTCCTGCCGGAGCAACACAGACGAACTGCTCTTTAGTAACTGAATAGCATGAAAAATCACACAAAAGGATTTTATCTCTTGTTATAAGATCAGATTATGCCGGCCTACTATTTCGCTATGGAAGGATATAACGTAGGGGAAAAACCCGATCCTGCTGTTGATACATTGATCACCATCCAATACCAGAAGATCGATTTAACCTCCGGTGAACCTCTGGGAGAGTTAACCATTCTCAAAGAATGGGAGAACTCCGAAAAAAGTATCATTACTACGTTCTATAACCAGTTTTTCAAGCCGGAAATGCCGGTCACTCATTTTATTCCGGTTGGGATGAGTCTCGATTATGAATACGAGATGCTCATCTCGAAATTCAAGAAATACAATCTCCCGGCGATTACCAGTCACCAGCTCTATTACCAGCGACCCCGCTTTGACCTCAGGTCAGTCATCGTTCTGTTGAATGATGGCCGGTTTACCGGAGCCCGTCTCGATTCTTTCTCACCGAAAAAATCTGATGAGAGTCATATGAAGAAATGGTACGAGAATAAGGAGTTCAAAAAGATCGAGCACTATATCCGGGAAGAAACCGAAGCCTTTCTTAAATTGCTGCAATACTTAAACAAATATAAAACCCGGTTGGGAATTACCAAAAAAGAAGGACCCGCCCACCAGAAACCTGCGCAAACGACACCCCCTCCCGTGCGGAAAAGGCACTCCCCACTCATCCAAAATCTCAGGCAACTGCAATGCAGACTACAAAAAAGCCAGCAGATACCAGAACACCGACTTTACAAAAAAGTTCTGCCCAGATCACAAAAGCACAACCCCAATCTCCCCGGAAATCTCCTGCCGGAACAACATCCGCAGGTCAACGATCATCCGTGCCCCTTAACCAGTTCCGCAAACATACGCCAACGAAAAAGAATGCGGGGAAAAGAGGATAAGCAGGAATTTACTTTTTTAAGTAATAAATAAGAGGGTCCGACCACCTTCCTCTTACCTTATGTATAAAAAAGGCTCAAAATGGAAATCGGGGCGCATTTCGGGAATATTCTATTTTTCGCCAGGTCCCAGTAACCGGTCTTATTGGGGTGTTTTTGATCACATTTTTTCAAATTCTTAATTTAAGGGCGTAGAATCGGGAATGCGCGGTTTTAAGGGGAGTAAAACCGGCCTTATTATTCCCTTTTGGATGGCAAATCTCAGGTGGGATCAACCATAACTACCGATTAGGGAAAAAAACCCTGTTTTGGGGATCCGGAATTCCACAAAAACCGGTAGAAAACCTACTCTTTTACCTACACTACTTCTCCGTCGGAGACTATCTTCCTGTCAAGGAGTCCCCCCCCAAAAATATCACTAATTCGTGAAAAACCAGCACTATTGTTTTGGGATATCCCCGGTTCAAAGCCGGTTTGGCTGTCAGAGGCCGAATCGAAGCTGAAAATCACCGCTAATAGCACCTATTGGAAGGCAAATCTCTGATCGAGATGGGCTGGAGTAGGGGGAAAACGAGAAAAAGGCCTGTTTTTGAACATTCTATTATTACACCGGGCTACATCATACACCCCCACCACTACCGGAAAACCATCACAACCCTTATAATTCCTCCACCCAAATACAGTCAAGCACTTTTACAAAATGTGCTGACAGATGTAAGTCCGACGTGCTTTTTTAAGCACGGCCTCAACCAAGGCTTTGGGATTACAGGGAGTCAGTAAAAATACTCGACTTTTCTGGACTTACACAAGAGTTTAGGAGGCTATTGTATGGCACGAATGCATGCTCGAAGAAGAGGCAAGTCATGCTCTGTCCGCCCCTACCGGAAACAGGCACCTGCGTGGTCCAATATTGACGCAAAGGCGATCACCAAAGTGATCCTGAATCTCCGCAAGGAAGGCGCATCGAGCAGCAAAATTGGGCTTGTCCTGCGGGACAGCCACGGCGTCCCGGACGTGAAACTTGCCCTCGGTAAGCGTATCGGTGATGTCTTAAAAGAGAACAAGGTTGCATCCGAGATCCCCGAAGATCTCCGCGATCTCATGATAAAGGCACTCGGGCTGCGCAAGCACCTGGGTGAGAACAAGAAGGATCTGCACAACAAGCGGCAGGCTGAACCTGACCGAGTCAAAGATCCGACGTCTTGTGCGGTACTACCGGGGAACAAAGAAACTGCCCAAGGAGTTCGTTTACAAGCCGGAGACCGCAGAAATTCTGCTGTCCAGATAAGGAACAATCGTCGTCCCAGATACCCATGCCCCTTGAATCCATCGCAGAAACGGTTGCAGAACAGATCCGCCGCCAGGAATTCGTCGAGGTCTATGCACACCATGATGCAGACGGCATAGCAGCCGGCTCGATCCTCTGCCACGCGATGGAGCGTGCGGGTATCCGGTTCCGTTTGAGGATCCGGCATGAAGTCAATCCTGCCGAGACTGAAAGGAGACGCTGCTCACCTCCTCTGTGATCTCGGGGCGGGAATGACTGACCTACCCTCTGCAACAATGGTGGTCGATCACCATCTCCCGAAGTTTGAGGGAACGTTCCATGCAAACCCGAGACTGGCAGGAATTGACGGCGACCGTGAACTGTCCGCAGCAGGGATGGCATATATTGTCGCCCAGAAGATGGGGGACAACCGCGACCTGTCAGGGCTCGTAATACCCGGCATCATCGGTGACGGCCAGGAGATAACGGGTAAAAACCTCGAGATCTTCAATGATGGCATCACTGACGGTATCATCGTTCCGGACCGCGGGCTCACCCTCCCGGGCAGGGACATGACCGAACGGTGGTATACGGCGATCAAGCCCGTACCTCGACGGGATCAGCGGCGGGGAACAGCTCATCGCAGATCTCATCGACCAGGCACATGACCAGGCAAAAGGTGAGAACGCGAACAGGCTCGACACCCTGCTCTCACGGGTAGTACTGGAAGCAGCACCAAACACGACACGGGCAAGCGTCGAGATGATCTACGGTGATACCTACCATCTCCAGCGCGAGGTGATTGAGGATGCCCATGCACTCACTGCGGTGATTGATGCCTGCGGGAAAACCGGTCATGGCGATATCGGGGCAACCCTCTGCCTTCGCTCTTCCCATTATCTCGACCAGGCATGGGAGATTGCCCGGCAGCACCGCATGAACGTGATCGATGCGATCAAGGAATTTACATCCCGCTGAAGGCTCGGTCGGTGTCTACGAAGTGCAGGACGTCACCCTGGCAAGCGATGTCGCAGATATCCTTGCACGTGACCTTATCAACATGTGGCCGGTGCTGGTGTATGCACATACCGGGGACTCCTGCAAAATCTCGGCACGCTGTCCGGCAGGAATCGTACGGGAACTCGGACCGCTGGTCAGTTCGCTTGCAGCTGCATGCGGGGGCAATGGCGGCGGACACATCCGCAGGGCCGGGGCAACCATTCCCTGCGGGAAGATGGGTATGTTTACCAAAGGCTGGCAGGAGGCACTTGCCTCATGATGCAGATCAAGGGCAGGATCACGACAGTGCACGGGAATGCAGGATGTGTTGCCTCGGCATTAGCGCCGGACAACCTCACCAGCATGACCACAACCGCTGAGGGTGATCAGGTGACAACCGCGATTGACCGGAACACAACTCCGGTCAGTCATCGCATCGGTGGACGACTATCTCATGAATCTGGCAATTGCGGAGGACACATGTTCGTCTTTTTCGCAACAATCCGCAGATACTCGAGATAATAACGACCAGTAAAACCCCGTACAGACACTGCGGGAAAGAATACGGTTGTAGTAAAAAAAATTACACGGAGGAATTCCTCCAGGTGATACCATGGCAAAGAAAAAACAGGTTGGAAGAAGAGTAGAAGGCTGGAAAGCCAAAAGCTGGTTCAAGGTGTACGTCCCCGACAACCTCGGCAAGGCGTACATCGGTGACACCATTGCAAACGATGCTGATAGCGTAGTTGGCAGGATCATGCAGGCAACGCTTGGTGAGATTACCAACGATTACGCAAAACAGCACATCAAGATGAGCTTTAAGATCGCAACCGTGACCGGTGATGCGGCATACACTGAATTTGTCGGCCACGAAGTAACCCGGGACTACCTCCGCTCGCTTGTCAAGCGCCGGAGCTCCCGCGTGGACTGCCAGGTTCCGCTTCTCACAAAAGACGGCAAGAAAGTGCGGCTGACCATCAGCTGCTACACGTTTGCCCGTGCAAACATTACGCAGGAGCACGCAATCAGAAAAGCAATCACCCAGACGGTCGTTGCCCAGGCAGCGGCATGGGACCTGACCACACTCGTCAACGGGATTGTATCCGGTGAGATCTCACGGGATCTCTTCAAGGCAGTCAAGACCATTTACCCGACCCGCAGAGTTGAGATCATCAAATCCAAGGTCGAGCCGGTCGCAGCACGGATCTCCACCGTATAATACCAAAAGGATCTTCTTTTTTTTATTTGGGCGTGGTTACCTACCGCGTTTATTGGCCATCCCGCAGTTTCGATCATTACAAAGGAGCCAGGCACAAACCCCATGAAGTGTACCTGGTTTAAAAACCGGTAGAATTACCTGGGGATTACCCTCCCTCCCCGGCTGCTCCCGGGTCCTGCCGCGATGAGCCGGAACACTCCCTTCGACATGGCGTTTAAACCTCAAAATGAGGGTATTTTCAGGAAAATTCCCCGGTTTTTATCATCCAACCAGAGAAACATAATTAGTCACTACATCCAACCATTCCATACGAATGACCGCCCAAAAGATCCTCTTTGTCGTTCTCGACGGCATCTCTGATCGCCCCTGCCCCGAGCTCGGAGGACTCACCCCCCTTACCGCGGCAAAGAAGCCGGTTCTTGACCGGCTCGCACGGGAAGGGATCTGCGGTATTATGGATACCATTGCAGCAGGAGTCCGCCCGGGTTCAGATACCGCCCATCTCGCCCTGCTGGGGTACGACCCTTATCACCATTATACCGGGAGAGGTCCCCTTGAATGTGAGGGAACCGGAATTCACATGGATCCCGGGATGATCGGGTTCCGCTGCAACTATGCCACCATTTCACGGGACGGGATCATTACCGATCGCCGTGCAGGAAGGATCCATGATACCACTGATCTGAGCACTGCAATCCAGGAAGGAGTAGACCTTTCAGCATTTGGTGTCGAGTTTATATTCCGCTCAGGAGCAGGACACCGGGCATCACTGGCACTCAAAGGTGAGGGACTCGGGCACTGCGTTTCGTCCAATGACCCGAAAAAAGACGGTGTAGCCCCGCTTACGGTAAATGCGGTCAGGCAGTCTGCCGCTGATGATAAGACGGCTGCTGCCTGTAACGAGTTTGTCCGGCAGTCCACCAGAATCCTCTTTGATCATGCCATCAACAAAAAACGCTTAAAAAATGGATTAAAACCGGCAAACATCGTGTTGATGCGGGGAGCCGGTGAGATGGGAAATTTCGAACCATTCTCAAAGAGATACGGGCTTTCCGGGAGTGTGATCTCGGCTGCAAGCCTGATCAATGGTATTGGAAGCTCAGTCGGGCTTTCCCGGGTCTCCGTGCAGGGAATCACCGGTTCACAGGACAGCAATATCCCCGGAAAGATTGCAGCAGCGATACAGGAATTGAAAACAAAAGATTTTGTCCTGGTCAACATCAAGGGAGCCGACGAGTCCGGGCATGACGGGCTGGCCGGGCAGAAACGCGATTTCATCACAAAAACCGATGCAGCCCTTGCACCCCTGCTGGATCTTCCTCAATGCATCATTGTCATCTGTGCCGATCATTCCACTCCCTGTACCATCAAAGATCATAGTGCTGATCCTGTACCGGTACTCATTCACGGGGAGGGCGTCCGGGTGGATGATGTGACACGGTTCGATGAATATTCCTGTGCACACGGAGGACTCAACCGTATTACCGGCGCAGCACTCCTGCCAACAGCTCTCGACCTGATAAACAAGGCACATAAATTCGGGGCATGATGAACGTTTCGGGGGACAGATGAAAGAGAGAACCGTAAAAAACTGGCACAAGCACTGCCTGCTCCCTGACGGGACAGAATTACAGGAGCACAGCATCAAGACAGACCGGAACATCGTTATCGGTGAATTCTGCCAGATCGAATACGGGCTGCGGGGATCCGATATTTACGTGGGAGAATCCTCAAAGATCCGCGAGTATATCTGGGCAAACGGGGACGTGCGGATCGGGAACTGGTGCGAGGTCGGGGGCGATGTGATCGCCAAACAGGACGCCTATATTGGTGAAGGAGTGCATATAACCGGCAAACTGATCGTTTCCGGAGCCCTGGACATCGGGGAAAAAGTCGAGATCAAAGAGGGATTCGAGGCACAGGGTGACGTGGAAATAAGAAACCCGATGCCGGTGTTCATGTTTATCATCATCTACCTGATGACCCTGTTGAGGATAGAGAATGAAAAAGAGCTGGACCGGATCATTGATGACCTGTTCTCTGAAGAGGAGGAGAAGAGGGAGATCCCGCTTATGATACCCGCCCGCTCGAAGCTGAACCTGAAACTCTTTGCTGTGCCGTCCACCATGAAGATCGGGAAAGGCTGCCGGCTCCATGGTAACATAAGAGCGGGTTCCATTGATGTCCAGCAGAACTCGGTCATCTTCGGCAGTCTGCGGGCAAAAAACCGTATCACGGTTGTTGATGGTGTCACCGTTCACGGGAATGTAGAGAGCGGCAGTACGGTCTATGTGAGGAAGGGAGCTCATATCCTCGGTGACGTGATTGCAAAATCCATTGTTCTCCATGAAGAGGCAACGGTTGACGGGACGATTGAAGCCCCGCATGGTATGCGTATAGAGCGGGGTTCATGAGAGCCGCAGAGATCCTCGGGGTCGATACGGTAAGGTTCATCGAATCCGGATTTGCCGCACTGACGGACAGCAGGTTCAATGCGATCCTTGCAGAGACTCAGGGAGATGAAGGGCGTCTTCTTTTAGATGAGCATGAAGAACCGATAGCGCTGGCATTCCATGGATCGGATGGCTGGATTGCCGGGTCGTTCCTGTGCAGGAACCCATCGGTTGAACTCATCGAACTCTTCGAGAACGTTAACGGGGAGATATTCCAGGAGGACCGGGCGGTCTGGGCAGCGGCAGTACGCGAGATACTTCAGCAGTGCAATGGTTGCCGAGGTTCCCCCATCAGTAGATGATCTCAATCCCACGCGGCATGGAATCTTAAAAAACCTCATCACCAGCGTCTGGGGAACAAGCCAGGGGGAGACCTGTATCGACTGCTGCTGCGGGTCAGGTGTCGGATCAGCGGTATTGCGTGACCTTGGGTTTTCTCCCCTTTCCTATGACAATGATGAGTCCCTCCTCTCCCGGGGCCTTACCGAAAAGCGACTGCTTCCCGAAGAGACGATGTGGATCGATGCGACCATCGCCTCGCGGTATATCGAGCCGGTACCGAAAGGAATCGGGATCATGATGGGGGAGATCAACACGTTTTCCCAGGATATGTGGGTGCAAATCATAGAGGAACTGTGCACGATAACCCAGGAAACCCTGATCACGGTAGGGACAGAGAAGGAGGCGCTTCTGATCCAGGAATGGGGAAAGGAGATGGAACGGGGTGTGGAAATAACAGAGAACCCTGCTGACCCTATCTACGATCTCTGGGTCTGTCGTGTTCACCGGAGTAAGTAATAGCAGGAACATTTTTTACACGTTCTTAAGCAAATATCGATTTTCAGAAGGATTAGAAGAAGAGTGTGATGTTTCCTTACCTTCCTCAATAGTGATATATACCTGTCAGGTCTTGGTTCGGTAAGGGCTGCTTTTTATACAAAATCCGTGGTGCAGATGCATTTCCTGTCCAGTTTGATCACCGGGCTGCATCCAGTTGCACTATGTTCAAGTACCAGGCTATCTTCTGAGGGGATACTTGCATCGTGGACCACTCCTTTTACTTATTTTGGGAGGTCCTCACAAGATTCACCCGCTCCAGCGCCAGAGCGGTCTGGTTGGCAAAGGCCATGAGTACTCTGTCCTGTTCATGGGTGATGACACCATCAGGTTCCGCCGGCTTCACACCCATTATCCCGAGTACTTCCTGTGTACTCTGGAGTGGAATGTACCGGAGACGCGATCCATGGAGGGTATCGGTGTCGTAACCCGCAACAGCCCCATGCTGGAATGCCCATGTCGCAACCGCAATGTCATCAGCATCGAGACGCAGGCCGCCACTTGCCTCACGCATGACCAGCTCGGTTTCCTTCCGGTAGGAGGAACACACTTTCCCACTGGAAAATCCCGCGGATGTGCTTTGCAACCGCGACGAAGATCGAACTGACATCAACTGCAACCGCGAGATCCTGCGATAGTGCATACAGGGTTCCGGTCTCCTTCTCCCGTATCTGGGCTGCATCGGCATGTTCGCGTGCACGGGCAACAAGCAGGCTGACTCAAGGCGCCGACGATGATCATACCGGCAAATGTGATGAGATACTCTGTATCCGAGACCCTGAAGGTCAGGTAGGGGGGGATGAGGAAGAAATCGAATGCAAGGACACCGATAACTGCAGTGAAGATCGCCGGTTTCAGTCCCCGCCTGAATGCAACAATCACCACCGCAAGCAGGTACAGCATGGCCAGATTGACCGGAGAGATGAACGACTTGATCAGCCAGCCAATTCCCGTGATAAATGCAACGAGGACCAGACTGGCGATATAGTCCCGGGGGAGTGGTGCAGGGAGCAGGGGTTCCATAGGTGCAGGTTTCTGGCCTGTTTTTTCTTCACTGCTGATGACGTACACATCGATTGTACCGCTGTTGTGGATGAGCTGGTCAACCACCGAACCAAAGACAAATTCCTGCCAGCGGGGGCGCAGGGTCTTACCGATAATGATCCGCGTGATATTGTGCTTCCGGGCATAGTCTATCACCGTGTTGGCGACATTGATCCCGAATACGGTGGCGGTCGTGGCACCTAACTTTTCTGCCAGCTGGAGCGTCCGGGATACCTGCTCCTTGGCCTCCTTGGAGAGGCGGTGGTGAGAGGGTGTCTCGACGTAGATGGCACTCCAGATGGCATTCATCCGGTCCGCCTGCCTTCGGGCTGTGCGGACCAGCCTTTCGGAAAGCGGACCGGGACCAACACAGATAAGAAGGCTTTCCCCGGCAGCCCACGGTCCCGGGATCGCACGGGTCTGCATCCATGCGAGCATCTGGTCGTCGACCCGTTCTGCCGCACGCCGGAGGGCAAGTTCCCGGAGCGCAAACAGGTTACCTTCGTTGAAGAACTGCTCGATTGCCCGGGCTGCCATATCGGGGACATACACTTTTCCTTCCCGGAGCCGCTGGAGGAGTTCCGGGGGTGCGAGATCGA
Source organism: uncultured Methanoregulaceae archaeon (assembly GCA_963806845.1). Lineage (GTDB taxonomy): Archaea > Halobacteriota > Methanomicrobia > Methanomicrobiales > Methanospirillaceae > Methanoregula. Next base: position 64,313 of record CAWDZO010000021.1, read on the forward strand.
CAAGCTCGATCTCGTTTGCCTCATCGATCACCCGGTCAGGGACGGTCTCGCGGACGATCACCCCGGTGATCTGGGCAACCACGTCGTTGAGGCTGTCGACGTGCTGGATGTTCAGGGTCGTGTATACGTCGATTCCGGCATCGAGGATCTCCTCGACGTCCTGGTACCGTTTCGTATGGCGCGACCCCGGTGCATTGGTGTGGGCAAGCTCATCGACAAGCACCAGCTGGGGATGGGCGGCAAGGACCGCATCGAGATCCATTTCCGGGATCGTTACATTCCGGTACTCTATCATCTTTCCGGGGGATGACGGGGAGCCCTTCAACCAGCGCTTCTGTCTCGGCCCTGCCGTGCGTCTCAACGTACCCGATTTTTACATCAATTCCCTCATTCTTCCTGAGGTGAGCTGCCTGGAGCATCTCGTAGGTCTTTCCGACACCGGCAATGTAACCAAGGAAAATTTTGAGTTTGCCCCGGTGCTTCTGCCGCTCTTCACCCTGTACATGGGCAAGAAGGGTATCGGGGTCCGGGCGATATTCTGGATTGACTGCCATAAAACCTGTTTACACTCCCATGAGCACGAGCATGCATATCAATGATCTTGATACCGATGAACGGGGCGATGATCCCGCCGATCCCGTAGATGAGGATGTTCTTCCGCAGGGATTCTTCCGCGGTCATCGGGCGGTAGGCAACCCCGTGGAGGGCGAGGGGGATGAGCGCGACGATGATGAGCGCATTGAAGATGACTGCGGAGAGGATCGGATTCTGGAGACCGAGGATGTTCAGGACAACGAGCGCCGGGTAGGTCGAGACAAATGCTGCAGGGATGATAAAGAAATATTTTGCAAGGTCGTTTGCGATGGAGAAGGTGGTAAGTGCTCCCCGGGTCATCAGGAGCTGCTTTCCTATCTCCACGATCTCGATCAGTTTTGTGGGATTGCTCTCGAGATCGATCATGTTCGCCGCCTCGCGGGCAGGCTGGGTCCCGGTGTTCATCGCAACGGCGACATCTGCCTGGGCAAGGGCAGGGGCATCGTTGGTGCCGTCACCGGTCATCGCGACCATCCGACCCCCCGCCTGGTACTCCCGGATCAGTCTTGAGTTTGCTCTCCGGTGTTGCCTCCGCAAGGAAATCGTCCACCCCTGCTTCGGCGGCGATGGTTGCGGCCGTGAGCCGGTTGTCACCGGTGATCATGATCGTCTTGATACCCATCCGGCGCAGCTGGGCAAACCGTTCCTTGATCCCGCCTTTCACGATATCTTTTAAGTAGATGACACCCAGCGCCTTCCCGTTCTTTGTTACGACGAGCGGGGTTCCCCCTGCACGGGCAATGGCGTCGACTTCCTGCTTCAGCTGGTCCGAGATTGTATTGCCGTTCTCCCGGATATGCGCAAACATGGCATCTGCAGCACCTTTCCGGATATGCACATCGCCCTGATCGACACCGCTCATCCGGGTGTGGCTGGAGAACGGGATGAACTGCATCTCCGGGACTGACTCCGATGCCCCGACCGTCCTGCCGCGGAGCCCGTACTTCTCTTTTGCGAGCACCACAATGCTCCGTCCTTCCGGCGTCTCATCTGCAAGCGACGCGAGCTGGGCGATCTCGGCAAGCTCCATGATATCGGTCCCGTCAACCGGTTTCAGTCTCGACTGCCTGCCGGTTGCCAAGCGTGATCGTTCCGGTCTTGTCGAGAAGGAGGACATCGACATCTCCCGCGGCTTCGATGGCCCTGCCCGAGGTCGTGATGACATTGCGCCGTATCAGCCGGTCCATGCCAGCGATGCCGATCGCGCTGAGCAGTCCGCCGATGGTGGTCGGGGCGAGACAGACGAAGAGGGCGACAAGCACGGTGATCGTGACCGGGACTCCGGCACCTGCATGCCTTCACGCTGTAGAGCGAGAACGCCCAGAGCGAGGCACAGACCACGATGAAGACCGCAGTCAGCCCGATAAGGAGAATGTTGAGGGCGATCTCGTTTGGGGTCTTCTGCCGTTTTGCACCTTCGATGAGGCTGATCATGTGGTCGAGGAAACCTTCGCCGGGATTGGCGCTCGCCCGGATGATGAGCCAGTCCGAGAGGATGACCGTGCCGCCGGTGACAGCGCTCCGGTCACCACCGGACTCCCGGATCACCGGTGCACTCTCACCGGTGATCGCACTCTCGTTCACCGAGGCGACCCCTTCGACGACCTCCCCGTCGACCGGGATGGTATCCCCGGCCTTGACATAGAAGAGGTCCGACCTGTGCAGCGTTGAGGAGGAGACCAGTGTGAAGTCTGCCGGGGCAGGTTCCTTTCCTTTCTCGATCTCGTACCCGAGGTAGAGTTTCTTTGCCTCGGTGTCCTGCCGCATCTTCCGCAGGGACTCGGCCTGTGCTTTTCCCCGTCCCTCGGCAAGGGCCTCTGCAAAGTTGGCAAAGAGGACCGTGAACCAGAGCCATGCTGCTATCGCACCGATGAAACCGGCGCGAGGCCTCGCCGTGGCCCCCGAGTGCCTGTACCCAGAGAAGGGTGGTGATCACGCTGCCGATCTCGACCGTGAACATGACCACGTTGTGGTACAGGGTCCGCGGGTCGAGTTTGAGGAATGCATCGATAAGCGCACGCCGGTAGAGTGCGTACTGTTTTTCCGATGCGGTCTGCTGCCGGCATGTTCAGACATGGATAATCCCTCCTGCAATCATGGTGAGATATTCGACGACAGGCCCGAGCGAGAGCGCCGGGAGGTACGTGAGCGCACCGACGACGAGCACGACAAAGACGAGCCAGACGATAAAGAGCGGCCGGTGATCGCGGAGCGTCCCGTCGCTGACCGGTACGATCTTCTTTGCGACAAACGATCCCGCGAGCGCGAGCGTGATGATGGCGACCGCATACCGCCCGACGAACATTGCGAATGCGGTCGCAAGGTTGTAGAAGACGCTGTTCGCCGACAAACCCCCGAACGCACTGCCGTTGTTCTGGGAAGCCGAGCTGAACGCGTACAGGATCTCCGAGAACCCGTGTGGCCCGGGGTTGAAGACTGCCGATGACCCGGCGACCGTGAGGACCGCAATGGCCGTGAGCCCGAGGATAAGGAAGATCGGGATGAGGATGTGAATGGTGGTGAGGGTCATCTCGTACGGGTTCGATCTTCTTGCCATAGAGCTCGGGGTCCGCCCGACCATCAGCCCGGCGATGAACATCGCGAGGATGACGAAGATGAGCATGCAGTACAGGCCGGAGCCGACACCGCCGAAGACGATCTCGCCGAGCTGGATGTCGAACATCTGGACGAACCCGCCGAGCGGCATGAACGAATCGTGCATGGAGTTGACGGCCCCGCAGGACGTCACCGTGGTGACAACCGAGAAGAACGCGGACTGCACGACGCCGAACCTCACCTCCTTGCCCTCCATGTTCCCACCCGGCTGGAGTGCCGAGGGGATCTGGTCGATGCCGAGCGGAGTGAATGCAGGGTTGCCGTTCACTTCAGACCAGATGGCGAGCCCGAGAAGCGGTACGAAGATGATGGTCATCGCGATCAGGATGGCGATACCCTTTCTTGCCGACCCGATCATCTTCCCGAACGTAAAGCAGAGTGCAGTCGGGATGATGAGGATAGCAAGAATCTCAAGGAAATTCGAAAACGGCGTGGGGTTCTCGAACGGATGGGCGGAGTTGGCATTGAAGAAACCGCCGCCGTTGGTCCCGAGCTGCTTGATGGCGATCTGCGATGCGGCCGGCCCGAGCGGGATTGTCTGGCGTGGTGACGAGCGCCCCGGTACTGTCCCTGACCGGGTCGAGGAGCGGCACGGTCACCGGCCCGCTGAAGGACTGGACCGTTCCCTGCGAGACGAGCACGAGTGCGATGATGATGCAGATGGGAAGCAGGATCATGACGCTGCGGATGAGGAGCACCCAGAAGTTCCCGATCGTTGTCGCCGACCTGCGCGAGAAACCGTAGATGAACGCGATGAGGACCGCCATTCCGACGGCTGCTGACATGAAGTTCTGGACAGCAAGCCCGATCATCTGGGTCAGGTAACTGACACCGGTCTCACCGGCATACGCCTGCCAGTTGGTGTTCGTCGCGAAACTGACCGCGGTATTGAGCGAGAGGTCCCACGGGACAGCGCCGACACCGGCGGGGTTGAGGGGCAGGAACTGCTGGACCATTCTGGAGCATGAAGACGACTGCGATCCCGATGACCGAGAAGATCATCATCGCGACGGCAAACATCTTCCAGTCCATCTCTTCGCCGCTGTTCACTCCCGAGGCCGAGAGGATCCATTTCTCGACCGGGTCGATGACGGGAGAGAGGAATGTCCGCTCACCGGTGTACACCTTTGCCATGAACCCGCCGACCGGGACGATCAGGGCAGCGAGAACGACAAAGAAGATGATCAGCTGGATCCAGTCCGTCATCCTCAGGCCGAAGATGAGCGACGAGGAGACATCCTGCACATCCGGTCGCTGGCGTTACGGTGATGCGATGTGCACTCAGGTCATCCAGCGCGAGGTTGAGTTTCAGGACGTTGACCCGGGGTTCACCGAAGAGACCGAACTGCTGGTCGTTCGGTCTGCTGTGCAACAAGCGCCGCCACATCGCTCTCGGTCAGGTTCCGCTCGCGGGCGATGCGGGAGACCTGGTAATTCGCTGCAGCGACGCTGATATCGGGATCGAGGCCGCTTCCCGAGGAGGTGACAAGGTCGACCGGGATCGGCCGGGTATTGGACGGATCGGCAGCATGAAGGGCATCGACCCGTGCCTTTACCTCATCGATGAGGGCCGGGTTGGTGGGGCCGAGGTTCGAGCCGGAAGATACCGCGGAATTATAGGGTACCGGACTCGTTGCCGAGAGCCGGCCCCAGAAATATTCCGGCGACGTAAAGGGCTGGCCGATGAGGGCCGAGCCGACAACCTTGCCATCGTGCTGGATGAGGTTCCCGTTTGCCTGTACCGGGAAGATGACCTGTGCAATGCCCGGTGATGACGAGCGGATACAGGACACCCGTGATCAGGGTGATGAGTAAAAATACGATAAGCGCAGGTCTCACCTGCTTCCGGATCATTGAACCGATTTGTCCGAGTGTCAAGATACAGACCACCTGAATTCCGATTTGCTCTTTCGAATGGCAAAGAGTGTTCTTAGTACCAGCGTGCTGGTTCTTCGTATTTAATGAGTAGTGTTTTTTGGCAGGCTGGTGTCTGGAAAAAATCCCTGGAAAAGCAGGGGTTTACGACGCAGACCGATGCAATGATGGAAGCACTCTTCCTAAAAAGACTTTATAATGTCTCGTAGTAGCGCAGATTCTCTCTGCCCCACCAGATTTTTATACTACAATCTGTCAGGATCATGTATTTTGGACACGGAAAGGCTCACGTGGCCGTTGAAACGGAGAGATGATTTCACCCGCATTATCGTATATATCGTTCTCTCGACGTCGTTCATATTCATCATCGATGTAATCACGCCTCTCGGAGTGTGTAGTATCAGTCTTATGGCTATGGTATTAGCGTCAGAAGCTGCAAAAAATACTCAATAAAACTTTTTTGACAAAAGATTCCAGAATCTCAGAATCTCTCATTTCCTCTTCATTCGCCAGTGGTCTATGGGATCAGGTCCCGATCTGTCTTTCCACCAGTCACACAAACGTAAAAAGCACAGGAAAAACACAGATGCAGCTCCTAATATGATAATCCAGACACTGACATCGTTGAGATTATAGATCATGAGGTACTTCTCCCTATGACGGCGATGCCCCCACGGGTAACGGCCATGGCATTTGGTTCGCTTGGTTGTTGATAGCACACATTAAACGTATAGAACGGACCTTCCGATACATTTGCCAGATCAGTGACTACGTTTGAAGACCCTTCCGGCAGGATATAGCCTGGTGCTGTGATTTCGAAATTAAAAGTATAGGGGGTAATTTCGGATTTTTCCATCGGGGGTGGCACGTAAAATGAAAAATCTCCATTTTCCTGTGTTACGCAATCTGCAATGTGCGTTTTATTAGGGATTCCGATGAGAGTAACCGTAACCTTTGCACCTGGTACAGGGTTACAGGATGCAGTTCCTAAACAGGGTATGACCAATTCACCCGCTGGTGCTTTTAAGAAAGTGCCGGGTTCAACAACATGAGGTGATGGACCTGTTTCAGGAGTTCCGTCATCTGTATCAATCCCTGGGGTGTCTTCCGTACTGGATTTCACGTGAAACGGAGAATTGCCATAAAGCGGGTTACCAAAAGCTGAGTCCTCTTTTTCATCGGTCGAAGACGGATTACCAGGGGGAGTTGTATTATTCTGGCTGACGAGGACTGACAGGACACTGGAGAGGGGAAGTGGTATCGTTATAGATGAGCTGTCATGTATCTCAGCTTTCAGGTCTCCCATCAAAAGACCCGTACAACCACTTGTCATCACGAGTGCGAAGACCAGTGCGCCGGTTACAAAAACATGCGAGTAGTTGCATAATAACCCCAGGATAAATTTATTATATAATTATAGTATTTTAAATTTTCTATTTTTATTTTTACTCTTATTACGTGAATTTTTTTAAATAAAGCATGAAAGAAGCGTTGAATGAGAACCACCAAAGAAAAAAGAGGAGGGGTGCCTCTTAAAAATTGTGTGATTTACCTGAAGCCTAAGCTAGTGAACAGATAATGCAGCAGGATTCCCCTCATTTCAGTGGAATTGAAAAACAATTCAGAGCGCGTGAGCGATCCTGAGAAGGACAGGAGGAGGCCCCAATTACCCTTACCTGCTCTGTCTCGAAGGTCGATTTTGTCATGGCAACAATCCACCTCCAGTGTAGAGCCCGGCCTTAAGTTGTGCGAGTATCGAGGAGACCCGGTGACAAGTCCGGAAATGTCATGGATTCCCCGTTTGATAGGCAGAAATGCCGGAATGAGCAGGAACACATCACTGATAGATGCCATGGATGCCACTCAGGGAAGCTTGACGATATCCGGTAATAAACGAGAAAAGAACCGTAATGATCAGCCCGCAATCGATAAAATAATTCAGTATGCCTTTGCTTTCATCTGTTCCCCTCTCCTGATTCAAACCATTATCATAGCGGATGACTCCCTACCCGTGACGACCCCCTTACCTCTTCCTCCGGACCTTCTGATGCTTCGGCGGGAGTTCATGCCCCACATGCATCTTCGTTGCCGCCGACTGCACATGCTTCGGCTTCTCCGCAGACTGGTTAGCCTGATACTTTCCCCTCGGGGACTGCTGGTGCTCCCGCTTCTCCGGCTCCCGCAGCCGCTCCCCGGGTTTCCCGCCCCCGGCCCCCGCTTCTTCTCCGGCCGCTTGTCCTTGTGCACATCCTCGCACTCCAGCTCCCCGATGATATCGAGCGGCTCGGTGTTGCACTTCGTCAGCCGGATGATCTCCAGCAGCCGCTCCATGCCGATGAAATGCTCCGCCATCACGCGGGCGAGCGGCGTCATCACGAGCCTCGTGCCGTGCTTCTCGACTAACTTGTGCGTGATGAGCTCCGGCAGCACCGGCTCCATGCTCCCCACCATCATGCTGTTGATCCGGTTGAGGTCCGCCTCTTCGCCATTGCAGGCAGATCGCGTTCGCCACGTACTCCTCCGAGCTCGCCTCGAACTCGTGCACGGGGGCGACTTCCTCCATCTCGCCCTTGAGCAGCTTGATGGCGATCTCCTCTTCGGTGCCCGGGTTCTCCCGCGAGTAACTGCCGCCGGGCTCTGCGAGGATCACCACGCGGCCGAGATCGTGGAAGTCGGGCCGTCCCGCCCGGCCTCCCATCTGGTTGAACTCCTGCACCGAGAGCCAGTCCCGGCCCATCGCAAGCGCATCGAAGATCACCTGCGAGGCGGGGAAATCCACCCCGGCCCCGAGCGCTGCGGTCGTGACAACCGCCATGAGTTTGCCGGTCAAGAACTTCGTCTCCACGTCCCGGCGTTCCACGGAGCTCAGGCCCGCATGGTACGCGGCCGCCCGGATGCCGAGCGCATCGGCGATCGTGTGGCACCGGGCCCGGGCGTTCGTGAAGATGATCGTCTGGCCCCGGAAGCCTTTCGATGAGGTCCGCTTGTACTCCTCGGTCGTCATCTGCTTGATCATCGGGATCTTCTGTCTTGCGCTCGGTAAAGAGGAGATAGCGCTCCAGCCCCACCGGGCGGTCGGCATACACCACGAGCGTGCAGTTCAGTTTCTTTGCCAGGATCTTGGGCGAGCCGATCGTTGCCGAGAGATACAGGAACTGGGCCTGCGGGGCGAGATACTTGAGCCTCGCGATCATCCCGTCGAGCCGGTGGCCCCGGTCGGCATTCTCCAGCATCTGGACCTCATCGATGATCACGGTCGCCGATGTTCGCCATCTTCTGGCCGCAGCGGATCATGTTGTCCACCCCTTCGTACGTCCCGATGATGATCGGGGCCTGGGGGTTCCGGTCCCCGATCTTCCGGGTCTCGGGAAGGTTGAGCCGGCTCGTACCCGTGAGCAGGCCCGACTTCGCAAACTTGGCGTAGCGCTCGGTGAAGCGCTCGTACTTCTGGTTTGCCAAGCGCCACGAGCGGGACTAAGAAGAGCGTCCGTCCCCGGCCTTCCAGATAGTTCTTCATCCCCGCCATCTCGCCGATGAACGTCTTGCCGCTCGCGGTTGCGGCAACCACCAGCAGGTCCTTTCCGCGGAGCAGCCCGGCTTCAACCGCCAGGTGCTGCGCCGGCATCGAGCTGCTTGACCCCGCTCGCTTCCACGAACTGGCGGGGCAGCGGCAGCTCATCGATCGAGGCCGTCGTCATCACGGGGTGGGCCTCGAGCTTGTCGAACATCGCCGACTCCATCGAGATCTTGTCGGGCGAGAGCGTGGCTAACACCCGGTCAAGGTTGCGGTAACTCGCGAGCAGTTTTTCGAGATGCACGATCCCGTCGCGTCCCAGCCGGCCGATATGCGAGACCTCGCGGCGGCAGCTCCTTTCTCCCGCAGTCAAGACAGATCTTCTCGTTCTTGCCAAACGTGATCGCGTTCTCGTCATTGATCGGCGTGTAGCGCTCGTCGAGCAGGCACATCCGGCAGAGCATCAACGGGCCCGCTCTTGACCTGGAACGCTTCTAAGAAACTCTTCGAAGAGATGGTCTTTTTTCACCATCCGCACATCCGACTCGCGGAGCTGGGCGATGAGTTCCTTTGAGGGCGTGTGCACGTAATCTTTCTTGGAGCCCCACTTCACCCGGTATTTCGTCGGCCGGGGGCCCCGGGGCGTTTCCATCAGCTCAACATAGGCTGCGCCCCGCACACTCTTGCCATCGTAAAAGAGCAGCTTGTAATTGCCGCTCCGCTGGAGCTGGACAATGATCTTCATGGCGCAATCAGGTCATGGATCACGTACGCGAGTTCCACGCTCTCCAGTCTCTTTAAGAAATCCGTGAACTCCTCGTCAACGATCACAATCGCACAGTCAATCCCGTGGAAGGCCGCCTCGATGACGCCTTCGCGGGCGCCAAAGAACATATCGGGTTTTTTCCCCGCTTTCGAGCGCGATATATGCTTCAAGCCCGACTGCCGCAACCATGCCGGCCGTCACCGGTGATGTCCAGCAGTTTGTCCCGCTTGTATCTTTTTCGAACCCCCGTGCTGGATCCGCGGCACCTTGCAGACATGGATCATGCCTTCCTTGTGATCGATGATCCCATTTAAGCGGGCAACACCCACGTCCTCGTCCTTTTTTGCATCCGCAACGACGGTGCCGGTTGCTGCAAGCGGCGATTTTCCCGCATAGAGAAAACCGTCTTTCATGTATACGCCGACTTCGTCTCCTTCTTGTAAGTCTTCTGCGGCAATCGCTGCCCAGACCGAGACCTGCTGGATGATATCGCGCCGGATATGCCGGGCATAGGATTCGAGCGACTCGGCATTTGCCAGCACCCACTCGATACCGGACTTGGTCACTTCGTAATTGCCCCTGCCGCTCGCAGAGACCTTGCCTTCATCCACCAGTTCGCGGATATATTCCGAGATTGCCTGCGGGGTAACGCCCATCTTTTCGGCAATCTCCTGCTGCCGGACGGCCGGCTGGTGCTCGGCGATCTCCACGAGAATCTGGAGACGCGAGACTTCACGTTTGCTGCGCAGAATAGAGTAGAGAGGATCCTTAGCGCCCAGTGTCAAGCAGCACCAGTCCCTGTCCTTTGACATCCATGTGGGGAATCCGTTTGGCAATTCCTTTGATAAAGACGGGACTGACACTGAATTTCCGGGAGAGTTCGTTGATGGAACTGTTGCCCTTGTCGAGTTCTCCTTCAATCTGGTCCACGACTTCCCGGAGGTTCTCGTCATTGGAGAGCGAGATGTAGATGATATCGGAGAGATCGGAAAGGTTGCACTGGAAGTTTGCACGGAACTTGTTGTAGGTTGCACGGAACTCTTTTTCCGGTTTTGCACCGGGTTTTGGCATCCGCCACTGCTCCTCCACAAGGTTTCCTTTCTTTAAGATCTGGAGACACAGCGGAATACTATCATTATTGACCTGTCGCTGATTTCGTCTTCAGTCAACCATGATTTATTCAGTAGTTCATAGACCTTTTTAAAAGATGGGTCATTGAACGTCATCAGGAGAGGAACAAGCTCCACGGGATCGTTTACAATTCGAATATGGCCCGGCACGGTAAAAACCCTATAATTATATGGTTCCATGAATCAATAAATTTTTGCGGCACAACCATGCAAAAAACGGGCAGAATCACAGTTCGCGGAATTGTCCAGGGTGTCGGGTTTCGCCCGTTTGTCTACGCACAGGCATGTACCCTGGGAATTGCCGGTACGGTAAAAAATCTCGGCAGTGAAGTGGAGATTTTTGCACGCGGAGAGCAGTTTGAAGAGTTTTTAGCAGCAGTCTCCCGCGGTCCCCCGCTCTCCCGGATCGATTCGGTTGACAGTCACCGACTACCCTCCAGGAAATTCCTGACGGATTTTTCATCCTGCCGAGCGGGACCGGTTCACTGACCGGCATGATCCCTCCCGATATTGCGATCTGTGATGAGTGTATCACCGATATTTTCCAGAACGGCGGGAGATACGAAGATTACTGGGCAACTTCCTGCGTAAACTGCGGACCACGGTACAGCATCATCAATGAAATCCCGTACGATCGCGAACGGACATCCATGGAAGAATTTCCCTCATGCCCGGCCTGCGCACAGGAATATGAGGATCCCGGTTGCCGGCGCCACCATGCCCAGACGATTGCCTGCAGCACCTGCGGCCCGGAAATCGAACTGTCCGATAACCAGGGAAACAAGGTTGAAGGCCTGGATCCAATCCGGGAGGCAGCCAGAACTGCTCGATGCAGGAAGGATCCTTGCAATGCGGGGTGTGGGAGGATTTCACCTGGCATGCATTGAAGATTCTGCCGATGAACTAAAACACCGTCTGGGCAGGATCGAGCAGCCGTTTGCCATCATGGTGCGCCCGGATTATATTGACCGGCTGGCGATCATTTCCCGAACAGGAAAGAACAGATCCTGGAAAGCCCGGTTCATCCCATCGTTGTCCTGAAAAAACGCGATCCGACGGCCCATGCAGCGATCAGCAATCTCCATACGATCGGCTGCATGCTGCCCTATACCGGGCTTCACCATCTTCTCTTCTCATCACCTGAAACACCCGCTCCTCATTATGACCAGTGCCAATATGCCCGGTTACCCGATGATTACCGGATATTGACCAGGCAATGTCAAAGCTGAACCGGGATGTGGACTTCTTCCTCACGCACAACCGGACAGATCGTGAACAGGTGCGATGACTCGGTGATACGGGACGGCTACATCATCACGGCTCTCCCGGGGGATTGCCCCGAAGCGGACAGCAATAGATCTCGGGAAGCACTGCATTCTCGGGGTAGGCCCGGAACTGAACGCGAATGCAACAATCTACAAAAACGGGTTTGCGGTCACGTCCCCCCATGTAGGAAATGTACGCAATCCGGCGACACTTGAATACCTGCAGGAAACGGTGAGGAACCTGCAGCGACTTCTCGGGGCAAAGTTCGATGTGATTGCTCATGACCTGCACCCCCAGTTCCTCTCCACCCGGTTCGCCCGCGAGATAGCATCGGACCACGGGCTTGAACTCGTCCCGGTACAGCACCACCGTGCGCATATCGCAGCGACAACCACCGAACCCTGCATCGGCATTGCGATCGATGGGGTTGGTTACGGTGATGACGGGACAGTCTGGGGATGCGAGATCTTCTCCGGGCAGGTGCCGGATCTCAAACGCGTTGCCCATCTTGAACCAGTCAGCCATGCCCGGAGGAGATCTCGCGACACGGTTTCCCGAACGGATGCTCTACGGGATTCTGCCGGATAACGACATCCTTTCACTCCTTGGTGCACGCGGCTGGTCTGATGTTGAGCTGGGCGTGCTCCAGAAACAGGTCGTGCGTGGTTTCAATGTCATGAACACCACCAGCACCGGGCGGGTGCTCGATGCCGCTGCCGCCCTGCTGGGGATCTGCCGGGAGCGTACCTATGACGGTGAACCTGCCATGAAACTTGAATCCGCTGCAGTTGGCGGACATGCCGAACAGTGGGATCTTACGTTTTACCACGCTGAATGGGTGTGAGATACTTTCGAGCCGTTCACTCATGCAGACAGCATTTGCCCGGATGCGGGCAGCACCGGAAGGGGATGGGCGGGTAATCCGGGATATTGCCGCTTCCTTCCAGTACAACCTTGCCCGGGGAATCGCACAACTCGCCCTTCATGCGGCTGAACGGGAGGGGATGAAAAAGATCGCCCTGAGCGGGGGCGTTGCCTATAATCATGCAATCCGGGAAACCATCCGTAAGGAAATAACTGCACATTCCTGTGAATGTGTCATCAACACGGACTACCCGCTCGGGGATGGTTGCGTCTCGTTCGGTCAGTGCGTGTATGCAGGGAAATTACGGGAACAAAGGGACTAAAAGTATTCGGGATCATACGAGAGGCGAGCAATTTATCAGGATGAAACATAAAAAGGAAACCACCAGCCATGGAGTTATCTGATCGGATTAATAACCAGGAAAAGAAGATTAAAAACCTTGAAATGGAGATGAACGACCTCCGCCAGGGTCTTACAACGGTCAAGGATATTTATTACGAACTCAATACGGTTACTCCATGCGAAAAAGCCGCAGAAAACATTGAAGCAGATAACTGCACTGCCGCTGGATGATGATGACCGGGAATTTGATGGATTCTGGCGGTTTCATGAGGATATACTCATCGCCGAACCATCAGGCTTATATTTCCTGTGCTGACCTGTATGATGCTTTTAAGCGGTACTGCACAAAAACCGGAAGAGACACGGTAGGGCAGGGAGCGTTCGAATTTGTATTTGCCCGGTTGAAAAATCCACATCCAGTACTTTATCGAGGCACGTGGAAGGGCTACCGGCTCAAAAACATATGAGAAAGAACCACGATTTCTAAATTATCCTGCTTTTTCATGACCCACTTCAGAATTACCCGCAAATCCGAAATCCCTCTTGTGGGTTCGCTCTACTTTGGCATCATAGACCGGGGTACCAGCCTCCTGCAGGTACGCCCGAGTTGCGGCTGTAACCTGAACTGCCCTTTTTGCTCAGTGGATGCCGGGCCTGAATCAACAACGCGTGCCACCAGCTATGAAGTTGAGATGGAGTACCTGGCAGAAGCTGTAGGCGAAATAGCACGGTTCAAGGGAACGGGGGTCGAATGCCATATTGATTCGCCGGGTGAACCGGTTATGTACCCGTATCTTCCCGAACTCATCGCGGCGCTCAGGCAGATTGAGGAGGTGAGTGTCATCTCCCTCCAGACCAACGGCACCCTGCTCACCACGGCAAAGATCGCGGCACTTGAACGAGCGGGGCTTGACCGGATCAACCTTTCTCTTCATGCTCTTGATCCGGCAATAGCACAGCTGCTTGCAGGTGTTGACTGGTATGATGTTGAAAAGATTACCGATGCTGCAAAAGCGGTCGTCAGGAGCAGGATTGACCTGCTTATTGCACCCGTGTTTATACCAGGGATCAATGATGCAGAGATTCCAAAACTAATCCGGTTTGCGCAGGAGACCGGTGCCGGCAAACGGTTCCCGCCGCTGGGTATCCAGAAGTTCGAGCACTACCGGTACGGCAGATCACCCAAAGGGGTGAAAGCCCAGAGCTGGTGGCAGTTCTACAACCGGAGCATCAGACCGTGGGAGAAGGAATTCGGGATTAAACTCCAGCTTGACTCGGTCAGGGACTTTGGCATGGTGAGGCGTCCCTTTATCCCCCTGGTCTTTTCCAAAGGTGAGAAAGTTACTGTTGAAATCCGGGCACCGGGGTGGATACACGGTGAGAGGCTCGGCGTTGCCCGTGACCGGGTGGTGTCGGTATATAACTGTCCAAAAGAGTCCGGACAGGTCCGGGTGAAGATCGTGGCGAACAAGCACAACATTTACGTCGGCGTGCCGGTATGACCGATGATCCCTGATGTGCACAGGAAACTCCCCAGATATCAAATCCTTTATCACGTGGTTTGAATGCAGGTAATGTTCATTTCAATGCCAGTTTAGCGAAGAGCGCGACATATTTATTAGCCACTCAAACATGAGTATAGTCTGGTGAAACCGATAATGGAATTACTTCAGGATGAAAAGATCATTATGCAGGATGATGCCAAGTCAGACTTCTTTGGCAAGGGAATACTCTATATGACCAATATCAGGATCCTCCTCGATATAAAAACCGGGGGGTTCCTGTCAAAAACCACCGAGGTCAAGCTCGATAAAGCATTGGGATCTATCAAAACGGTTTCAGCTCCCGGGGGAAAACAACTCCAGATCCAGTTTGAAGGGAGCGTTGAACCAACAACATTCTTTGTTTCAAACGCCGAGAAATGGGAAGCGGCGATTAAAAGTGCATTGACGGTCAGCGGCAGGATGTAGAAGCGACCGTCCCGTTTCTGCACACCTCTTTTTTATCGCTTCTTCTGGTTACCCGTTCATCATAGACTTTTTTTTACAAGGAATGTTAATACAGGGGTTTTCCTAATATCAGTGAAATTATCGCGAGGATAATAAAGATGATAATAATCCATTTTCCAATTGTCCATGCTACCCTGCCGATAAATCCAAGAATCACAAATATAACGGCAATTACGATGAACAGTATTCCAAGCGTTAAGAGCCAGTCCATAATTTACCTCTTCTAAAGTGTCTGTTCACTACCTTTGGTTTTATAATTTGCGTTGAATTGGGCTCTGAAGAGACATGCATGAACGAATCAGGTTTACCCCGGATCCATGAAAATCGATTGGTTCGAGAATCCCCCGCCTCAGGGCCTCTCCGAGGCACGGCGGGGCAAGAAGGTTTCAGCATTTTTTAGTTCCTTTAACCGCCGCGGGGGCGTCCCATCGGGGGCGGCGGCATCCATCGCATTTGTAAGATGACGATCTCCCTGAATAACCGAATATCCAGTGTTCATAGGAAAAGCTCAATAACAAGCTGAACCCTCAACCGGGGTTTCCCCACACCACTTAAAGCTCCCCAAAATGCGATAACAACTGACCAGGGAGTACGTTATCATCGGGCGGGTCAAGGGTCCTTGCACGGTCTCCTCCATCATCTTACCTGTGCATTTAATTTCAAACCGTGATAAAAGGAATTCCCAAGAGCCCTGAATTGTTATCTCTTTACGTACACCAAAACAACGCACGGTGAAAGGAAATAAAAACAGGGAAACTGACAATCTGGCAAAGATAGGAAAAAAGAGAATTATCCGAACAGGGCACCGAGCCCTGCCATACCGCTCTCTTCGTCTTCCTTCTTGTGCTCTTCTGGTGCTTCTTCCTTTGCTGCGGGTGCTGCATGGCCTGCTGCTGCGGGCGCTGCTGCGGCTGCAACCGGTGCTACGGCGGCCTTGCTGATTGCATCATCGATGTTTACGCCATCGAGGGCTGCAATGAGTGCCTTTACGCGGGATTCGTCTGCTGTTACACCTGCGGCGGTAAGGACTGCCTTGACGCCATTCTCATCGACCTTCTTGCCTGCCTTGTGCAGGAGAAGTGCTGCATAGATATACTCCATCTTGTTCACCTCAATATCTGATAATTTATTTTACCAGGCTTTTAACTGCCTGGCTTTCTCTGTACGCTTTACCAATAATCGCATCAACAACGTCTTTTTCATAGATCGCTGCTTCGACTGCAAGCCCACGTGCATCCCTGACTGCCTTTGTCAGGATTGCTCCCATCGTGTCCTTCGTCGGGATCGCTGCATTGACCGACAGGTTGAATGCCTGCAGGCCTGCGAGCTGGATCTGTCCGAGGATAACGGTCTCGTCAACGGCAAGCACGGATGGCTCAAAGATATCGCCGTCATGGTATGCAACCTGCAGTGCAAGTCCGACATCCATAGGCTTGATATCGAGCTTGGCAAGGATGGTTGCAAGTTTTGCCGATATGACTCCGCCTTTCTTCACGACAGTCTTGGTCTCACGGATCTTGACTTTCCCGCCTTCAATCGCTGCGGGAATACCAGCCTGCTGGAGCTCGCCGACAATCGGGCCCGGCTTGAAACTGGTCGGACCCTTCTCGATGACGATATCCTCCGGCGCTTTTTCGCCGGCCTTTGCCGCCATCTTTGTCTTGGTCTTTTCCAGCTGCTTGAAGAGCTTGAACGGGTTGTCGTTGGTGAAGATGAGTGCCGAGTGACCGGACACATATTTTGTGAGTCCTTTCACGTCGCCGCCAATCTCTTCGAACGCATGCTTGATGAGCGTGTTCCTGGTCACCTTGATGACAGCCTTGCCGCGGAGGTTCCTGCGGATCTGCTGCACCTGCTGTGCCGGGATACCGTACATATCGACAAGTCCGATCAACGTGAACTTTTTTGCGTTCTCCTTGATATCAGCGACCTCATCCTTCTTCCAGGAGGGCAGGTGGTGTGTATACAACGCCATTATTCCAACCTCACTGCAGGACCCATGGTCGTCTTGACAAAGACAGAACGGACATTCAGCGGACCCTGTTCGAGAACAGACTTCGATCCTCTTGACGATCGCTTCGATATTCTCAGCGACCTGTTCGGGTTTCATCGCGGTTGTTCCAACCTTTGTAGAAAAGACCGTCTTGTCTTTTGTTCTGATCTTCACCGAGTTGCGCAGACGCTCAACAATCGGGCGGATATCTGTCCCGCCGGCAATCGGCATCGGCATCCTGCCCCGCGGACCGAGCCGGGGACCAAGGTAACCGTCCGACCTGTGGCATGACCGCCATTTCAGCAAGGAAGTACCGGTATGTACTGGCAACTCTCCGTGCTTCACGGGGTGCACCGCCAAGCCGCTCAACTTCTTCAGGACCGATAATCAGATCAACCTTGGCATCCTTTGCCTGGGTGACAATATCTCCCTTCCCGATTACACAGATCCCGATTTTCTCGCCGATTCCGTGGGGAAGAAGAATCGTCTCGTCAATACGATTTTTCGGTTGCGCCATATCGATATTCTTGAGATTGATGGTAATATCGATGCTCTCAGAGAATTTACGCTCTGGCGCCTTTTCAATCGCCGTTTTCACGGCTTGTAAAATTTTGGCTCTATCAACCATCAGATTCCTCCATAGTTCGCGACCTTTCGATCTCCTATGGTTTTCTCATGTTATTTCACGAGAACACTGTCATACTTGCCTTCAGCGATGGCAGCGAAGCACTTCTTTTGGGCGCTTGCCGTCAACGTTCACTCCCATGCTCACGCACGTCCCGATGACCTCTTTTACCGCGGTCTTCAGTTCGTAGGCGAGCATGCCTTCGAGTTTCATGTTGGCAATCCTGACAGCGGCCTCAAATGGTAGATTCCCTACCACTTTGACGTTGGGCTCTGCGGAACCTTTCTCGATATTAGCCTCTTTTTTAATGAGCGCCGTAGTGGGCGGTATACCCACCGTGACGGTGAAGTTCTTCTTTGCATCGACTTCGATCCTGACCGGGACCTGCATTCCGTTGAATGAGGCGGTCTTTTTGTTGATCTCGTCGACAACTGCCTTCACGTTGATACCGAGTGGTCCGAGCGACGGTCCCAATGGGGGACCAGCGGTAGCCTTTCCGCCGGGTACTAAAACCTCGACCACTTCTGCCATAGTCTTTGCACCATGCCGTCCCTGTAAATGGGCACTAAGCTTGGGTCTGTAAATATTGACGTGAAGGGAAATAAAGGTGATCTCGGATCCGGGGGCAAATGAAAGACGCGGTTCTGGCAGGAGGCCGGATTTGTTTTTAAAAAAAAGAGTTGAGGATTATCGATCCTTGGATTTCTCGACCACGCGGACATTGTCACCACGGATGGTAATCGGGATGGGGACAATACTTTCGTACAGCTCGACGGTGATCTCTTCTTTTGCCGAGTCAACGCGTTTGACCACTGCTTTCTCGCCTTTGAACGGTCCGGCAATCAGCTCGACAATCGTACCTTCATCAATTCCAGCGACATCCGGTTTTGGAATGAGAAAGTGCCCGACTTCGGCAAGGTTCGTTTCACCTTTGATAACCGTACGCGCGTGCGCAATCTTTCTCAACAAGCTGCTCAATCCTGTTCAGCTTTTCGGGAGTTTCTACGAGCACGTATCCCTGCAGTTCGTTGGGTACGATGATGGCGGTTACTTTGACATCTGTCGCCTTGGTTTCTATCGCCTTCAGGATGTTGTCGGCTACGGTCCGCTCCTGTTTGGAGGTTGTTTTAATCGCAAAGATCCGGTTGATAAAGACCTCAGGTTCTGCTGGGATCTGCGGTGCTGAGCTGGGTGCGGGAGGAGTCTGTAGTTTCATGCTCATACCATCACGTCAGGTACTAATAGGAAGATCTCGTAGATGATGAATCCAATCAGGCCGACGAGTAAGACACCCGCGGCAGCGACGATCGCAATCTTGTTAAACTCTTCCCGGGTGGGGGTTCGTGCGAGTTTTAACACCCGCCAGTATTTGCGGAATAACTCCTCGTGGAGTATATCGACTTTGATGTCAGGTTTTGAAATTTCCATATCTGCTCACTTGAGAAAATCGATCTCAAACTGTTTCTGTACTTTGGGGGTAAGCTTCTCATTACGACCATATATTTGTGGCGACCGTACGCCCGTGACTACCAGCAGGGTCCGCATCTTATTCTGCATTGCGGGGTCGATCTGTGCACCCCAGATGATCCGCGCACCCGGGTCAACACGGTTGTAGACTTCCTGCACAACACCTTCTGCTTCTTCCATGGTCATATCCGGCCCGCCGACCACGTTAACGAGTGCAGCGGTTGCACCGCTGATATCCACATCAAGGAGCGGAGAGCGGATCGCCTTTTTGACCGAGTCTGCCGCTTTGTCCTCGCTGTCACTCTCGCCCATACCAATCATGGCTACACCGCCACGCTCCATAACGGTGCGCACATCCGCAAAGTCAAGGTTGACCAACCCGGGCATGGTAATCAGTTCGGTAATCCCCTTGACCGCACGCATGAGAACTTCATCGGCAACCTTGAAGGCGGCATAGAGCGGGAGCTTGGGAACGACTTCGAGCAGCCGGTCATTCGGCACAACAATGACCGTGTCTGCCACATCCCGGAGGCGCTCAAGCCCTGCTTCTGCATTCTCCATGCGGATGGCACCTTCCGCAGAAAATGGCAGGGTGACGATGGCAATGGTAAGTGCCCCTTCTTCCCGGGCAGCCTTTGCAACAACCGGGGCGACACCTGTACCAGTACCGCCACCAAGACCGACCGTGATAAAGACCATATCGGAACCGGAAACGACCGCACGGATCTCCTGCTCGTTTTCCAGTGCCGCCTCTTCACCGATCTGGGGGATGGAACCGGCACCGAGACCCCGGGTTCGCTGCCTGCCGACAAGGATGCGCTGATCCGCCTGGGTGCGGATCAGGTGCTGGGCATCCGTATTGATGGCGATGAGTTTTGCCCCGTGGATGCCTTCCTCCATCATGCGGGAGATCGTGTTCGATCCCCCGCCACCACAACCAATGACGGTGATCTCGGTCTTGAGCTCGGCCAGGATCTGGTCAAGGTCTTCGTTATTCTGCGAGGACTGAAACGGTTTCGTCCCTCGCCTTAGTAAGTGCCTCTTCAACAATTGACCTCATGAAAACTTCTCCAACCCCGGGATATGGATTTTAATTTCACTGCAGGAAGACACCATGTCAGGAGTAATCACCCTGCCATTTATCACGACTTCCTGACCCGCTACCAGGTGCTTGTAGGAAGGTCCTGCAGGTACCCCCAGTTCGCGCGCTTTCTGGGGATCGAACCTTACCTTATGTATGATCAGGGTATCTTTCTCCGTTGCAGTGATCTCTTTGTTACGTATGATTTTTACGCACAATGTATTTAAATCATTTATTATTTGTGACGAATGGTCTCTCAAACGTGATAAATTCCGGAAGCAAGGCGGTTATCGTGCGTGGAAAGGTGAACAACCGGCAGGTTATCAAGAGATTGTATCAGGCCAGTCTCGTCGGATTTCACGGTTTCACCCATTAGATCCGGATTTACCCTGTACCGTGCAAAGTGTCCCCTCTCCCTGCAGATCATGGATATAGCACCGTGCACCTGAAGAGACCTGCTCTGCCATCACCCGGACAGCCTGGTAGGTGTCCCAGGAGAGGTGCCCCATTGCCATGATCTCGCTTTCCGATAACCTGATAATGGAGAGCCGTTTGAGCATACCGGACAAGATTGTTGAGTTCATCACGATCCAGCGCTTTCCGGTCAATATATGCAGCAACAGCCCCGCTCTTTTACCATCATTGCCTGTACCAGCTCCTCATCAAGCATCGGGATTTCCCTGGTATGGGCGATATGCCCGAACGCCCCGCGGGAGGTGAGGGCAATCTCAGTTTCCCGTGTCGCATAGTGGGTACCACCAAACCCTATAAGAGGCACCGGATTCACCGGAGACGCAGACAACACGCTCTCAGCGACAGCTCGTGGCGGCAACAGGATCTGTCCATTCCTTCTCAGTACTCCCGATTTCGACAAAGAATGAAGGGTGTGAAAGTCCGGTCGGTCCATGGTGGGTGACTTCATACGAGACCCGATATCCTTCAGGACAGTGCTTTCTGAGCGCACGGAGCGTTGCCTGCATCATCGCGGGAGCCGCAGGTGCAAGCGTGCGGGGAGTTCCCCCAACTTCTGCAGTGCCAAAATTTCCGGTCACATGCACGGTGAGGACCGGAACGGGATTGGCACTGTAATGCCGTGAGAGAAAGATCAGGACATCTGCATCGATTTGTGTATCAATATGTTCTGCATGGATCAGTCGCTCAGCAATCTCAATAAACTCGTATGTCCGTCCCTGCTCCCACCACCCATCATGGTGATCAGTATCGAGCAGTTGTTCGATATGGTGCCGGATATTCACTCCCGCCTTGTCCTGCCGGGAGTTGATAAGCGCGACCTTCATTGGAGTATAGATTGTCAGTTCATCACGATTAAGAGTCTCATGGTGAATGAAAGGTAAACACTATGATGAAGTACACAGCATAGTGTTACCATGGACGCAGACAAGATTGAACAGGCATTCAAGAGTGCAGGAATCGAGAAAAGCATCACCTGCCCGGAGGCATTCTCCATTGCTGCAAAGTACCATATCCCCAAAAAGGAGATCAGCGAGTACTGTAATGCAAACGGTATCAAGATCCGCGGCTGTCAGCTGGGCTGCTTTAAATGAATCTTTTTTTACAGGTAGTTTCAGTTTCAAAGGCAATCGAAGAGATCAGGAATCTTGCCGTACGCTGCGGTGATGAACCGGTCCCGCTCATCGAGGCACTCCACCGCATTCTCGCAGAGGATATACGTGCTGATGTGGACATTCCCGGCTTCACCCGCTCTGTCGTAGACGGTTACGCAGTACCAGCTTCCGATACCACGGGTTCAAGCGATACGATCCCCTCGATGTTTCCCCTTCGTGGCAGGGTTGCCATGGGAGCGTCTGCAGGAGCACCACCTCCAATCGGGTGAATGCATCTACGTTCCTACCGGAGGAATCCTCCCGGAAGGTGCTGATGCAGTGGTCATGATTGAATATGCCGAGCAGATCGGTAAGGAAATCCTCGTAAAAAGACCTGTAGCCCATGGGGAAAATGTACTCTTTTTTAACGAGGATTTTTCCTCAGGAGACGTTGTTTGCAACAGAGGGCGAAGGCTTACACCACAGGACATTGGTGTACTTGCCGCTGCAGGGTGCATTGATGTGCCGGTTGTCAGGATACCGAAAATCGGGATACTTTCGACCGGGAACGAACTGGTACCCGTGAACTGTACGGCCACTGCCCGGACAGGTGCGGGATGTCAACTCGTACGTGGTTGCCTCGTTTGTACAGGAACAGGGATGCACACCGATACTCTATGGGATAGTGCAGGATGACCGGGAAGCACTTCGTTCTGCTATCAGCAATGCAACCACAGAATGCGATGCTGTCCTTATCTCAGGAGGCAGTTCCAAAGATGACCGCGACATGGTAGCGGCAATTATCGCGGAGGAGGGAGACGGTCCTGATCCACGGGATCGCAATTTCTCCCGGGAAACCCACCATCATCGGGAAGTGCAATGGCAAACCGGTCATCGGGCTCCCCGGTCACCCTGCATCTGCATTCATCGTGCTCATCGCGATCGTCCGGCACCTGATTGCAGGAATGACCGGTGATAGGGAAAGCGGGGTGCGATCAGTCCAGGCTACGCTTGGTCAGAATGTGTCATCGTCAAAGGGCAGGGAGGATTATGTGCGGGTTGATAGTACGTGACGGGATTGCAACGCCCCTGTTCGGAAAATCCGGGCTGCTCAACACGCTGGTAAAAAGCACCGGGGTCGTACGGATTCCTGCTGAGAGCGAAGGGCTGGAAACGGGAACACTGGTCGAGGTGATTGTGTGGTAAAACGATATCTCACCGTGACTTCACTGATGCAGATACCCTCTCACTCCTTCGCACCGGCTTTACCTGCACGCCGTCACGCGAGATTGTCCCATTGACTCAAATCGGTCGGGCGGGTAACTGCAGAACCCATCTTTGCCCGGTACTCGGTGCCTGAGGTGCACCTTGCAGCGATGGACGGTATCGCCGTCGTAAGCACAGAGACCCGAAGGGGCAAGCGAGCAGCACCCGGTCACACTGAAACATGCAGTGCGGGTGAACACCGGAAATGTCGTGCCACCCCAGTACGATGCGGTGATCATGATCGAGGATGTACATGTGCAATAACGAGCGGTTTACCATCCGCAAGGCAGCCCCGCCATGGCAGCATGTCCGCCCTGCAGGTGAAGACATCGGGGAGTCTGAGATGGCACTGCCGTCCCGCCACCTGATCCGGCCGCCGGATACTCGGTGCTCTCGCCGCGTATGGGATCACTGATGTGCCCGTGCTCACCGTACGGATCGGGTTGATCCCGACAGGAAGCGAGCTCGTCCCCCACGGGGACCTCCCGTACCCGGGCAGGTCGTAGAGAGCAACACCGTGATGGCAGAAGCGATGCTGGGCACGCTCGGTGCACGCTGCACACGCTACCCCATGGTGAAAGACGACCCGGTACAGATCAGGAAAGCGCTGCTGCGTGCGGTTGCGGAGAATGATCTCGTCATCATCTCTGCGGGATCATCGGCCGGAACAAAGGACTACACTGCAGAGGTGATCGCAGATCTCGGGGAGGTGCTGGTCCACGGGGTTGCCATCAAACCCGGTAAACCGGTGATCATCGGGCGGATCGATAAAAAACCGGTCATCGGCATGCCGGGGTATCCGCTTTCAGCGCTTACGGTACTCCGCGAGATCGTGACACCGCTTGTTCACCAGTTCGGCCTTCCTGTAGCCTCGTTTGGCAACGGTCGACGCCCGGTTTACCGTTTCGGTCTCCAAGGATATCGGGAGTGACGAGTTCGTCCTGTGCTCGCTGGGACACGTTGGTGACCGCTGGGTGCTCTCTCCCTTATCACGAGGTGCCGGGGTCCAGATGAGTGCGGTGCGGTCAAATGCATACCTGAAAATTCCGGCGGTGTCGAAGGCTACGAAGCAGGAACAAGGGTTACAGCAAGGCTGACCGTTCCCCGGGCTGATGCAGAGCGGGCACTCCTTATTACCGGGAGCCACGATCCTCTGGTTGATTATCTTGCTGATCTCCTCCCGCAAAAGGATGTTGAACTTCACTCCACCCACGTGGGAAGCATGGGCGGGATCCTTGCCCTGAAAAAGAACGAGTGCCATGCAGCGCCGATGCACCTGCTTGCCGATGACGGGGACTACAACATCCCGTACCTGAAAAAATACCTGCCCGGAGAAGACGTTGTTCTTATTTGTGTCACGGAGCGGCAACAGGGAATAGTCTCAAAGGATGCTATCGGATTCAATGCACTGTCCAACCACACGTTTGTAAACAGGCAGCGGGGTTCCGGTACCGGATGCTGCTCGATCACCTGCTCAGGAAGGACCGGATCGACCCATCGGAGATCCGGGGGTATGAGCGCGAAGTGACCACGCACCTTGCTGTGGCCCTTGCGGTGAAATCCGGAGAAGCCGACGCGGGGATGTGCGTCTATAGTGCAGCAAAGGCACTCGGGCTCAGGTTCATATCCGGTAGCATCTGAACGCTACGAGATCGCCATACGCCGCGAGCATCTTGAGGATCCAAGGGTGTCGGAACTCTGCGATACCCTGGGCTCGCCCGCATTTAAGGAGATCCTGGACAGGCTCGGGGGCTACGATACCAGGGAGACAGGAGTGCGGCGTGAACTACGGTGAGTACTGCAATCTCTCCGCTAGTCCATCCCGCCATTCCTGTTGATCACCATTAACCGGAGCTCGGTCATCTCCTCAATCGCGTAGCGCGGACCTTCACGCCCGATCCCTGACCCTTTCACACCGCCGTATGGCATCTGGTCAACCCGGAAGGTGGGAATGTCATTCACGATCACACCACCCACTTCCATCTCTCCAAATGCCCGCATAACCCGGTTGATGTTCTGGGTGAATATTCCCACCTGGAGACCGAACTCTCCCGCGTTGGCCATCCGTAGTGCTTCGGAAAAATCATCATAGGGAGTGACGGAGATGACCGGAGCAAATACTTCCTCCCGTACCACTCTCATGTCCGGTTTCGTGTCAACAATAACTGTTGGTGCAAACAATGTCTCTTTGAGTTCGCCACCGATCAGGATACGTGCACCCTGCCTTACGGCTTCCTGGACTTTCCGGTATGCCTCTTCAGCCTTCTCCTTGTCGATCATAGGACCTATATCGGTCGAAGGTTCACGGGGGTCGCCAACTTTCAGAGATTTCACCGCCGAGAGAATTTTTCCAAGGGTGCGATCGTAGACAGGGCGGTGCACCAGCACCCGCTGGACAGATATGCAGACCTGCCCGGCGTTGATAAAACCCCCGGTTGCGATCCGGTTTGCAGCAAAATCGAGGTTTGCATCTTCATGCACGATTACCGCAGCATTCCCTCCCAGTTCCAGTCCTACTTTTTTACGTCCCGCAATTTCACGAAGGTGCCAGCCAACCGCACAACTGCCGGTGAACGAGAGATATGCAATACGGGGGTCCCGTGCCAGTTGTTCCGCACGGACATCTAGCACAGGGTACTACACTGATTGCTTCCGGGGCAGTCCTGCAGCAAGCGCCATTTCACCAAGAAGCAAACTGCACACGGGTGTAGCGGATGCGGGCTTGAGAATGATGGAGTTCCCCGCAGCAATAGCCGGAGCGAGTTTGTGGCAGGCAAGATTCAGCGGGAAATTAAACGGGACGATCCCCACAACCGGCCCAAGCGGGAACCGCTGGAGAAAGCCAACCCTCCCTTCCGTGTCATCTGTCCAGTCCAGCGGGATTATCTCCCCGTAGATTCGTTTTGCTTCCTCCGCAGAAGTCCGGACGGTTACCTCTGCACGGGATACTTCATTAGCCGCAAACTTTTTTGTTTTGCCACCCTCCATCACCATTACATCGACCAGTTCGTCTGATCGCGTATGGATCTCATCGGCGAGACAGGAAAGGATTCGCGACCGCGTGCCAGAAGAAAGCCTGCGGGTTTTTTCAAATCCCAGCACTGCGGCAGCAACTGCCTCCTTCAAATCGTTCTCGTTCGCCTGGCAGACCTTTGCATATAGTTCGCCGGTATAGGGAAAACGCACGTTCACGATTTCCCCGGTCTGCTTCTTAACACCCCCCAGAATAATGGGATATGTTTCCATCAGTAATCATTCCGGTTTATTCTTCTGCGCTATTAAATTCCGCAAAGACCACTGCAGGCATGTTGTGGTAAGCATCGTTGTTCCTGGTACAGCATCAGAATTCACCCATCGAGATATTCCTGATCCAAAGACAGGTCTGCCCAAATGTAAGGATTCAGCCCGGGCAAAAAAAGGGAGTTTTTCCCTTTACCGGCATCAGAGCCGGGTTATTTTTACCGGCACGCGGAGGATGGCATCATTGATACCGGACTCCTTCCGGTCATCAGCACACAGGAAATACTTACCCTGGTTCTTTATCGTGATGGTCTTTTCCTGTGGAGTAGAGATGTCATTGAGCTGGATTAGGGGAGAGATCCCGTCATAGACCCAGGTCTTCTTTACCGCATCCCATGTCGGCCTGACTATCTGGATCTTTTCATAGTCATCGACCTTAAGAAGCAGGACATTCACATTCACGTTCCCGCTCCCCGGTGATGTCGCCCATATGGTATACTTCTGATCGGGGTAAAGGTAATCCACACCGAGTTCCTTCTGGATGTCAAGACAGTTAAAGTCATTATAATGGATGATCGATGGTGGTCTCCAGACCGGGATTTTTTGCCGCCTGGTAGGCAGACGTTGCCTGGGTATAAGCCGGGACCGCTGGAACAGCTGGGAGCTGTTGTGGCCGCAGGCGTGGGGCTCGTATTCGGTGTCGTAGTACAACCACAAACACATGCAAGCAGGATCACCAGTACCGCAAAAAGGAGAGAGTATCGTTCGAATCTCATGATGTTCAATATCAAAGTCACCCTTATAATTGTTACGATTTCAGATCCGCCATCTACTCCATATTGCGGTGCTGCTGGAAATCCGGTATACTGCGATGGGAGAAAAACTACTTTGTGCAGGGAAACCAACATTCCTTCACGCACGCAATTATCTGCGTCCGATAACTACTACACGAGGGGTTTTGTGAAGGAAGTCGCTGCAAACTTCAATGCAAAAGTTGATAGAGTGTGCGGTGCAGGAACACTGGCGCACCAACGATACATACGCAACCGTAAAACAGCACCGCAGTGCAGGAAAACCGTTCTTCTTTGTTGACGGTCCACCCTATACCACGGGAACCATCCATCTCGGCACCGCGTGGAACAAGATACTTAAAAGACTCTATCCTGCGCTACCACCGGATGAACGGCCGCCACGTGATCGACCGGGCAGGCTATGATATGCACGGCCTGCCCATCGAAGTCAAAGTCGAGCAGGCACTCGGTTTTGAGTCCAAAAAAGGATATCGAGAAGTACGGTATCCAGAAGTTCATCGAGCAGTGCCGGGAGTTTGCGATCAAGAACAAACTCCTGATGGACGACCAGTTCACCAACCTCGGGGTCTGGCTCGATTTCCCCGGTGCATACAAGACCGTCATGCCCGAATACATTGAAGCGGCATGGTGGACACTTGCCCGGGCAGAAGACAAGGGCATGCTCGAACGCGGGCACCGTGTCGTGAACTGGTGTCCCCGGTGCGAGACGGCGATTGCAGACGCTGAAGTGGAATACTGCAGACGAGAACGACCCCTCGGTTTTCGTCAAGTTCCCCCTCAAAGGCAGGACAAACGAGTTCCTTGTTATCTGGACGACAACCCCGTGGACGCTGCCGGCCAATGTTGCCGTTGCGATTGCAAAGGATTTCGTGTATGCAAAAGTGCTCGCCAAAAAAGACGACAAAGAGACGCTCCTCTGGATTGCCGAACCACTCGTAAAAGCGGTGCTCAAGAAGGGACGCTGTAAGGACTATTCCATTGTCGAGACAAAGAAGGGTGCCGAGCTCATAGGATGGGAATATGAATCCCCGCTCGCCTCCTGCGTGCCGCTCCAGCGCGAGATCGCTCACAAAGTTCTTGCAGCAGATTTCGTTGCACTCGAAAATACCGGCATGGTGCATATCGCACCCGGCCATGGCTGGGACGACTTCGTGCTCGGGACAAAGGAAGGGCTTGCCATTGTCTGCCCGGTGGATGGTGCCGGGAAATTCAAGGAAGAGGCCGGGATCTTTGCCGGCCAGTTCGTGCGGGATTCCAACGAGAACGTGCTGGTGGCGCTTGGCGATCACCTGTTTGCAAAGGAGACCGTCACCCACCGCTATGGCCACTGCTGGCGCTGCAAGACACCGATCATCTTCCGGGCCACCTCACAGTGGTTCTTAAAGATCTCCGAGATGCGGGACCTGATGCTCAAGGAAGTGGAAAAGGTCACCTGGTATCCCGAATGGGCGGGAAGCGCACGCTTCTACGACTGGATCAAGGATGCCCGCGACTGGTGCATCTCGCGCCAGCGCTACTGGGGCATCCCGATCCCGGTCTGGGTCTGCCCGAAATGCGATGCGTACCGCGTGATCGGCACCATCAGCGAACTCGAAGAACGCAGCGGCAGACCGCTTGCGGATCCGCACCGCCCCTACGTGGATGATGTCACGATCCCGTGCACCTGCGGCGGCACGATGAAACGGGTCGAGGATATCTTCGATGTCTGGTTCGATTCGGCCGTTGCATCGTGGGCAACGCTTGGGTTTCCCGGGAAAGACACAGGACTTTGAGAACCTCTGGCCTGCAGACTTCATCACCGAAGGACAGGACCAGACCCGGGGCTGGTTCTACTCGCAGCTCGGTGCCAGCACGATTGCGTTTGGCAAGGCACCCTACAAGAGCGTCTGCATGCACGGGTTTGCACTCGATGCCGAGGGAAAGAAGATGTCAAAGAGCCTTGGCAATGTCGTCACACCCGAAGAAGTGATTGCAAAAGTGGGTGTCGATGTGCTCCGGCTCTACATCCTCTCCTCTTCTGCCCCGTGGGACGATCTCAAGTTCAACTGGGAGGGTGTCGGCACGATCAACCGTGCGGCCAACATCCTCTGGAACGTGTACCGCTTCCCGGTACCGTACATGATCCTCGACAAATTCGAACCGGCAAACAAGGGAGGCGTCTGGGACGATGCGTATATCCGGGCACACCTCAGGCAGATGCCCGATGAGGACCGGTTCATCATCTCCCGGATCAACTCGGTTGCTGCCACGGTCGATGCAGCGATCAAGGAATGCCAGCTCCACCGGGCAACCCGGGAACTGATCAACTTCATCTTAGAAGATCTCTCGCGCTGGTATGTCCAGCTCGTCCGCGAACGGATGTGGATCGAAGGCGAATCCGAGAGCAAGCACTTTGCCTACGAGACGATCTACTACGTGATGCGCCAGCTCATCGGGCTGCTCGCCCCGGTCTGCCCGCATATCACCGAAGAGATTTACCAGAACCTGCGGTGCAAAAACGATCCGGCAAGCATGCACCTGCTCGACTGGAACAAAGGGGAACCGGCACTCGTGGACGCAGCTCTCGAACAGGCAGTCGGGATCGTCCGCTCGTTTGATGAGGCGTGTGCCAATGCCCGCCAGGCCGGCAAGCGCAAACTCCGCTGGCCGGTTGCAGAAGTGGTTGTGGTGACGGACTCAGAACCGGTGAAAGATGCAATCGGACAGCGTCTCAATGCGGTCTGCAAGGACCGGGCCAATGCCAAAAGCCGTCCGGGTCGTGATGGGCCGGTGGGAGCGGATCGGCTGGAAAGCCGAACCGATCATGAAGGCACTCGGGAAAGGGTTTGGCAAGAACTCCTTTACGGTAAAGACGCTCATCGAAGCTGCTGATGGCAACCATGCTCAAGGCAGAGATCGGGGCCGGGCGGACCGTGAAACTCGGTGCCAGGGGACGAGGTTTTCGATATCGGTGCAGACCATGTCACCTTTACCGAAAAACTCCCCGCGAAGTATTCTCGGCTCCGATGCCGGATGCAACGGTGTACGTGGATGTCAGGCTTGATGAGGATCTCGAAACGGAAGGCTATGCCCGCGAAGTGATCCGCAGGATCAACGAGATGCGCAAACAACTTGATCTCGTCGTCAGCGATTTCATCTCGGTGGAAGTGCTGGTCAATGAATGAGAGTCTTCAGCCTCCTCAGTAAAAACAGCGGACACGATGATTGCAGGGGAGGTTCTGGCAGATAGTCCGGGCAAAGGGAGTCCTGTTTTCATATCCTCAAACCGGGAGACAGACTGAGGAACTCATGACTCAATAAAGGACTGGGAAATTGAAGGGGCAACTGAGACCGTCGGTATGACAATTGGGATCTCACGGGCACACAACTAATTTTCCCAGAAACTCTTTTCCTTCCGGGCTGGTAAACAGCGGAAGATCCCGCTCAACCGTAACCGCACTGCGTTCGGCCACTACTGTCTCCTGCGTGATCGGGTTGAACCCTTCCTTTTCCGTGATCTTCTTGTAGACCAGCACACCCCGCCGCTGCCATGCCGGTGTCGTGGCAAGGTTGAAACCCCGCACATGCATCATCTCGTGGAGGTCTTTTGCCGGGATGCCTTTAAGCTGTTCTGCGGCTTTTTTTGCACTCATCCCTTCTTCGATCAACGCCTGCTGGCAGTAACCGTTGATAGTGGTTGCGCCATGCCTCGTTCTGCCGGTTGGCCAGGTATTCCAGGGCAAATTCCCGGTGTTGCCGGAATGACCCGTGCATCGAATGAGAGCAGGGGTTGTCCCTCCAAGGGCGAGGGTGAGCGAACTTGCCGCAAAGGATGCCGCCACCGAATCGATCTTTTCTACCCTGCCCATTGAACGGGAGTTGGGTGAAATACAGGCTGATCTCATCCGAGAACGTGAACGCAAAATCAGGACAGAGCCCGCTGTCAGCAACGAGGGCTGAACAGACCTGAACCATCGCATCGTTGAACAAGTCATCAAACGGTTTTTCAGGACCAAGATTTTCTGCAAGCCGGTGAAATGCCCGCCCGTCAAGCCTGACAAAAACCGGGGGAATAGTAGTAATATTTGAAAATATTTCCCGGTTTTCCATACAACAACCATGCGGGAGCAAAGAAAATATGGATGATTCTCCCGTCAAGCAACCTGATACCTTTCTTACTCTTCCACACTACCGCCCGAGAAGGCTCCCGGCAGGTGGCGGATCAGGACGATATCATCAATAGCGCTGATGATGCGGTACGGGATCTTGAGTCCTTTGTAATTTTTCATCTCAAAGAGCTGGTCGTTGACCTTGCCGACTACAATTGAATCTATCTTCTTGTTGATCCACATCGATGACAACATCTTCGACTTCGCCGACAAACATGCCCTTGTCGGTATAGATCTGGAGTCCGAACAAATCGGTAATCTGGGTTTCCATCGTTATCAGATGAAAGTATATACTTAAGAGTTAAAAAGATAATCCTTTGATATGGACGGATCATTTCGGATCGGACGCTTATTCGGGATTCCGATCCTGATCCATTATTCATTTCTTCTGGTTATTCCGCTCTTTGCCTGGATCATCGGCAGCCAGATCCTGCTCACCGCCGATATGCTTCAGGGATTCTTTTCCATCCCGATCGATACCTCACTCATTACCGAGGGTATCATGCCATGGATTCTTGGCACCGTTGTCGCACTCGGGCTTTTTGCCGGAGTGCTCATTCACGAACTTGCCCATTCGCTGGTCGCCCGCCGCAAAGGGATCAAGATCAACAGCATCACGCTCATGATCTTTGGCGGTATCGCGACGATGGAAGAAGGGATTCCGGACCCGAAAGCCGAACTGCCCATGGCGCTGGTAGGACCGATTGCCAGTCTGGTTGTCGGTCTGGTCTGCCTGGGGATTGCCTATGCGGTCCCCGCTGTCACCAAGAACCCGCCCCTTGCCGGTGTAGTGATCTTTGTGTTTGGGTATCTCGGGGTGCTCAATATCATCCTCTTTGCATTCAATCTCTTACCCGCATTCCCGATGGACGGGGGCAGGGTGCTGCGTGCATGGCTGGCAGAAAGGATGCCACTCCACCGTGCGACAAAAATTGCCG
Source organism: uncultured Methanoregulaceae archaeon (assembly GCA_963806845.1). GTDB lineage: Archaea > Halobacteriota > Methanomicrobia > Methanomicrobiales > Methanospirillaceae > Methanoregula. The sequence goes on from CAWDZO010000021.1 coordinate 96,425, forward strand.
CTGATATCGGGCAAAGGTTTTGCAATCATCTTTGGTCTTATCGGACTCTTTTTCTTCTCCCCGTTCCTGATCCTCATTGCGCTCTTTATCTATATCGGTGCGAGCATGGAGTCGACCGCGGTGAAGTACAGTTACCTGTTGCAGGATGTGACCGTTGGCGACATGATGAGCAGCCCGGTGACGACCGTTCCACCCACTCTTCCCGTAAGCCAGGTGATCACCATGATGTACTCAAGCAAGCATCTCGGGTTTCCTGTAGTCGAGCGGGATACGTTGATCGGCATGGTGACGCTTGCTGATATAAACCATATGACTTCGATAGATCGTGAGGCAATGCAGGTCCGGGACGTCATGACCCGTGACCCGATTACACTCCCGCCTACAGCACCATTGATTGATGCACTGAAGATCATGTCGGCACGCAACTTCGGCAGGATACCGGTCGTTCAGGACGGCAAGATTCTCGGGATCGTAACCCGGACAGATATCATCAAAGTGACGGAACTAAAACAGATCTAGAATTGTAAGCAGCACGATCGATTGCTGAACTCCCGGCAACTTTCCGGTAAGCTTCAAGAGTCAGAAAAGGCCGTTTTACCAGCACCGCCGCCACTTTTTTCTTCCCGACACCCGGCAGCCATTTTATTGCAGTCTGCAGGAAGCGTGTTGATCTCAATGGGGACGGGTAATGCGGTCACCGATCGCATACCCCAGTCAACCACAACTGCATCAATACTGCTCCGTTCGGCAAGCCGGACCGGAATTCCGACAAGGATCGGGATACGAGCCCATCTGCCGCCCGAATGAGAGATCCCCGCAGACTTCAATGCGAACATCGTGAAGCACGGTACCGATGGGATAGACCCGCTGGAGCATCGGGAGATCAATTTTCTGCCGCACAAATTCCTTAAAAAGCCTGAACCGGTGATCATATTTCCCCAGAGTATTGTTTGTGTACGCAGGTGTACCCTCAAACGGCATTACCTGACGGATGTTTACCCGCCGGACGGAAAGCCCGGCATCACGGACCCGAGCGAGGAACTGTTCGTTCAGATCATAGGTCTTTTCGGTCTCTCCCGCAAGACCGCAGACGAAGTTGAGCCCCGGGAGCAGTTCGGGTACATTGTCCCTCCGCATGCCACCCTCTTCATTGACGATCCGTATCGCCCGGAAGACATCATCTGCCTGTGCCTTGAGATTGTTTGCCGCTACAACTGCCGGGTCAGCAGTCTCCATACCAAACGCGGCGACATCACCGGAGGTGTGATGCCGAATGATTGCCCGCAATGCCTCACGGCTCTCCTCTTCGTGCTTCGCAATTGTCGCAGGGTTCGTATTGTCGATATGCAGGGTTTTTAATGCAGGTGCTGCAGTGCGGATCGAGGAAAAGAGGGTCTCCAGGAGATCCGGGCGCGGTGCGGGATATTCACCGGCACCCGCACCATACGCAAGGATGTCCGGTTGCCTCCCGACCCTGAAATGCCGTCGCCCCATGGGCATGCAGGGCTGCAACTTCGCAACGATACTGTCGATGCTGCGGTACTTCGGGCTGCCGTAGAACGGTTCGGTGCAGAATGAACACCCACCTGATGCACCATGCGAGCAGCCCCGTGCGGTCTCCAGCTCGCACATCACAGATCGGATAATCCGGATGCTGCTCAATAATCCCGCTACCGGTAACACTCCACGGATCCGTGCGAGAGTAATCGAGCGCCCCTGCAGGTTCATTGCCCTCCAAGATAATTGTCGAGTGCAATGGCCGGCTCTCCCTTGAGCAGGGCATCAAACCCACTGATAACCTGTCGGATCGCCCTCTGCCCGCCTTCGGAGCGTAGCCAAACCCGATCGGCCCCCCGATCAGTTTTTTTGGCCCCCGGACCATATGACCGACCTGCTGGATCTCGGTGAGGGTTGCGGGCGTACCGCCAAGATATTTTCCCGGTACGGTAACACCGGCGATCATGACAAGCAGGTTCGCACGGTCCAGCTTATTGATAAAGTGCGGATCGTTCCGGAGCTGGTCAATAGTAAGATACCGCACCCTGTACCTGGTCGATTAGTGCACCGGCAACGGTGCGAATATAGGGCGACACGTACGGTGGCACGCCAAGGCACGCTGGCTCATCCACGTACCCATCAAGGATATAGGCTTCAGCAGGCATGGCCGATCAGGGCAAGCAGTTTTCGCGCCCAGAAAAGTTTGCCGCGCTTCATCGGGTCTACATTTTTGTCATCAAGGTCAAACCCGATAAGCGTGATATGTTCTGCACCGAGTTCATCAGCTGCAAAAACTGCACGGTCACCGTCAGAAAATCCGCCAAAGTTGTGGACATGCGGGAGCGGGGTGCTCTGCGTGGTGGCAACAACCGGGCCTTTAAATCGCGGCACCCAGTGTCGGAGCAGGGGCATGTTATCGCCATGTGCATGAATGACGACAATCGTACCCGATTCGTTCAACTCAAGGAGCCGGTCTGTAGCACCGTCAAGATCGGTGAAAACCGCATCCGGTCGGATATCATGAACATCAAGCACTTCAGCCGCTGCATCCGCCGCGAATACAACACCCTGAATTTTGGCCAGCTCATCTTTCAGGCAGGGTGCGTTTCCACAGACAGTGACTTTATTGTCGCAGGTCAGCGCAGTCAGGGAGAGAAGATTGTCGCGGGTCATAAGTGAGGCTAGCAACCGGGCTGCTTCCTCGTCCTGTGTTCGATCGAACCCGAAATATTCCAGAATTTCGCAGTAATAGGGTTCCCACACGTCAAAATCCATCGTTAACCTCGGACTTTTAAATGAACTTTTTTTCTGATACCGGCTTTTTACCGGTATTCAGAGTTCAGCACTTCACTCTGAACTTCTCCAGAAGTCAGGTCTGATTAATGCCAGTGTCCCTCTTTCCATTGTTCAGCACAGTTCTCAAAAATTTTCCGTATGCAGGATTGAAATTTCCGATATTTGCTGACGGTTAAACTCCATTCTTCCTTCCCTCGTTCTCCAGCCCGACGAGGTTCTTGAACTTCTGCAGGATGGGTTCGATGACAAACTCGAGGAGCTGGTCTTTGTTCTCGACTTTGCCAAAGTAATGGAGGGGGAGGGTGGCTGCAGCCATATTCGGGTGACCTCCCGCATCACCCATCTCCCCGAATGCTTCTGAAAGTGCATTGCCGATATGCAGCCTGATATCGCGGTTGCGGGCAGAGATCACGATCGCGTTATCAGTGATACCATACACGAGTGCTGTATTCACCCCTTCGAGCGTGATAAGAATGTCGGCAGCCTGGGGTAGTGCATCACGGTTCATAACATAACCGACATTGGCAAAGAGATACCCGCTCTGCACCTTGCGCCGGGTAATAGCTGAGCCAATCACGTCAAGGGTTTCCTGCGACATGGAAGGTGACATGATCTTATCGAGCAGGTCAGCATCAGTAAGCGGAAGGAGAAATCCTGCGTAGTTGAGATCCTGCGGGGTTACATTGCGCTTGAATTCCTTGGTATCCGTACGGATACCATAGAGAAGTGCAGTCGCGACCCGCTTGTCAACCGGGACATCGAGCTCCTGCAGGTACTGGGTGAGGATGCTTGCGGTTGCACCAACACCCGGGCGGATATCGACAAACGTGCTCTGCGTCGCCATGTGCCTGCCCTCCTTGTGATGGTCGATAATAATATTAATCCGGGTCTGCGGGGGTACATCATTGTTCGCACCAGGTCCCGAACAGTCGACAAGAGCAAGATAGGTGCATTTCTGGAGAGCTTCTGCAGTCAGGTGCTCCATCTTGATGTCGAGCAGGTTGACAAACGTCCGGTTTTCCTGGTGGCCGATGCTACCTTCGTAGAAGATCCGTGTTGCAAGTGATTTCGGGTTGGCATGTTTTGCGATCTCGGCAAGAGCCATAGCAGAAGAGATCGCATCCGGATCCGGATTCTTGTGGGTGATGATGCCCAGTGTGCCCTCCCAACCGGCAAGCAGGGTAAAGAGCCGCTGGGAAATCCTGCTCGAGTGCTGCTTTTTTGATCTGAAGGATCGCGGACCGTGCAACCACTTCCTGGGGTAGAGCACAAATTCTGCTCCGGCAGCCGTGAGCATCTGCCCGTTCACCGGATCGATCGAACGTGCAACTACCAGAACTGACCGGGTACCGTTTCTTGATGGTGAGAACTGCTGCGAGGTTGGCATCACCATTACCGGTCATCACAAACGCGATCTCGAAAACCGGGAGCCCGATCAGCATATCCGGTGAGGTGATGTCCCGCAGGTACGCGTCATACTTCTGGTCACGGAGGTTACGCACGCGTGTATCGTCCTTGTCAACCACGATCACGCGCTCATTCTCTTTTGCAAGTTCCAGAATGATATTGTAACCGTTGGTCCCGCACCCGAAAATGCAGTATTTTGTTGGTCCCGGCTGCTCAAACGGGGCTTCCTGTGGCATGTTACAAAAGATGTATCATTCCAGCGTATTAAGGGATTCCAATGCAATTATCTCCAAAACATTTATTCGGCATTATCGACCACATTACTAGGTCTAACAGGCGTGGGTCTGTAACTTAGTTCGGCATAGCGGCGGACTCTTAATCCGCAGGTCAAGGGTTCAAATCCCTTCAGGCCCGTTTTTCACCCCATTGATTTTTTTTATTCAGGACCTGTTCTTGCCGTGTGATAAGTTGCATATCCTGCAGCACCTGCTACAAGTTCCGTTTCCACAAAAAAAACAGCCTACTCACATTTTCTTAAAGGAGGACGGGAAATGGAATTTTCCCATTAGGCATTGGTAAAAAAGGTTGGCAGATGAACGCAATGCAAACTCAGGTGAGGATTACTTTTTCAGGACACCTTCGAGCCAGTCACCAATAAAGGCGCCAACGATAAAGATGATCACAAAGATTATTATCACGATAAATATCCCGAACACTCCCAGGAAACCAACCCCGATGCTTGTGCCTTCGGGAACAAGAAACATCGAGACGAGCACGAAAATAATACCCAGGACGAGACCGACGATCGCACTGTTTCTGAGGATGCCCATGAGGTCTTCTTTCCCACTGGTGAAAAAAGCCAAATGATATACCGATGATGAAATTCAGTAGTTCAAGCCACACGTACATGCTCCTGGTTTAAAGCATGATATCAGACTCCCACCACTAAAAAGGTTCCGGGTAGTAATGGTAATATCTGCCTGCCATATCCTGGTTTGTAATGCTGTCGGCAATGGTATTTCGATATCTGAAAGGAACACTGTCCTTTATTCAAGGGTTATGAAAGCCTGCCGCCAGGGTTTTTTGCCGATTACCCTGGTTTTATGGCCATGACCGGAAACATCCTCGGCAAACAGGACATCCCCCTTACCAAACTGCCGTTTATCACCGCTGCTCACCTCAATCTCGGCTCTCCCTTCAAGGGTGATAACATACTCCCGGCAGACAACATTGTGCCAGTTATATTGAAAATCCGCCGGGACTTCCCTGAAGAAGAAGGCCTTTACACCGTTCGGCTCGGTAAAAAAGCCCAGAAGACCACGGGATTCCAGTTGAATCTCCATTTCATCAAAGTGGGACTGGTTATCCTTCCCGGTATAAAGTCGCGTGATTCGCATGTTCTATCCTCTGGTATGCATTCCTGATGGTAAAAATTCCAAAACGTGAAACAGTTACTACTAATAATCGGGATAAAAGATATAATTTTTTTTTCGTTTCTCTGCACATACTTCACCACTATTGTTGATAATATCCTTACCGGAAGGGTGCGGGTTTTCTTCACTGTCCCGATAATCCTTGAATCAGGGATTAGCAGTAGTCCTGAATTCAACTTAACACTACTGGCAGGCTGAAGGGATAAAAAGAGGATTTATTTCTTTTTTGAGGATTTTTCATCGTGATGAATCAATTTGCACATGTTCACGCATTCCCAGTTCTCTGGCAGGTATTTCCCGTCAGCCCCGGGTTTCATGACCGCGTTATGCTTTGCACCGCACACAAGGCATTCCATGAGTCCCGTCGATTCGTCGACCATTTTCATCACTTTTTCTTTCTTTGTCATGCTACCAATGTCGATCTTTAACAGTGATAAAATCATGGAATGGGGAATCGGTTCGGATAACCCTGCGTCCCTACTCATACCTGAAAAGGTATTTCCGTGGGACAAAGAGTGATTAAATTAAGGCCGGATAGACCGTACATGTCTTCAAACACAGCACATAAATCCTTGCAGGAGAACAAAAAGAATACCTCATATCAGACAGGTGTGAAACAGATGGAATTCAAAGGAAGCAGAACAGAAAAGAACGTGCTTGCCGCATTTGCCGGTGAGTCACAGGCACGCACACGCTACAGTTTCTTTGCAAGCGCAGCACGTAAGGAAGGCTACGAGCAGATTGGATCGGTCTTCCAGCAGACGTCAGATGAGGAAAAAGAACATGCAAAACTGTTTTTTAAACAGCTGAAAGGAGGCGACGCAGAGATTACTGCCGCATATCCCGCCGGGGTAATCGGTGCCACGAGGGATAACCTCAAGGCGGCAGCACAGGGTGAAAAGATGGAATGGGGCACCCTCTATCCTGCCTTTGCAAAGGCGGCTGAGGATGAAGGGTTCAAAGACATTGCCAATCTCTTTAAACAGGTTGCCAAGGTGGAGACATACCATGAACGACGGTATACAAAACTGCTCGCAAATCTGGAAAAGGACCAGGTCTTCAAAAAGGACACTCCCGCACAATGGTACTGCCGGAACTGCGGCTATGTCCATGACGGAAAGGCGGCCGCAATGAAATGCCCGGTCTGCGATCACCCGCAGAGTTATTTCGAGCTGTGGGTTGAGAATTACTAAAACCGGATTATTTTTTTTCGTGCCCTACCCGAACTGCAGGAGCTGTATTAAAAAAATACCCGGCTTGACGACAACACCTACCGCAACACTTTTTTCCGATCACTGCAATCAACCCCTTATGCTAAAACCCGGTCTTGACCGCTCCCTGATCATCGTCATTCTTATCGCCATTACCGTCGCAGTCGCAATAGTCCTGAGCACAACTACCACTGCCCCTGGTTCCGGTGGCGGTACAGGAACCCTTGCCGGGACTGTCACCATCGGACCCTTGTGCCCGGTCGAACCCTGCACGGTCACACCGGACAGGCTTGCTACTGCATATGCTGCACGAACAATTGTTGTTTCAGAACCGAGAGGATCGGTTATTGCTGCAGCGGTCCCTGACCCGTACACCGGTTATTCCTTCAGTCTCAAACCCGGAACCTATATGTGTTGATATCTGACACACGGGAATTGACCGGAGCCCGGACCTGCCAGAAACCGTCACAATCCGGGCAGGGGAAACAGTCACGCTCGATATCTCTATCGACACGGGTAAACGATAAGAATCATATTCCAACCCATTGCCATGTTTCTAAAAATTGATCATAGGCATATTGGGGAAAATTCCATGGGCGGTGTTGTTTCAAGGGAAGATCAGCCGGACACGAAATTCTTCAAGATACTTCTTCCTGCCTTCTTCACCAGCCTGAAAAATGCCAAACGCAACAAATGGTGGCAGCACGTCCATAGCACAGAAACGGAGAGTGCCATGCAGTATCGGGTGAAGGATCTGCAGGATTGTCGCTTTGTGTGCTCCGCTGTTCTGGTAGAGGTCTTCCCCACCTCCAGTGGTCACGACCAGCATTGCCTTTTTTCCTTTGAGCAGGCCTGCATCGTAGATATGGCCGAAGTTCCAGGTTACCCCGGTTGCAAAGACGCGGTCGAACCATCCCTTGAGAATAGCGGGAGCAGAGAACCACCAGACCGGGAAGTGAAACATAATCAGATCTGCATGGAGGACTTTTTCCTGTTCAGAACGAATGTCTTGTGAAAAATACCCGTGTTCCGCAGCAGTCCTCTGTTCAAGCATGTAGTTGATATACTGCTTATCAGACACTGTTGTAAAATCTTCCCGCGATGCAACCGGGTTGAAGTGCTGGGCGTACAAATCCGATACCTCGACGGTATGTCCCTGCGATCTGAGGACAGATACCGCTCCATCCTTTAATGCACAAGAAAAGGAGTGCTGCTCCTCGTGTGCATATACAATCAGAATATTCATATCTCCTCAGCAAAAGGGAGAGGTTTATGAGGTTATTAATGTATAGCCGTGACGGTTGTCGTGCCAGTCCAGGGATTATTCCGAGGCTCATTTTTTTATGCAGCAGTATTTTATTGACAGTTCTTGATCCCCGTCATTTTCATCAATAACAACTCAGTAGTTGTAACAAAAATTCTCTACATGCGGTTTCTCTTGTTTTTCTCATCGTGAGTCTGCTGGTATTCACTTCCGGTAGCAGTCACTCTGCCACCTTTACCTGTACGAGAGCCCTACATGAGGGAAGGGCTTTTTCTTCCACATCCCGATATTCTCACTTATGGTTGGGGGGCAACCTGGATTCATCACAGAATTTTCCCCCGCAGTACTGGCAGGAGAACTGGAGCGTGACCTCTTTTCGGCAATGATCACACCGAGCCATACCGTGTCGTTACCTTTCATAGCATAAAATCCTGGGTCCAGGGTATCAAACGTCTTATGCCCGATGAGTGCCGGAATACTTAGGGTATGGGGCATTTTATCAGGGGGGATGTGGTGATCGCCCCTGTTGCTTTTGAAGAGCGGAGCGGGGCAAAGACCCGCCCTGCCATCGTAATCGGGACAGGAGATTGTGGTGAGGTACACCTCTGCCCGGTCAGCAGTAAGCCGCCATCCGATGCGCCCTGCGTCCCGATTTCCCTGGACGATTTTTCAGAGGGAGGCCTTGATCTTTTTGGCGAAAGCTATGTTCTGACATCCCGCGTTCGTGTGATCCGGAGTGGTGAGGTCATAGGAAAACGGGGAAGGCTTACCGAAGAGTCTATTTCGTCGATCTTGATAAGAGTGCCACAATCACTGATACCCGAAAATGAAAAGGCAAAAGGAGCAAAAGGTTCGCGATCCCTGCGATAATCGTATCAACTTATATTCGCATTCTTATTATCCAGCATTATGAGGTTGTTGGGATGGACATTGGACATTGCCTGAACGAGATCGAAACACAGGTTGGAAGACTCTCCCCTATGCAGAAATTCCTTCTTGGCACAGATGGATCGGTCACGCAGATTCTGGAAGCAATCACGGGAAAACAGGTCGTTATCGAAACACGGGTGCAAAAAATCATCGCAGCCGATCCCACAACCGCAGAACGCCTCGGGATCAGCCAGGGTGATCCGGTCAATTACCGGATTGTCGAGATCAAGACAGCGGCAAGCGGAGAGGTGTTGATCTATGCGATATCACATACCCCCCTTGCCCGACTCTCCCCGGAATTCAAAAACGACCTGATGAGAGCAGACATTCCCATCGGCAGGATTATCCAGAATCACCGGATTGAGGCACGGCGCGAGATCCTGAATGCCCGTGTTTTTCCCGCATCAGAGGAAGATAGGCAGGATATTTTCCATCTGCAGCCATGAACCGCTGCTCAGCCGTCAGTACCGGATTATCCATGGCGGCGAACCGCTGATCTTTATCGAAGAGCAGTTTCCTTACAACAGGTTCCTCGAGGAACGCAGGATAATCGTCCAGACACCGTCACGCCTCCATCTCACGCTCATCGACATGCACGGCGGATCCGGGCGGGTCGACGGAAGTGTCGGGATTGCACTGGACGAACCGGGCATCCTTCTTGAGGTGCGCCAGAGCCCGGTGCTCGAAGTGCAGGGTTGTGACAGCGTGACGCGGGAACGTATTATGGATTCCGCCCTTCAGGTCCTGAAAGGTTTGCATGCCGGAGGGAAGGTATCCATTACGGTGCGGGAATACTACCCCTCTCATATCGGTCTCGGCAGTGGATCACAGCTTATGCTTGCGATTGCCCGGGGATCGCTGAGATTTATGGCAGATCGCTTCCGATAAAAGAACTTGCCCTTCTCGTCGGTCGCGGGGGGACATCAGGTATTGGTACTGCTGCGTTTGAACACGGGGGGTTTATTATTGACGGAGGGCACACGTTCGGGCAGGGCTGTGAGAAATCCGAGTTCCGACCGTCCGCAGCTTCACGGGGTGTGAGACCACCTCCCGTCATTGTGCACCATGAGTTTCCCGCTGACTGGCGCATCCTGCTTGCGATGCCGAACCTGCCTGCAGGTGCCAGCGGGATGAGAGAGACCGATATCTTCAAAACCCACTGCCCGGTCCGGTTGATGAAGTTCAGGCGCTCTGCCACGAGATTCTGATGCGGATGCTTCCCGGGATAATCGAGAAAGATCTTGAACTGTTCGGTTCTTCTGTCAATGTGATCCAGGGTCTCGGGTTCAAGAAAGTCGAACTGGGATTGCAGCCAAAGGAGATCCCTGCGCTTATTGAACTAATGCGGTCATCAGGGGCAGCATGTGCAGGTATGAGTTCATTTGGTCCCACGGTCTACGCGATAGGTGATACAGATATGCGGGAGATTGAACAGGCAGCCCAATCATTCATGAACGATCATGGCGGTGGGACAACCCTGATCACTTCTGCCCGGAACAAAGGGGCATCAGTCAGGATTGCTTAATTTTTTTAAGGGAAAGATACAAAAATCCGCATGAAATGCCTCAGAAAAAATTACAGCATCTTCTGCATCCAAATCATATCGAATGGCTCGCCGAATTTACTTCCTGCATTCTGCAACCTGCCCACTTCGGTAAAACCACAACGCAGGTGAAACTGAATACTCGCTTTATTTTTTGAGGCCATGTTTGCCACAAGCGAGGTCACACCCATTTTTTTCGCATCGTCCGTGAGCCGGTCGAGAAGTTTTTTCCCAAGACTCATGCGGGTGTACTCCGGCTGGATGAAGTAGGTCAGCATACCTGTTGTCATAAAAGCAGGAAATGGCATGAGCGGCTTCATTAATCCAAAACCCACAACGTTTGCTTCAGACTCAAGAACATAAAACCCGAGTGCCCCTTCACGTAAAAACGCAAAGAACCGGTCGTTTACCGGTATTTCAGGATAGGCAGCATAACTGGTTGCAGCATAGTAATTAAAAATCGCGATGATCATGTCGCGATCACGGTCACGGACTTCGCGGATGACCACTTCCCCATTCCTGTGTTGCTTATCGTTTTTCATTGAAAAAACCGGAATTGAATGCAAAGTGATTGTTTTTATTCAGTATTTTTATTTTTTAGGATTTGTTCTTTCAACCACATTGAGAGAAGTATGAGGTTATTAGAAATAGACCCGCTTAAAAATAAGGCCGTTTTTTCCGGTATCATCGGATAGTACCATGTCTTCACCGTTCACCCCATAGATGCTGGCGTTTTTAAGGAGTGCGAAGTATTCCGATTCCTGTTCCATTACTCCCGGGGGTTCACTACAGTAGGTCATCGGGCTGTTTATCCGGCTTATCGTAATATGTTTTTCATCGGCCTGCCACATTCCTGTGTAAGGGTTACAGCTGTCGAATCCGCTGAAACTCCCGTTAGTATGGAATGTCAGCTGGATACCTGTTAACCGGACCGGGACTTTGGGAGTTCCATTGATAATCAAGGCTTTTACATACCATGGCCCAATCAGGGATGACGGGTCATTCCCTTTGGTGAAAGTAACAAGCGAACCCATTTGTGGAGAATTTTTTGAGTCGGATGTCTTTTCTGGTGCATAACCTGTACAACCCGATGCGATGATGAATCCCACCATCACCAGGGGGATAACCATGCCTGAATATCTCATACCATTCATCCCGTGCTTATCAGAGTTATTTCTTTCCCGGAGGTGCTCCTTTTACACGTTCGTTGATCTTCAATCGTGAAGAATTTTATATTCCGGGTAAAAAATGCTTATTTCCCGATTTTTACGAGCATCTCTTCTAAGGAAGGGTAGCGTGACTCGATCTTTTCCACTTTCCCCCCGGCTTCCGCGACAAGCCCGGTATATTCGTTGAGCTCGCTTATGTTCTCTGCATCGCAGATGTAGAATCCTTCTTCCTTCCGGTAGGTTTTTGAATGCCCGATCAGTTTGCCCGGGTCATCTATCGAGAAGAAGATCGTATAGGTCAAAGAACCAAACTGGTCGCGAAGCTCGATTCATGTTCCCAAAAGCAACCATTTTACCGCGTTTGAGGATCATCACCTTGTCACAGATTGCCTCGACCTGGTAGAGGTTATGTGCCGAGAGCACGATCGTTTTGCCATCCTTTTTAAGCGTGCGCAGGTAATCGGCAATGAACCGTGAAGTCATCGGATCAAGCCCGCTCGTCGCTTCATCATACACAAGAAATTTCGGATCATGGATGAGCGAGCGGGCGATTGCCACTTTCCGCTTCATACCCTTGCTGAACTCGCCGATTTTTTTCCCGTCAGGCTCAAGCGACAGCGCGGCGAAGAGCTGGTTTGAACGGACCCGGATCTCCTGCGCCGACAAGTCCGTAGATTTCACCGAAGAACGCGAGATAGTTCTCGGCAGTCATTGTTTCGTACAGCCGTGACTCTTCGGGCAGGTAACCCAGAGTTTCCTTCAGGGCTATCGGGTTTTTCACCACATCCATATCGTTGATATACAGTTCGCCTGATGTTGGCGTGATCAGGCCGGATATGATCTTGAGGAGCGTGGTCTTGCCTGCGCCGTTATGCCCGATTATCCCGAAGATCTCGCCATCTTCAAACGCAAAACTCACATCGTCCAGTGCAGTAAAGGTGTCGAATTTTTTCGTCAGGTTACGGGCAGTGATCATGAACAGTATCCTTGTCGATCAGACTTGCCCGGGGTGAAACATATACCTTGGGATTCGGGCAGTCCTTTCATGGTTGACCTTGGTTGAAAAAGCAGGGTTCAATTCTGCAAGTCCGTAAACTGCGAAGCGGGAATGACCAGACTGGTGAATGCTGGAAAGAGGAAAGGTGCATGAATCCTGTACTGGCAATACCGTGAAAGAAGGAAGAGCTGCTATGTCAACACCGATGATTATTTGACCAATACCCTATAGAACTCTGTACTCAACCTTTACCCGCAGGGGTTCATAAAATACCGTAATGGCAGTAGTTACCGTCAACCAGAGAAAGGATTGCTCATGAGCACACTTACTGACATCGCCACCATCGCACGATGGGAAGTGAAAAAATCCTTCTCCATGATGAGCCGGGATGTCCTGCCGGTTTCTATTATCCTTTTTGTCCTGCTCGTGCTGGTGACCGGTTTTTCCGCCCAGACCGGATTGCACCTGCAGGACGGAATGTACGAAGTGGGCGTGGATGACCCCCAGATTGCCCAGCTTCTTGCCAGCGATGCACGGTTCTCTGTTTACCTGCTTGATACACCCCTCCTGAACGCAAACAGGGACTCATTTGATCTCATTATATTTGCAGGGTACCGTGTATAGCAGTGCAGACTGACAAGGCTGATGCAGCACAAAAAACCCTCGAACGCGATTATGCGAAATATGTCAATAGCATCTACAATACAGAAGATGATCTCTTTGCTGCATACCCGCTCTGGATCGACACCCAGAGTGTAAAAAGCGAACTCACCTTTTTAGCAACCCAGAGCGGACAGTATGTCAGTGCTGCCCCGCGTCGGATTGCTCCTGTCCCGGAAGGCGAAGTAAAAAATGTTCCTACTCCGTCACCGACACTCGCGATCTCACAGGAAGAACTGCGCCAGAAACTGGTCCAGTCGAATGCAAAGAATTCCCAGATCTCACGCTACACTGAGGTGCTGTCAACAACTGACAGCTCGATGGGGGACTTCAAGACACCGTCCCAGCTCTCCCCTCCTCTGCCGTTTGATTCCATCATCCTCGTCTTCATTTTTATCTTCCCGCTCTACTTTACCTCACAGTTCTTCATGATGAGCATCATGAACGAGCGCATCGAGCGCAAGGGCGAGATCCTCCTCTCCACACCTCTCAGGACATCGTCAATTATCATCGGTAAGGCACTCCCGTATTTTATCGGTATGGTTGCCATATGCGCCGGACTTACTGTTTACATCAGGGCATCACCGGTGATCATTCTTCCCCTCATCCCGGTCATTTTCTTCTTCCTGGCCAATGCTCTGCTTATCGGGATGCTCTCACGCAGTTTCAAAGAACTCTCGTTTCTCTCGATCTTCTTCTCAACGGTTGCAACTTCCTACCTTTTCTTCCCGAGTATTTTTGCCAATGTCCACGTTATCAGCCTCATCTCCCCCCTCACTCTTATTGTCCTCACCATTCAGGGTTCTTCCTGGACTATCACCGACTATCTTTACTCTACTTCGCTTTTCTGGCTGACGGGTGCTGTACTCTTCTACATCGCCGCAAGAAATTTCAAGGATGAACGACTCTTTTCCGAAAAGAGACTTGTAACACGTTTGCGGGAATTCCTGTCAGAGATCCTGTCGCAGAAATATCCGTTCATTTCGCTCTTTTTACTCAGTGGTTTCTCTATCCCGTTCGTCTTCATGGCGCAGATGATGTGCCTCGTACTCTTTTTTAATCTCCCCATGCCGTACTCGCTGGTGTTCCTGCTTTTGTTCGTCGGCATTGATCGAGGAGATCGCAAAGAGTGTGGGGATTTACACTATTTATGCCCGTGATCCTGAATTCCTCACGTGGAAAAATCTGTTCCTTGCCTGCGCAGCAACCGCAATCGGATTTCTGGTCGGGGAAAAACTGCTCCTCTTTGCTACACTCGCACAAATTTCAGACTCGATCTTTGGCAGCATCCTCTTTTTATCATTAGGCTCTCTCTGGCTGCCACTGCTCCTTCACTTTGTCTGTGTGCTTATTGTTGCCTGCTGCCTGAAAATCTGGGGGAAAAAAGGATATATTCCCGGGCTTGCCATCGCTGTGGTTGTGCACTGCCTGTATAATCTCTATTTCATTCTGGGGTGGATTGGATGAAACAAAAACACCTGTCTATCATTGCAAAAAAGGAGTTCCGGGGGCTTTTAAACGAGAGGACGATCCTTCTTGCAGTCCTGCTCCAGCTCTTCATCGCCATGTTCTCATCGTTCCTGATGGTAGGGCTTACCTCGATGTATGACCCGTCTTCGCTCTCGAAATATTCCAGTTCCCGGTACAGCATTGCATATGCCGGGAATGAATCGCAATTACTCACCAATCTCCAGGCAAGCACGGATTTCCGTGTCTACCAGATGGACCTTTCCACGGCTGTAGCAGCTCTCAAAGAGCGCAAACTGGCCGCTGTTATCTATGTGCCCGATACACAACCAGACGCACAGGAGCCGGTCAAGATAACACTCTATACACTGCAAAATGATCTCCAGACTGCTATCGTCGAAGTAAAGCTCAAGGATATTTTCCTGAAATATGAACAGGAACTTCGGGAGATCCGTGCAGACCGGTTAAAGCAGGAAGTTGTCCAGATTCAAATCCCGAAAACGAGCGGGGGCGGGGACTTCTACGAATTTGTGTATGGCCTGCTGATCCCGCTCCTCGTCTTCATGCCAGCGATCATCGCATCGGCACTTGTCATCGACCTGATCACGGAAGAATACCAGCACGAAACGCTGGAAACCCTTATCTCAACGCCGGTCACCTTTGTGGAGATGGTCTGGGGGAAAGTGATTGCCTGCGAGGTGCTCGTACCCATCCAGGCAGGTGCATGGCTGGTTCTCCTTATGATCAACGGTATCGCGATCCTGAATGTCAGGACTGATCCTGCTCCAGGTTACCGTAACTTCGCTTATCCTGATCCTGCTTGGAACTCTCACTGCACTGCACTACCGCGAACGTACTGCGGCACAGTTCATCTTTTCCACGGCGCTGGTAGTTGTTATCCTGTTTGCCCTTGCTTTGCCATCAAATCCCCTTAACCTGCTGACACGACTCGCTGTAGGAACAGCCGGTGGGGAACAGTGGCTTGTGCTCGGTATTACACTGGCAATTGTTATTGTTCTCAGTTTTATAACGCAATGGTACGCAGAAAAAATCGGGAAAACTCACCAAACAGGTTAAGATTTGAAAAAAATGATGACTTTTAGTAATAAGGCAACACAAGTGGTTTATCAAAAATCCTGTAGGTTTTTCCTGCGCTGGTGAGGAAAACCACAACCTGGTCACTGCCCCTGGTACCGGCCATAACCAGCTCATCGCCACGACGTGGTTTTCTTGTTCCGTCGTTTAAGTACTGCTCTTCAACCTGTCCATCAGAACGGGTAACCCGCATCATGATATTCTGGACAAACATCTCTCCTTCGCCGCCATTATAGAGCAGGTGGATAGTGGCGTCAGGACGCTGTTTTTCGACCTGGATATCAACATTTTGTCCTGCAGGCAGGGTTTCGACCGCAACCGGTGTCGATACCACGGTGGCAAGTAGAGGATGACGATGGACGTGACCGTGGGGAGTGTGGGAACGGTTGTTTCCAGAGGTTTTATCTCTGCCTGCGTCGGGCTGGTACAACCGGCAGAGAGCGCACAGAGCACAAGCCCGAGTGCGGCTACCAGAATACAGGTGCATTTCATAAAGAATGCTTTAATTTTTTTTATATTTCTGATTTGCGCTCTGCAATCGTGCTGAATGGTGTTTACCCGAATATACAGGATTTTTCCGGCAGTGCACAGGTTCCGGGCAGGAAAAATGCATGAAATGACAGAAAAGAACAGTTAAATTAAAAAGGACACCCGGATTAACTTTACATATCAGGAGTAAAAGGGAATGTTCTGTCCAAAATGTGGAAAAGAGACTGATGCTTTAGGAAAATTCTGTCAGTGGTGCGGGGCGGATATTGTGGCGAACCCGGTAACACCCATCGCCACTCCTGAAGAGGAGGAGGGGCCCGATGTCGGGGTATATGCCGGCCTTGGCAGGAGATTTATTGCCTTGATTGTTGATACAATCCTCATTCTTCTTATCGGGATAATTGTAATTACATTTTTTTCCCTGACAAACGGGTTAAGATATGCATACTACCTCCTGGTTCAGCGGGCACCGATCGATGCTCTTACGGAAGCAGGAACTGTTGATGCAGCAGTTTTGCCGATTATTACAGCGCTGGGTATGCTCATCATTATCATTCCGTGGCTCTACTATGCCGGGTTTGAGTCTTCACGCAGCCAGGCAACGCCCGGTAAATTGCTGATGAGTATCATGGTGACCGACCTTGAGGGGAACAAACCCACGTTTGCACGCGCTACGCTTCGTCAATTTGCAAAAATCATCTCCGTGCTGATCTTCTTTATCGGATTCCTTATGATCGGGCTTACCAAGAAACGTCAGGGACTCCACGACAAGATTGCCGGTTGTCTCGTGCTCCTGCAGGAATAAAAATCTCTTTTTTTTATAAATTTTTCTCGATGCACCTGATTGCAACGCAGAGTACAGGGAAAAAAGGATATTACCGGTATTTGATCTTCATCCAGAGTAAGAAGAGGACGAGACCAAAGGTAATGATATTTGCTGCGATGATAGGAAAGGAGTTGATCCAGATCCCGTACACTGTCCACAGGAGCATCCCCGCTGCAAAGAGCAGGAGCATCGCAAGCGAGAAATCCTTGGTCTCTTTGAGTTTCCAGGTACGGATCACCTGCGGGACAAATGAGATAGTAGTGAGGGTTCCGGCAAGGTAGCCGACAAGAACAACGATATCCATAGAATTTCTCCAGTATATATTAATCCTGTAATAATTTAAAACGGCAGGGGCATCCATTTAGTCCGGATACGGTTCATGTATTCGGATATTCGTTTTCACTTCGTGAATGCGTGCAGTATTGTCCATGGTAATTCTCCAGTTCAAACGAGGAGATATGAAGGGAAAAGCAGAGCGGGTGAGCAGGGTGAAAGTGATTAAAAAAATCACAGAAAAGAAAAGGCCAGGGCCGAGATTCGAACCCGGTCGGAGGATCCACAGTCCTCTAGGATAACCAACTACCCCACCCTGGCAAATGTCCCTTTTACATTTGCACCGGACTCTGATTAATGTATCCTTGCAGATCCATCGCCGGAAGGGGATACCAGGGTTCGTTGGTGCAGGAACAGCCACCAGGGATAGATAAGTGATTATTAATAGGGTCAGGTGTCCATTACATATCAGGTGGCTCTGAACACAATTCCTGGAAATTGAGGCGTGGCACATCATTTGATTGTGCACCGGGAATTGGGAATTTTATCTTCTGCATCAGAGCGGAGAACGAGGGGGCTGGGAATATGGCGGAGAACCCGAAGATCAGGACGCCTATTGTCTGCGTCATGGGGCATGTTGATCACGGGAAGACCTCTCTTTTGGACCGTATACGCGGGTCCTCTGTTGTCAGTTCCGAAGTCGGAGCAATTACCCAGCACATCGGAGCGACCATTGTCCCCATAGAAGCGATCCGATCGATGAGCGGGACGATGGGCGAAATCCATCAACATTCCCGGGTTGTTATTCATCGACACCCCGGGTCATCATGCATTCACCACCCTGCGGGCACGCGGCGGGGCATTAGCTGACATGGCAATCCTTGTGGTCGATATCAACCAGGGATTCCAGCCCCAGACAATCGAGGCACTTCAGATCCTGCGGAACTGCCGGACACCCTTTGTCGTTGCCGCAACCAAGATTGACCGGATCCATGGGTGGAGGGTGTTCGAAAACGAATCGTTCCTTACATCGTTTGCCAAGCAAAACGACCGGGTCAAGGGTGATGTTGAGAACAAGACCTACGAGATCGTTGGCAAACTTGCCGAACTTGAATTCTCTGCAGACCGGTTCGACCGGGTGTCTGATTTCAAGCGAAACCTGGCAATTGTGCCGGTCAGTGCCCATACGGGAGAAGGCATTTCAGATCTCCTGCTGGTAATGATCGGGCTTGCCCAGCGGTATATGGGAGAGGAACTTGCACTTCTGGTCGAAGGTCCGGGAGCAGGTACCGTACTTGAAGTCAAGGAAGAAAGGGGACTCGGGACTACTCTTGATGTAATTCTGTATGACGGGACACTCGCGATTGGTGATGAAATTGCTGTTGCCACCCAGGATGATATAGTAGTGACAAAAGTGCGGTCGCTCTTAAAACCCCGCCCCATGAAAGAGATCCTCGTTGAAGACCGGTTCGAACGGGTGAAGTCAGTAGCCGCAGCGGCCGGGATCAAGGTCACCGCTCCGAACCTTGAGAGTGTGATTGCAGGGTCGCCATTTTTTGTAATCCGTGGCAACCGGGAAGAAGTCGAAGCAAAGATAAAAAAAGAGATGACGGAGATTCACGTCAAACTTGCTGAAGAAGGAATTGTGATTAAGGCAGATACCATCGGGGCTCTGGAAGCGCTCTGCAAGGAGCTTGAGGGAAAAGGGATCGGTGTAATGCGGGCAGAGGTCGGGCCAGTAAGCCGGCACGACCTGATCGACACCGAAACTATCAAAAACCCTGTATTTCGTGTACTCCTCTCGTTTAATACCCCAGATCCTTCCTGACGCTGCTGATATGATCAAAAACCCCCTTTATACGCAGGTAAAAGTGTTTGAGGGCAGGGTAATCTACCAGCTGATCGACCAGTATCTTGCGTGGCGGGACGAGCAGAAACGGCTCCTGGAAAAGCAGCGTTTTGAACATATTGTGATGCCGGCAAAGATCCGGCTCCTTCCTGATTGTGTATTCCGGCAAAGCAACCCTGCGGTTGTCGGAGTGCGGGTACTTGGCGGGAAGTTGCGCAACGATGTTAACCTGATAAAAACTGACGGGAAGAAAGTGGGGCATCTCAAATCCATGCAGCTCCGCCAGGAATCCATTCGCGAAGCGGATGCCGGACTCGAAGTTGCGATCTCGATTGAGGGAGTGACAGTAGGGCGGCAACTGAATGTGGGGGATGACCTGTTCGTGGATATTCCGGAGCGTCACGTGAAAGTACTCGAACGTGAGATGCTCAAAACCCTGAACGTGAGCACGCAGGAAATTCTTGATGAATTCACGACGATGAAGCGGAAAGGTGAACCCTTCTGGGGGAAATGACCATGTCGTACTGACCAGACGCGAGGGTTTAATAGCGTACCAGTATAATAAAATGGGTACTTCTCATGTGTAGGCAAAATTGCCGGCAGCCAGAGACGTGAAAAAATCCAATACCTGGGTTTTTTGATGAAAATCAATACGGAGCATAAAAAATGGTGGAGTTAAAAATCGTCGTATCAGACCCAAAGACCGGTCGCGCCTATAATGTGGACGCAAGTGGTGGCGCAGCAGGCGCAATCGTGGGCAAACGTATCGGAGAGGAGATCGACGCAGGTGCAATGGGACTTGCAGGCTATAAAATCCTGATCACCGGTGCATCCGATCGGACCGGAATACCTGCAAAAAAGAGCCTGCCGGGCGCAGGGCGCAAAAAACTGCTCATGACAGCTGGTGTCGGGTTCCATCCGACTATGGAAGGAGAGCGACGGAGAAAGACGATCCGGTCAAACGAGATCACCGCTGACTTCGTCCAGATAAATGCCCGCGTAACCACCTATGGAGACAAAACCCTGGAAGAACTCTTCCCCAAGGTCGAGGGAGAGAAAGCAGAGAAAAAGGTAAAAGCCGGCAGAAGATAATATATCATTTTTTTTTGATTTTTTTGTTTTATTCTGCCGTTTTGAGCAAATAAAAAAGAGGAGAGGAGATCATCAGATCTTATAGTTAATACTGGCTATGCCAAACGGCGTTGAGTTCTTCGCAGACACTAATGATTTCCCGTTTTTAAAGAGTTCAACAGTGATTTCATGCTTTGTTGACCCATCATCTTTTTTGAAGGTTGCCGAAACATTTCCCGTTGCATTGGTGATTTCATAGAGTTTAACACCGGAATTTGGCACTGGTTTTAGCATCACGTTGTTGACACCATACGTTCCAGAAAAGCCACCAAGATAACTGACTTTGACAAATACTCCGGTAACAGGAATAGTAACCTGTGTTGTTGGCTTAACCGTCAGATTACCGGATACCTGCGTCTGTTGGGTACTGGATCCTGTCGGCTTGGTAGTAGTCTGTGGTAGTTGATTGCTGACCTGTACAGCCGCTTAATAGTACAATTCCTACCAGTGACAGAATAACTAAGACCACTACCCATTTTCTCATCATAAAGATCCCTCTTCCGAAAATACGTGCAGCAATACCCAAGGGTTGTCCCACAGATTCTTTCTGTTTCTCGTCATGAATATACCTCATCACACTTGTCTGGATGATATATAAGCAATAAATGAGCGAAATACTTTGTTGTTCCAATTCCGGTTTTTTCCATCCGGTCACCGGTATAAAAAAATCAGACCCCGTAAAAAGAATTACCCTTTTTTCACGCTCGCTATGAGCGCTTCTCTTAAATCTTTGAAAGGAACATTGTATTTTTTTGCGAGCAGAACCAGTGCTGCTGCCGGCAGAAGATTGCCATCAAACCGCTCTTTGATGATCCGGTTCATTTCAGAAACGACTTCGGTTTCCTGTCATCCCCTGTGCATTTGCAATCCTGCCAATCAGTTCCTGCGATGGATCATTACGCTCAAAAATTGAAGAAGTAGGTTTGAATCCAACGGGAATGGTAATATCCGATGATATCAAAGCGGGGAGAGAAAATGCCATTCGCCTGACCGAGAAGTCCGTCTTCTTCAGCCCGCTGAAGAAGCAGATTCGCCTGCTCAGTGCTCATCCACTTACGGTCAAGCGCGTAATAATATACCAGCTCGTTCTTTCTCATCCCGGTTTTCCGGGTGTGTTTGAATGGTGCTGCAACCGTGATTTTGATGTTCACTTTGAGGCACCCAGAAGGATATTTTTCAGGTCCAGCGCGTCCAGTCCCTCGCCACGCCCTTCCTTTGCAATATCAATGTCGGTCCTTGATACCTGGTCGGTCAGTCTGATATAGAAGACATCATTTGCAATCGGAACCTTTCCACCACCGCGAAGTGCAAGCGCGAGCATGGATACCTGCATATCGACCGCTTCCGTGATCACACCCGGACGCAGGACATCCGGCGTAATGTCCCCAAATGTCGCACGGTCTACTGCAATCTTCACCTTTGTCTTTACCTTCACCAGTTCCTTTCCGGTCGTCTTGGTGTGACTCCGCATTATCGAGACCTGCGATATACTTCAGCGTCTCGTTAAACGGCATTCCCATTGCAAATGACAGGTCCACCCGCTGAGGGAAACGATAATAGATCCTTCGCATAGTTAGACTATGTGGCAGGTCTTAAAGAAAAAAGATTGCTGAATACTGGTTTTAACTGTTCTCCTGATGACCGGGAAATGTTGTTTAACAATGCTGCATCCTCACACAGGGAAAATGCTGATTAAATCTCCAGAAAACGATCTTAAAAAAATGTGTGTCTGGGATGTTATTTCGGGTTATTCGAGTAACACAGCGTTGATCACGCCGTCCTGACCCGGGCGACTCATGATACGGGCATTTCCGATCTCAGTCTTGATGATTGCACCTTTCGTCAGAAGATTTCGCCGCACGTAGTTCGGGTTTGCCCCATTCTCAACAACACTTGCGATTTTAACCTTTTTGCACTCGCCGTTTTTGAGATTGGTCACATTTGCAAAGCTTGCACGGAGCGCACGGACTTTCTGGTTTGCACCGGTGGTACGGATATTCTTTCTCCGGTCTTCACCAATATGGGTATCTGCGGGTGCGAGCCCGATCTCCGTTCTCCGCTTCATCTGTGCCGGGCGGCGCCTGCCACCAGTCACCTTTCGTACTGATTCTCCTTGCCACTGCATGGTGTCACTCTCAATAATATTTCTGCGGAAACCTGTCCCGAAGATGGTGCTCTATATATTCCCTTCAGAATTATTTATAGTATTTCCCGATTGCTTGCATGTTCCCTGCCAGATCCACAGGGAGTTGACGAGAGTGATTTGTTTATTACACCAGGAATGCCTGACAAAAAAAAATGGAGACTTTTCTCCCTGCATATCTCTTCGATTTTTTAGATTTGTTACGAGAGAATTGTAATCAAGAAGTGCCGAAATACCATCACCGGTCTTCAGGTTAGTTCTGAAGACAGGCATCCGGGGATTGTATCGGTGGATGTCTGATTCCATCCGGTCGAGGTTTGCTCCAACAAGGGGGGCGAGATCAACCTTGTTGATCACCCCGATCGTGCAGTCCCGGAACATCATCGGATGCTTGTTTACCACGTCATCGCCTTCCGTTGAACTCACAATAACAATTCTCTTTTCTGCCCCAAGACGGAAATCTGTCGGACAGACCATATTGCCCACGTTCTCAATAAAGAGGATATCAATATCATTGAGCGGCAAGTGTTCGATCGCGTGTTCTACAAGGTGGGCATCAAGATGACATTCCTTACCGGTATTTGCATTGAAAGCCGGGATACCCAGCGCCACAATCCGTTTGAAATCATCGTCACCAAACACATCTCCGGCAATGGCACCTGCACGCAATCCCTTTTTTTTGAGCAGGGGAACAAGACGCTCAATGAGTGCAGTTTTTCCTGAACCGATGGCTCCAAGCAGGTCAAATGCCCGGACGCGATGCTCTTGTCAGGAGTTTTGCATTATTGTCTGCAAGGGTGTTGTTGACGTCGTAAATATCTTTCTCAATCCTGACGTCGATGTGATGCATAGTACAAGGTACGAGCGTACACTGTTTATACCTTGACCCACAAATTCTCCTGTAATGGCACAAGGCGAGTGCATATTATATCCCTGCTACTTCAACGCGGCTTATTCACGTCGTCAGGGGCGACGGGTGGCACGGAACCGCGGGGCGAAGGCGCCGGTAATCGGTGATCTCGAACGCGCATTGAAACGCGCCAATGTGACGTTCAGGATTGAGGAACACCACCACCCTGCACACTGGATGCGGCGGGAAGGTCGTATTGTTGCAGAATGGCACGAAGGCAAAGAGGCACTCATCAAAAAAGTTGCCCAGAGACTTGAGGTGAAACGGTGAGCGGTTCATATGACCTGCATACCCATTCCATCCTTTCTGATGGTGAGATGCTCCCCATCGAATTAATCCGCAGGATGGCAGTGCTTGGGTATACGACGGTTGCTATTACTGATCATGTTGATGCATCCAATACCACATCTGTCATTGAATCTCTCGTTCAGGTACGGGATTCCGCAAAGATTTATGGAGTGAAATTGCTCTGCGGTGTTGAGATTACTCATGTTCCTCCATCGCAGATCGCAGATCTGGCAAAAACAGCAAAAACTGCCGGGGCAGATATTGTTGTTGTCCATGGAGAGACTACGGTTGAGCCGGTGGCTGCCGGGACAAACCATGCAGCGTGCGGGTGCAAATACGTGAACGTGCTTGCACACCCTGGACTCATCACCCTTGAAGATGCACTTCTCGCCGCAAAGAACGGTATTGCCCTTGAGATCACGTCACGGGGCGGGCATAACCGGACAAATGGTCATGTGGTTCAGATCAGCACGTGAAGCAGCATGCCAGCTCGTTGTAGATTCAGACGCGCACGCTCCTCATGACCTGCTGGACGAGCGCGCGAAATTTGTGGTTGCAAAAGGGGCCGGACTTACTGATGCTGAGTGCAAACAGGTTATATCTTTAAATATCGACCAGTTTCTTGGTTCCTGAAATTTCTATTTATACCTTTTCTCAATGTTTAAATACTAGTGCGTCTTTCATATATAGATTACTAAATTATTTTAGTACCATTGTATCCTGGGGGGTGTTGTGTGAAAGTTGTTGGTCGAGCGATGAGCACCATTGGCAACCGGATGCTCATTATCCAGTGCGATGCCGCACAGCTTCCCCCATTGTACAGCGAAGTGAGCTGATCGCAGGATGAAACCTGTGGGAAAGATTCTGGACCTCTTTGGCAATGTCAAAGCACCCTACGCAGCGGTTCTCTGCCGGGAAAAATGCACTGTCCAGCCGAATGAAAAGCTCTTCGCAAAATGATGATATACCCCCGGGATACCCCGGTTCTGCATAAAGCAATGAAAAAATAAAAATTGGTGATTGTGGATGCAGGAAATTGAAAAATTAAAAGTCCTTCAGAGTGAACGGGAAGCTCTCAAATTACGCACGAAGGGAAAAGAGACCGAGAAGAAGGCTGAAAACCATACCGAAACGGTCTGCCCTGAGTGCGGAGGCAGACAGCTTGTCCATGACTATGAACGGGCAGAACTGGTCTGCCAGGGTTGCGGACTTGTCATTGATGGTGATTTCATTGACCGCGGTCCTGAGTGGCGTGCATTCGATCACGACCAGCGTATGAAGCGCTCACGTGTCGGGGCTCCCATGACGTTTACGATCCACGACAAAGGTCTTTCAACGATGATTGACTGGCGCAACCGTGACTCGTATGGCAGGGCAATCTCATCGAAAAACCGTGCACAGCTCTACCGGCTTCGCAAATGGCAGCGCCGTATCCGGGTCAGTAATGCAACCGAACGCAATCTTGCATTCGCCCTTTCAGAACTTGATCGTATGGCATCTGCACTCGGTCTCCCGAGAAACGTCCGTGAGACTGCAGCGGTTGTTTACCGTGATGCGGTGGACAAGAACCTGATCCGCGGGCGGAGTATTGAAGGTGTTGCAGCAGCAGCACTCTATGCCGCTTGCCGCCAGTGCAATGTGCCCCGTACCCTTGATGAGATTGCAGAAGTATCCCGTGTATCCAGAAAAGAGATCGGCAGGACATACCGGTTCATCTCCCGGGAACTCGGGCTTAAACTTCTCCCGACATCGCCCATCGATTACGTACCGCGCTTCTGCTCCGGGCTTTCACTCAAGGGTGAAGTGCAGAGCCGCGCTGTGGAGATCCTGCGTCAGGCAGGAGAACGCGAATTAACAAGCGGCAGGGGCCCGACCGGTGTTGCCGCCGCCGCAATTTATATATCATCTATCCTTGGCGGTGAACGACGCACCCAGCGCGAAGTGGCTGAAGTGGCTGGTGTGACAGAAGTCACTATCAGGAACAGATATAAGGAACTGGCAGAAAAGTTAGATATCGAGATTATTCTCTGATATCATTTCATTTTTGGGCTCGTAGATCAGGGGTAGATCGTTACGTTCGCAACGTAAAGGCCGCGGGTTCAATTCCCGCCGGGTCCATGATTTTAAAAAGGTTTACAGTTACGTTATTAAAAAATTAAAAAAGTTACTTTTTATTCATTGTCTCAACTTCGCTTTCCAGGGTGGCTCTGAGTCGTGCCACCGCCTCATTGAGGTCGTTTGTTGTTGTCAGGGTGAACTGGTTATCGGTTTTCGGGTCATGGTAGGTTACGATATATTCGATAATACCGTCTTTTCCTTTTTTTAATTCAATGATGAGTTTTGCCATCGCCATACACTCCACTTCGAGACCTGAAAGAGATTAAATAATTAATTTCTGTTCCTTTGAATATATTTTGTGCCCGCTTCTGAATTTTTCCATTTCCTGCCGGACAGGTACCATTTCCTGCTGTCTTTTTCACAACGACAACGACCAAAACCGATATAAGACCCAGCCGAACAATAATGATGATATTAATTATATTATCACCCGGTTAAACAATCGAAGGGAGACTATGGTCGGCTTAAATAATACCCATAAATCATTTATTCTTATACTGTTTGCTGCACTGCTGTTCGTAATGCCTTCAGCTGCAATCAATACTGCCATTTATGGTGATACCGCAGGTTTCAATCCTGACCTCCATAAGGATACGTTCACCGTTGTATACTCTCTCCCGGGTTCCCGGGAACAGATCTCGACACCAACGTTACGAAATATACTGACCCCTCGGTTGACGTTATCTTTATGGGGGGTGAGGATACGTTCAGTCCTGCAACCGCATCACTGCTCGAACAAGCGGTAGCATCCGGGAAAATCTTCGTGGTGAGCAATAAAAATTACCAGAAGTTTGATGCCAGTCTGCCATCTACCAGCAAAGGTTCCGTGCCGGATGGACAGTATCTTTTAGTGACCGATCCAAATTCAACGCTTTCGAAAACAATATTTAGTGGTTTACGTACAAACTTCACAAACACTGACCCAGTGTCCAAGCGTTCACCTGCCGAGGCAAAAGATGGTTCAGTTACACTCCTGAGTTATGATAAGGGCGATCCTGCCCTGCTCTACTGGCAGTACGGGAACGGGTATGTTATTGAATGGACACCGGTATCAAACAGCAGATATCTGAGCAGCACAGAAGTCTGACCTTGTCAATCAACGTCTGATCACGTTTCTTATGAACGAAACGGCGCCCAAAACAACTGTCACGACCCCGGTTGCTACACCATCGAATGTAGGTAGCGTTTCGGTTTATTCATCCCCGCTTGGGGCAAGCGTCTTAATCGATGGAAGATACTATGGAACTACACCGGCAAACCTGACAGACATCCAGCCGGGTAACCATATCATCAGGCTGACGCTGAGTGGATATTACGACTACGAAGGGACGATCTATGTGCTCGCCGGTCAGACAACTCATGCATATGGGACTCTTCCACCCTTAAACCAGGTCATCTCACCAAATACTGTTACTCCAGTAGCAACGCCGATTGTTGTTACGGTGCCGGTGACCGCAGAACCCACACCAAAACAGGGAGCTTTTGAAAACCCGGGTGTGATAGCGGCCATAATTGGGGTTATTACTGCAACTATTGGAGCAATCGCCACGATTTTTTCCCACATATCCAAGGCAAAAAAAGAGTGAGGGGTACATCAGTGGAGGGAAAATTCCCCTTTTTTTACAACCGCTGATCATGTGACTCAAACTATTCTGACTGAACAATTTCCAGAATGATCAGTAACAACTATATGGAATCCGCAGAAAAATAGTATACCGCAACCTTTTATTCAAGGGGCTCGTAGATCAGGGGTAGATCGTCACGTTTGCAACGTGAAGGCCACGGGTTCAAATCCCGTCGAGTCCATTCTTTTTCACCGTTTAAAAAAATCAATCGATCCAGTCGAGCGATACCCGGGGTTTTTCCTGCTCATCCTGTTTTTCCAATTTTTCTTTCACGTTTTTTACCGCATTAATTGCAGGTGAGGATTGTTGTTCGTACTGCCCATAGTCCATATAATCACGAGTGATCCGGTCATCACCACCCACGGTAATCTCCTGAATGGGAGATATCTGCTCTTCATTCTCTGAGGGTATTGTTGAGTTCTCAACACGGGGTAAATCATATATCTTCGGCAGGGGATTTTCGGTGACATGAACCGGTTCCGATAAGGTAAGCGGGGGGGGAGCAACTTTCTTGAACTCCAGAGGCACTGGTGCGGTGCCAGGAGATTCATGGATATTTCCTGACCGGTACAAAAGGAAGTCCACAAACTCTTCAACTTCCTTTCGCTGTTCAGGAGACAATCTGTCCAGTTTACTCTCCAAAGATTCCATGCGATGCGCCAAACGGTTATCTGATAATGAAATATCTCTCATTCATCATATTTATAGTCAATAACCTGCTCTACCACAACTTTCTGGTTCTCTTTACATTAGTTTCGATATCATCGCGAGCCAGACAAAAAAGCAAAAACACTTGGGTCATCTGGTAAAAAATTTGCATAAAAACGCTCTGTTGATATACTTTTGAACCTGGTTCATAAAACTCCCGGACCTTGAGCGGAACAGGAGATCGGGGAACATACGAAGTATCGGGGGGAGGCCCGGAGTGTTGGGGAGTTGGAGCTTCGCAAAAAAATTCCGTATCCAAAGCGATAAGGACATTATCTATATCGCGAAAATTGATAAGGTCGCTGCCGGGCTTTGACACACCATCACGTCATGACTGCCCGCGCTTCGCATAGCTTCGCCGTGCCCTCATCAACCCCAAAGATAAGCATATTTGCAGGAATCACCCCTCAAGGGATCCCGGATACAAACCGTGTCAGATTATTCCATATTTACGGAGTAAAAGACCGCATCCTGTATAGAGTGATACCAAAACAAGAATGATTGCGCACCACCAGAGGATAAAGCCGGTATCCCCGGAAACCAGCGCATTCCAGAATTTCGTGATAAATAATACTACCCCCAGGGCGATGACGATCAATCCCCCATAAATAATGACGATTGCGCCGAAGCCCTGGACGACCATATCATCCATATTCAGTAGTGGGTAATCAGTCTATATGAACTCCGCCGTTCCGGTACATCCGCGTTCAATATCGCTTATTCAAGATACTGTGCCAACAGCTCGTCATAAAGGCGTACGACATTCTCTTTGGTTGGTGGCCATTGTCGGAAATCCCTTATACTTCATTGCAAGAGGGATATCCTGCGCCAGGTTGAGATTGTACTGACTTTTCGAATAAAACCAGCCCATCTTTTCGTAATAATAAGAAAGATATTCCTGTTCGGGTTGTCCCGGTGTCGGAATAAAAAGCCCATGACACTTATTGAGTTCGGCAAGTTCCATCATTGAGGTATAACCCGAACGGCAGATTACAAACTTCGCCCGGTTCATAAGGCGAACTTTTTCCTGCGTGGTTGCATAGGAAATAAGCGTGCATCTGTCAGAAACTGATCGTGTCGTTGTTTTTTGCGGGCTGCCCAGCAATGCTATCGTGGACCCGTCAAGATCGGATAGCATTGGTGTGAGGATATCCTCAAGACGTGTTCTCTGAGGTTCTGGGCCGGATATCAGGACGAGGAAGTCGAGATCCTGTTCAATATCCATTTTTTGCGTGCTTGAGAGAATTCCCGAAAAAAATACCTTTGAATCGGTCAGCCCGCGTACAGGACGGGACAGTTTTCCCGCAAGGGATGTCGCCCCCGGCGGGTTATCGGGAACAATGACCTGGGAAAAATTTTCAAACAGGAAGTGATTTGCAACGATTGCGGAAAGTTCTATGGGCCAGAACAGGAGAGGGAAGTGATAGTGGAGCTGGTGAGTGATAAAGATCGTGGGAATTTTTAGCGAATACATCCCGACCCGGTTATCACTGATGATAAGATCATAATGGTTTCTTTCAAGAATGCGTTGCAGGTTACGGCGTTCCTCTGCCAGGGCTCTCGACATGGTTGGCAGGGATGCAATGAACTTCGGGATAAAGAAACGACTTGTGCTGTAAGGTGATGGGTAATCGTTAAACTCGATGAAACTGCATTCAGGGAATTCATGTTGGAGCACGGTGAGTGCGTTGCCGCACGCAGCGATAGTGACATCGTGATGATGATCAAGAAGGGTCCTGATAATAGGGATATCCCTCGTAGCATGACCAAGACCCCAGCTGAGCGGAGAGAGCAGTACGTGAGCCATCTATCATCCCATTAATTACCATAGCTGTATTCCTGCTTTTAGTATTGAATGATTCGGATTTCAAATAACACAAAAGTATTCGACAAATACCATTGTGTCACCATTATTTTATTAATTATTCTGTCAAATGAGTGTTAATCATTCAGGAGGGTTCGTATCAACCCGCTGGTCAGACTTCTACGGTTCGGGGAATATGGGTTTTTGTCCATCATTGTCGGATTGTTCGGAGCTTTTCTCGGATCCTCCACGGTAGATATCTCTCTTGTCTGGCTTGTCGTTTTTATCATAGCCTCATCTGCGTTCGGATTTGTTGTAAACGATATTTCAGACCGCGAACTGGACGCACAAACATCTTTTCCCAGAAATCCGCTTGCAGATGGTTCGATGTCGTTGAGCTTCGCGGTTCTTGTGAGTGCTGTACTTCTTCTTATCACCCTTGTGTGTATGGCGCTCCTGCCAGCAAAGCTGCTCTGGATAGAAGTCCTGATCCTTTTTATGTTTGTCACATACTCATTCCTCATTGAGACAAAGAACATAGCCGGGCTTGACCTTGTCTATCACGCGATCCTCCCCATGCTCTGCGGTATGCTCGGATACCTCCTGTATCACCCGTTCGATCGAATGGGCATCATCTTTTTTTCTCTCCTGGCAATATTTGGTATCATCAGTGAACTCCTCAATGAGATCCGGGATATTGAAAAGGATCGGAATAAAAGGAGAAATTCAGTCATGATTATAGGAGAGCGGGCAGCATTCAAGTGGACCATTGCACTCATGGTTCTTGCGTTGATACTCTGCGCCTTCCTCGTCTCAGTAGAAATGGGTTATTTCTGGCTGCTCCCGTTATTCCCCTTCGGGCTAATCCTGATTAAACCGGTGTTCAGGGCGATGAATGATACGGGCTACAGGGCAACGTTCGTTGAGGAGATGAATACCCAGACAATAAAAGTTGCAGGTATCTCACTTCTGGTCTATTGTGCACTCCGGTTTTTCGGATTCATGTGAGAAAATTTCAAAGACATACCCCTGAACATTAGAAATTATTCCCACCGGTGCTGATACCCGCGTTTTTTGACCGGTTGATCGTCAATTAGAACGATTTTTTCTTTAATTGTTGTACCGATAACGGTATAGGAAACACCATCAACCGGATGCTGTTGTGGGGGAAGGGTGAAGATTAATTCGTAATCCCCTCCACCATAGAGAGCAAGTTCAAGGGCCTTCTTTGCACGGAATTCCTGCAGGGACGGGTAGTTTTGTTGAATCAAGGGAAAATCCACATTCATTAACACTGAGCAGATCATAGAGCGAAAGCGCAATCCCGTCACTGTCGTCCATCATCGCACTGACACCTGCCCTTCCAAGATGCTGACCTGCCTCCACCCGGGGTTGTGGTTCAAAGAGGGCCATTTCGAATTGGACGTACCCGTCAAGGTATGCCTGTGCCTGGCCAGGGGTCCCGGTGATACAGACAAGGTCCCCCGGTTGTGCACCGGTCCGGTGCACAATATGAGACTTGTCAACAAGCCCGAGACCGGTAGTAACAACAGTGAGCTCTCCATGCCGGTCAATATCCCCACCAATGATCACAGCACCAAACCGTGTGCAACAATCCTGTGCACCCTGCATGATCCCGGCCAGATTCTGCCATGTATCAAGCCCGACGGCAATGAGCAGATATTTTGGCTCTGCCCCCATGCTCGCAATATCGGAGAGCGTGACCGCTGCACTCATCCAGCCTATCTGCCAGTCGCTCATACCTTCAACAAAGTCAGTAGTGCGGTGGAGCATATCCGTTGTCACTACCATAACCTGATCGCCACAGGGTATTTCAGCACAGTCGTCAAGGCATTTCTCTTTTCCGACAATTCCCATCACGACTTGTAAAAGTTCACGGTCATCCACTCTTGCGCACCTCCTTACCCCGTTCGCTCTTATACTCTTTGAAGATGTGCTCGATCATTTCAGATTTCTTTTCCCGTTCATGCTGATCCTGCATTTCCTGCCAGCGAATAAGAGCGGCTTCGAGCGTTTCCTTCCCGCAGAGCCCTCGCTTTCCTCGTACCTGGACACCGGAGTCCTTATCAGAAATAAGAGGAAGCCGCCATTCCCGGAATACCGGGAGCATCCGGGGATCACTTTCTGCAAGTACCGCGGCACCAGAAACAACCGCTTTTATCCGGATTCCCGCGAGATCCTTAACCACACTTCTTCCCCAGCCATCAAGACGGGTCACAAAGATAATGTCTCCTTCTTCTATCCCAACATCCTCAGTGAGCCGGCGAAGCCCTTCTTTTGTCAGAGCCTCCATCACTTTCACCGGCAGCACTTCCCCATCCATTGAAAGCTCAGCAAACTGTTTGATGCGTACGAGGCGTTTGGAAAGATTCCGGTTATACCGCTCTTCCTTGCGCAGCCGTTTTTTTAAGCTCTGGATGATGGCATCTTTTTTTATCACTTCGGTATCCCTGGCAAGCTGTGCATCCTGTGACGTGTGGATCTTCCGGACGCGTGCCTGGAGCCTCTGGATTTCGTAGTCCTTTTCCTTGATTTCTTCCTGCAGCTCTCCAACAAAAGTACGCAGGCGCTTCACCATCCCATCAAGCACCCTTACCTTCTCATCATGCTTTACTTCCACCGGGACTATGGGTGCATCGACTGACGGCGCCGGCGTTGTGGCATTCATATCACCGATCACCTGATCGAGTGATTGCCCCCTGATTACCCGTGCCCGGACTTCGTCAAGATCATGGCCCGGGGGAATTCGCTTCAATAAGTTCTGGAACTTATGCCGGTACTGACGATAGGCATCAAGCGCAGCAGAAAGTGCATCACGTTCATGATCATTCCCATACGGAAAGGCTGCGGTAAGTTCCACCTTTGTCTCAACGCTCACATCCTGTTTTGGGGTATAAGCAACAGCAGAAAACGCCCGCCGGATCTTCTCTACAGAGTAGGGCATTTCCTGCACATCTGAAGCGATTATGAGGGGTTTTCCTACGCGGCAGAGTGACTCAACAACATCTCCCATGTTCATCTGCCGGGAACTTGCAAGATGAAGCAGGTTACCATCAAGATCGACGAGCTGCGACTGCTGTTGTCGTACCGGGATCAATACCAACAATCAGGTACCGTGGTTTACCCGAGAGAGGACGGAACCGGATCCGCTCAAGGCGTTTGCCACTGATCCGAACCTGGACATCGGAACCACGGTACGTTGAGACCGGGACCTGATCTCTTGTTGCAAAGACCCGGAAGGCCACCCTGCTGCACCCGCCAAAGG
This sequence comes from uncultured Methanoregulaceae archaeon, assembly GCA_963806845.1. GTDB lineage: Archaea > Halobacteriota > Methanomicrobia > Methanomicrobiales > Methanospirillaceae > Methanoregula. The sequence goes on from CAWDZO010000021.1 coordinate 129,844, forward strand.
CGCGGGTCTCTTTCTTTTCGTACCTGAGCCCTGCTGCAACAAGAGCCATCTCGATCTCTCTGCCTTTCAACTGCACAGCCCCATGAATCTTTCGCACGTAGCGGTTCTGGCTCCACCCGCCTTTTCCCAGGGACCGGTGCCGGCTTACCACAATCTCGCTCTCGTTTTCAAACGCGATGACCTCTGCCCCTGCACCAAGTGAGGCCACTTGTGCAGATGTGCGGGCTTCAGCAAACGGATCAAACCGGTTGAATCTGATGTTGTACCGGGCAGCAACCTTACCGAGCGTCTCCTTACGTTCCCCACCGGTTACCTGAACAAGCCGGGTCTGCGGGGGCAATGCCTGTAAAAAGAAAAAAAGATCGTGCTGGTCAGCGGCGATCTCCTGGAGGCTGTCCACGGCAAGTATATCCGGTTGTTCCTCATTGAGCATCCGAAAGAGCCGGAACATCGAGACCTCAGATTCACTCTCAATGATCTGACCCTCCATCCGGACAAGGGCATACATCGGCCGCCGGGATCGTGACCTCACCGAACCTTTGATGATATCAATGCCAAAGACCTTTAATCGATCACGCATCGCATCGCATCCCCGCGATCATACTGCACCTTGTATTTCCGTTTAAAAAACGTGAGGATATTATCGATATCACGCTCCAGGATTGACACAGCATTCGGGTGAGTGGTTCCTACCCACTGTGGCCAGTCAATAATAACGCACCTTCCCTCCTCCATGAGGATGTTATATTCTGAAAGGTCAGCGTGGATAATCCCCTCGCGATAGGCAATGCCTGCATAGGTGAGGATCTCATCAAGCACTTCTTCTGGCTCTTCAACGCGGCAATGGTTGAGATTCGGACCGGTTATCAATGCCATCACAACGGTATGACGGTTCTGTCCGATGGGCAGCGGGACACTGACTTTCGGGTGCAGGGCAGTGAGTGCCTGGTATTCCCGTTCGGCCGATCTCCGGGATGCAATCAGCCAGGGACAGTGACCTTCCTCAGGCATGTAATCACGGTTGAGACGTGCTGATGAGAATGAACGCCCCCCAATCCGGTGAAACTTGATAGCAACCGGGCCAAGCCCCAGAGCTTCATATACTACCGACTCCTTTCCCTCGCCAATCTTCGATCCGAGTGCCGATATCGTCCCGTTCCGGGTGAGGGTCATGAGCGCAAGCGTGTCGTAACCACCAAAAACAAGGGCATATCCATCGTAGGGCACGGGATTGAACCGGACCATACCCCATTCGATCAGACGGGCGAGGCGGTAGTTAACTTCGGATTCTGAAAGTTTGGTAGCTATTTTGATCTGTTCCAGCGGCACCCATGCGTAGTGTTTCATCCCACGTTCAAGCGCGTTGAGGATGGATTTTTCATACTTGTTCAGGGTGCGGATATGCTCCGCGGCGACGACCATAATCGTTAGAGTGGTTATGTGTAAGACTATAAAATCACATCTTTAGATGTCACAGACAAAAAACAATCAACACAACCTTAAACATCTTTTATCGTCCAGATAAAAAATGGATTTGACGAATGCAGTGCAACAAGTGCAGGAGGAACGCGATACTTTTCCAGGAATACTCCGGGCAGCACCTTTGCAAACAACATTTTGAAGCTGATGTTGAGGCAAAAGCAAAGCATGAAATTCGCAGGCACCAGCTGGATGATACCCGGTGATCATATCGCAGTCGCCCTCTCGGGGGACAAAAGCAGCAGCGCACTCCTGTATTTTTTGAAAAAACTTACATCAAATCGCCGCGATATACGAATTTCTGCGATCTCAATCGATGAAGGAATTGCCGGATATCGTGACCCGGCATATGCTCTGCAGATCGCTGAGCTGCTGGATACGGAATGCATCACGGTATCATTTCAGGAAAACTTTGGGATTACCGTTAGATGCGATCACACGCAACAAAAGGTACTACCCTTTCCTGCACGTATTGCCGCGTGCTCCGGAATTTCCTGCTGAACAGGATTGCCAGGGAACAAGGGATCACAAAACTTGCTTTGGGCTATACTCTGGACGAGGGGGCAGTATCGGTGCTGAAGAATATACTCCAGGGAAATCCTGAGAGTCTGGTTAATTCAGAGCGAGGTGCCAGAGGAAAAATTCCTCGGATCCGACCGTTTCATCTCGGTTCCTCATAAAGAAGTGGCACTGTATGCAGATCTTCATGTCAAAGGGTCTGATCAATCCCGCTGTCCTTATAATAACAAGCCATTTGAGCGAGGATGTTCAGTCAATGCTGAACGAGTTCACCATTCGTCACCCTGCAACAAAATACGCACTCCTGAACCTGGAAAAAAATCTGGCCGGGGCATGTGTTTCCATGGCAGATTCAATTCCTTCCTGTGAGCAGTGCGGTGAACCAACAGACGGGATATGCCAGAGCTGCCGCATAATCAATGAGGTGACTGCACATGGCACTTAGGCGGGGACGGGTCTGGAGGTCAATCCGGAATTCTCCCGGCATACAAATCTCCATCTATTTCTTCGCGTTTGCCTTGCTGATAGGACTCAATACCTATTTATTTTACTCCTATTATCCACTGCTGGAGAACAAACCCCTTTCATGGTCTGAATCACTTCTGTTTGTCGTCGAATCCATGACAACGGTCGGGTATGGCGAGTTGCTACCCTTCTCCAGCGAGATTACCCGATCTGCTGGCTATCCAGATAATTCTGTCCGGCGTAATCATGATCTTCGTTGTTATCCCGCTGCTCCTTGCCCCGTTCCTCACCACCCTGCTTGCTCCCGCACCGCCACGAAGAACCCCGCACCGCCTTTCGGGTCATACGGTCGTAATGGGATACGACGAGCTCACCCGTTCGGTTATTGACAGCCTCGCCATCTCTGACCACGATATTGTTATTATTGAACAGGATAAAGCAAAAGCCCTTGAAATTGCAACCCATTACCGGAAACGTGCCTACGTAATCTGGGGAGATTATACTGATCCCGACACATGGTCGGCAGCACATATAGCGGGTGCACATTATGTTGTTATCTGCATGGATGAGCGGCAGACAGCCAGCATCGTTCTCGGCATTCGTGAACAGGTAAAAGGTAAGATCATTTCGGTTGTGGATAAGCTCTCTTTTGACCGTTATCTCCAGTATGCTGGTGCGGATTATGTGCTATCTCCCAAACATACCACCGGAAGGCTCCTGGCACGCCATGCTGTCCTCAACCCAAACGGGGATACAGAACCGGATATTCCCGGGCTGGACAGGATTCACATCAATTTCCAGGATGCTGCAGAGCAGGAACTCAGGCTCATCAATATTCCTCTGGTTTTCGGGTGCAATGCTGCGTTTAAATCCCTGTTTGATCTTCATCTCTTTGAGCGGTTTGGCATTATCGTCCCGTTTCTCTGGAAGGCCGGAAAATTCATTCCCTTCCCCAGTGAAGATATTGTCATCGACAACACGACATCACTGTTCCTTTTTGGCAGGGCTGAATCTATTGTCGCTACACTCAGGGAGGAGTTCAATACCGACGGGTGTACAGATGCATTGGCAGTTATCGCTGGTTTTGGGGATGTTGGTGCAGGTGCATACCAGAAACTTACTGCATCCGGTGTTTCCTGCATTGTTGTCGATTCAAAAAAACAGGAAGTGGAGCAGGTTATCGGCAATGCTGAAGATGAGGACGTTCTCAAAAAGGCCCTTATCGAAGAGGCACGGTTCTGTATTGTTGCTTTGAACGACGATAATGTGAATATCTTTACTACGCTTATGGCCCGGAACTTAAACCCGGTTATCCGGATCCTTGCCCGGGCCAACTGAGCCGGCGTCGGTTGAGAAACTTTACCGGGCAGGTGCTGATTATGTTGCTCTCCTTCCCATGATCGGAGGACAGACAATCGCCAGGATCATCCTTGCTGATACCGTCACCATTCTTCTTGAACTGCCAAACAGCGATCTGGTAATACTTAAACATTCCGATACCACCTACCCGAAACCGTTGCGCTGGTTCATCAGAAAAACCGGAGTCCGGATCATCGGTATCGAGAGGCCTGGCCGCTCTGTTGTTGCCCCGGGTCCTGATGAGGTTCTCACTGAAGGGGACGCTGTCATTGCCGTAGGAAATACCGAACAATTGAAAAAGTTCATCCGACTACTCTAAACGGGGTGAGGTTCATGACAACGGAACTAGGGTGCAGGATGGGTCAGGTTGAACAGATGATCCGGTACGCATACTGGACCAGCGGAAGCAAGGGAATTGTCGTGGGACTGAGCGGGGGTGTGGACTCCGCGGTGGCAGCAACGTTCTGTTGCCGGGCGATCGGTGGTGAAAAAGTGCTTGGACTCTCCCTTCCCACCTCGGTAAGCAACCCGGCAGATATCTTGATGCTGCAACGCTCTGTAAGCAGATTGGTATGAAGCACCGGGTAGTAAGCATAGAACCCATGCTTGAAGGATTCAGGAACCATGCCGGAATTTAAAGGGTCCCGGTACCTGCTCGGTAATCTTATGGCACGGATCCGTATGGCTGTTCTCTACTATCACGCCAACCGCGACCAGAAAATTGTCTGTGGTACCTCAAACAGGAGCGAATATATGCTCGGTTACTGCACAAAGTTCGGAGATAACGCAGCCGACCTCCAGCCTTTGCTGCACCTTTATAAAACTGAGGTTTATGATTATGCCAGGAACTGGGAATTCCGGAATCAATAATCAAAAAGGCACCCTCCGCCGGTTTATGGGAAGGACAGAGCGATGAAGAAGAGATCGGTCTTTCCTATGCAGAAATTGATTATTCACTCAAGGCGCTTGAGCTGCAGGGCTGGATAGCAGCAACACCCATGGAAGAAAAAGTGCTTGTGCTCGTGAAAAAAAGTGAGCACAAAAGACTTTTGGCACCTAACCTTTTAGCAGTACAGAAAATACGGTAAGGAATTTTTCCGGGAAATTGAGGAACGAGAGTGCAGCCTCGTTGCCAATCATATTGTAAAGCGGTGCTTTGCATATCCGGTGCGTCCCAATCCCGCAGCTTGCCCCGATATGTCTTATTGGGGGATAAACGGGATAAAAGGAGTTTTTTTGCATCCTGCCGGAACTCATCTCATAATACGCAGCACCATGATATTTTTCGTACTCGCCATACTCGCTTTGGAATGCCGTTGAAACAATATTTGCCATGGTGAGCGTTGTATCCGGAGAAGGGTTGATAGAGATATGCCCGTATTCCGGCGGGATGATCACAAGATCACCAGCACGTGCAGAGATCATCACTGCATCATCAAGTGTCCGGGACTGGAGCAGGTAGTGTGCCTGTCCTTCAATGACTTCATAGATCTCCGGATAGCCGATCCCTGCAGGGTTTTTCGGATGATAATGCCCCTTGGTCTTCACCCATTCACCGCAGAGAGTCTGGGAGGGAATGACCGTGAGATCGTAACGCAGGTTATGGTGGTGTAACCAGTTCCAGTCTGCATCCTTTTTGGCCAGATCCCGGTACATATAATAGAGCGGACCGCTGCACTCACACGAGGGATCGGCAAGGACGGAACGCATCTCCTCAACAGTCCGAACTGCAGGCTGAGGCAGCTCACCTTCCCATCCAAGCATCACTTCTTGTTTCGCATTACAAGTAAATAATACCCGGCGCCGATCCATATCAGGACGATAAAACCTATCACGACCTTAAAAGGCTGAACTGCTTCGAAGAAGTCCCCGGCAGGGATATGACGGTAATGCCACGGTTCTGGCATTCTGTATGAATAGCGCCATATGAATATGGAGACCTGCACGTTCCTGAGAGCAGGGAAAACACTATTTTTCTCCGAACCGAAATGTCAGTAGTGTCAGAAGCAGATCTTACCAAACCCCATGGCCTGGTTTTCATACGTGCTTCCGTTCCGATATGTTGTTACGCCCTGGTTTGAATAGTGCAGTGCAGCCCAGAAACAAGAAAAACAATTATCATTTTGAAAGATTTCATGAGCATCCACTTGTTGTTATTATTATAACAACATTTATTATTGCAGGATATAAAGTGATGTTTCAATGAAATTGCCGTCAGAAAATTCAGTTCAGGTTATTGAATGTCTCAAATCACTCGGTCTGACAAAATATGAGGCACTCGTCTATATTGCACTTTTAAAAGTGGTAAGTGCGACTGCAAGCGAGATTCATGAGATTTCCGGGGTTCCACGCGCATCGGTATACACGGTTATTGATCAACTTCAGGAAAAAAGACTCGTCTCGGTATCCCAGTCTGCACCCAAACGGTTTGCTGCCTTTTCCCCGGAAGACGCGATTTCCAAACTGATGGACCATATCGAACGGGATGCAAAATATGCCCGCGATTCCTTATCGTCGATACACCGGGAACGAATCAGGCCCGGGAACGGAGAGTGAGGAACTGATATGGAATGTCTATGGTATCGAAAATATCAAAAAAAAATTCACCGATATCATTTCCCGTGCAAAACATGAGATCAGAATTATTGCTCACCCCCAGATTATTATCACCGGAAATTCAAGAGAAACTCGTCTCATATGGCAGATGACTATCAAAGTTGAAATTGTCACCCCCCAGTGGGACGGGAGAGATACCAGGAAAAATGAGAGTCTATGTCATAAAACATCCCGAAATCCCACAAGAACTTGATAAGGCAAAAGATATGATGGCCGGTGGCGTCTGTATTGTTGACAACCGGAGCGTAATGGTTATCATTGGCATGGGGAAGAGGATGCAGTTGCACTGTTTTCAGAATCTGAAGGATTCGTCCGCTTCTTTTTACGGTATTACAACCTGATCTTCGACTGGGCCAAAAAAACCGGATGAATAAAGATATTCTTTTTAATAATCCCTGATCTCATCCATCTGCGAGATTTCCATCAGTCCCTTCATTGCCTGTGTCTGAACCCAGCGACCACCTTCCCGTATTGCCGCCATCGGATTTGTGCCGCCAACAGCTGCAATGGCAACATACTGCGGACTTACAGGAACACCGAGAAGCGACAGGTTCGGCATACCCACTTCAAGAATCCCGGTGAGAACTGCTGCTTGAGAGTTCATCGAGCACACTGCCGACCAGAGGTTCTGCTTCCATATGGAACTCCCGGATATTTGCAAGAATTGCCCCGCTTCCCGTCCGCATAACATTGGTTACTGAGGTGGTCTTCTGGGATATGAGCACCTGCAGCGGATCGATGGTCGTGTGTTCATACAGGATGATATGGGTAAAGCGGATAGGTGTCCGGTTTTCAATCTCGACTACCCCGCCACCAATCGGGTTGATCGGAATTCCCCGCCGGATCAGAAGACCGTCAAACGTGATACTGCACATCGTGCAGATACCGGTTAATCCTTTGGGGATCACAAAATCTGCAATTTTTTCACCGGAAGAAAAGAATTTGACCACGCCACTGACACTGACACCGGTTTTGTTTGCATCTTTAAGTATGGATATTGCAAAATCGAGATCTTCGTTTTTTATCAGCGAGAGGTTGTAAACAACCTTTCCTTCTCCCGCGACCGGATCGAATGTTACCTGAATGGCAAAATCTTCGATATTATGGTTGACAAACTTCAGCGGGAGGGTCATTATACTAATCTCGGACATAACAATAGAAAAATTGTTCTATAAGAGTAAGGCAATTTATGTATGATGGAACACGATATGCGGGAAAAAGCCAAGAATGCGATGCGACTCATTCTTGAAGCGGCACGGTATGAGGTTGAAGAGGTTGATGAACCTCTTGATCTTTCTGCGGTACGTGACGGCACCTGCCTTCTGGTGCTCTGTTCGAACGACAGTGACCTGATCGGACAGTTCGACAAGACCAATTACAGTCTCATGATCGACGATCATGAGATGAACTGCAAGAAACTTCTCTTTTCTATCGATAAGGAGATTGCAACAGAGAACTGCATCCAGTGGGGAGTTGACGAATTTGTGCGGTATACCGGTGAGGCAGTTCTTGCCGATATTCTTGACCGCGAACTGGCACTGGATCTCACACCATCAAAAGGCAGAAAAGCACCGTTACTACTGCATCCGCCGGGCAGGAAGCCAAAGAAAGAAGAGCCTTCAGGTATCACGATCCCTCATTTCCCCATAAAAATCACCGAGCAGGCAGCAATCCGCACCGGGGGAGTTCAGGGTACTGCAAAACTCCGGTTCATCCCCTATTTCCTTTTCCACTATACGAGCAGCGGCGAGCAGGTCTACAAAGACCGCAGAATTCCCTTTGATGCAGATGGCTGGGGTGCAATCAATGCAATCAACGGGATAAAGATCGATCTTGATGAGAAGATGGTTGAGGAAACGGAGATTCCCGGAGGGGCTGAAGTCTGTGATTCCCATATCCGCAAGGATGAAGCCTCCGAGCGGATTGTCAATGAACTGATCGAACGGCTCACCCAGAAAGTCCGGATCAAGCAGGAGAAAGGCGATGCGATCTTCTACGAAGAGAAGATCCTAAAACCCGACAGGAAAAATATCACCGTTGATTCCAAGCAGGTCTATATCCCGGTCTGGCAGATACGGGGCAAGAAGATTGTCGAAGTGAACGCATTCACCGGCGAACTGCTCTCAGAACCGATGGATGAAGGCTGCGAAGTCTTCTAAAGTAACGGGGTTGCACAGGATCGAGAATAATGGAAGATCCCGGCTCCTCTCGTTAAAAAACAGAATTTTTCTCTTTATAGTAAAGGAAATCCCATGATCGTTGTTCTTGGGGGTGGCCCGGCGGGAAGGATCGCATCAATCCGGCTCGCATCCGCAGGAAAAGAGGTCCGGCTTATCGAGCGCGGGGGTATCGGGGGTCAATGCCTCCATTTTGGCTGCATGCCCGTCTGTGCCCTGAATGATGTGGCCCGCTCCATCCATTCAGCACGGAAATTCCAGCATCTCGGGATTATCGATTCTGCTCCCGACATCAATTTTTCCACGATGCTTTCAGAGATGCATGCGATCCAGGCAAAGATCGCATCTGTTCTGGATACCGAGACAAAATCTGCCGGTGTAGACATTATCTATGGGAAAACCGGCAGGCTTGAGGGAAAGACGGTTTTTCTGGAGATGAGAAGATGGAGGCGGATGCGGTAATTGCCGCTACGGGATCACGACCCAATATTCCGGATATCGAAGGGATCAATCTCCCGGAAGTATATACCCCCCATACCCTGTTTGGTATGAAAGAAATCCCAAAAAAACTGGCAATTATCGGGGGAGGTGTGATGGCTGCTGAATTTGCCTATATTTTCAGCACGTTCGGCAGCGAGGTGACCATCTGTGCCGGAGCACATTTTTGAAAAACATCGATAAACATCTCCGTGCCCTTGCAATAAAGGAACTTACATCGGATTAAGATTCAGGAAAATACCAGGTTCAATCGATATCCGGGGGATCGCGTGAAATCCACTCGGTTCGTGTGAGAGCAGACGACAAGGATGAATCGCTTGATGCAGATGCAGTTCTGATCGCCGCAGGACTCGTCCCGCGTTCTGAAATGCTCAACGGAATAAAGAAAGGATCGATTGGTGAAGTCATTGTTGATGACCACATGCAGACCAGTGTTCCGGATGTGTATGCCTGCGGGGATGTGATCGGTCCTCCCTACCTCACACCCGTTGCCCGGCACCAGGGTATTGTTGCTGCGGATAACATCCTTGGTATTCCCCGCACCATGGATATCCCGTATCATCCCGCAATCGATCAACCTCTCGCAGGAACTGGCATTTTGCATCCGGAAACGAAGGATGCGCATCACTTGCGATTCCCGGACCTGCAGGACCGGGCACATTCTGGTCAGTCCCTTCCGGTGATACCGGACTTGCAAAGGTTATGGTTGATCCGGATAACGGGGCACATCGAGGGAATATGTGCTGCAGGACCGGGCGGCGGACTTATTGCAGGATATATGGCATTTCTCATGAGCCGCCATTTTTCCGTCCATGACTTTGAGGAGTTTATCGAAGTCCATCCATCAACCGATGGCGTATACGGGCTTGCAAAATATGCATCAGGGATGCTCAAAAAGCAGAAAAACGATCATAATGCAGGACTTTTTTACTGTATCTGATTTTTTGTACCTGATTTGCCATTGAAGGAACAAATATAAGGTCATTTTTCCGGCGCAAATGCTGATGGTATTATTACCACCAGAATCGCATAATTACGATACATATCATCCTACTCACCGTGGTGCTTTTAAGATGACCAGTCCCTCCGAAAATATTCCATTTGAAATAACAAGGCTCGATAAAATCCTCACTTCAGGAGAAAGGTATCACGATCTTTCCCCCCTCGTTCGACCGTAAGGATACAATTCTCGAAATCAAGACCCGGTACGCCGATATCACGCATGACAAGAGTGCTGAACAGCGTCACAACTGCCGGAAGGATCTATATTGTCAGGAACCATGGCAAGACCATCTTTGCTGACCTTGGGGATGAGATCAGGCAAGATCCAGCTCTACATCCGGAAGAACGATCTCGGGGAAGAGCAGTTCGAGCTCTTCAACCAGTACATCGAGCGGGGGGACATCATCGGGGTAACCGGCCATGTCTTCCGGACAAAACTGGGTGAGATCACCATCTGGGTGGACACATTTACCCTGCTGTGCAAAGCGGTCTGCTCGCTTCCCGAGAAATTCCACGGGCTCACGGATGTGGAGAAACGGTACCGCCAGCGGTACGTCGATCTCATCACCAACGAGGAGAGCAGGCAGACATTCCGGGACCGGAGCCGGATTGTATCCCTGATCCGCCGGTTCCTCGATGACAACGGGTTCTTGGAGTTCGAGACCCCCATTCTCCAGCCGGTGTACGGGGGTGCAAATGCCCGTCCGTTCACCACCTACCACCACTTCCTCGACCAGAAACTCTTCCTGCGGATTGCTCCCGAACTCTACCTCAAACGTCTCGTTGTGGGAGGATTCGAGAAGGTCTTTGAGATCGCCCGGAACTTCCGGAACGAGGGTGTGGATACCAACCACAACCCGGAGTTCACCATGGTGGAGATCTACTGGGTGTACCACGACTTCAACGACATGATGGGCTTTACCGAAGATATCATCTCTTCGATCGTCAACGAAGTCCACGGGAAGTACGAGATCCCGTATGGGAAGATTACCCTGAATTTTGCAAAGCCATGGAAGAAACTCTCCATGGCAGATGCGGTAAAGGAGTATGCCGGAATCGATATCTTTGCCCATACGGTCGAACGAACTCCGCGCACTGGCACTGCAGAACAAACTCGGATGACTGGGAGAAACCACAGTCCCAGCGGGAATTCCTCGTCCACTTCTTTGAAGGACTTGTCGAAGAGAAACTTATGCAGCCGACCTTTGTCTACGATTTCCCGGTCGAGAACTCCCCGCTTGCAAAACGGCACCGGACCAAAGAAGGATTCACCGAGCGGTTCGAACTCTTCATTCAGCGGCATGGAAGTCGGCAACGGGTTCTCGGAACTGAACGATCCGGTCGACCAGAAGGCACGGTTCGAAGCAGCAGGACGAGAAGCGGAGAATGGGCGATGTGGAAGCCCAGATGATCGATTACGATTTCATCAATGCCCTCGGGTACGGTATGCCACCGACCGGTGGTGTTGGTATCGGTATCGACCGGCTCGTGATGCTCCTGACGAATAATAATTCCATCAAAGAAGTTATCCTGTTCCCCTCGATGAAGACGATACAACCGGGAGAGGATGACACTGAACTTCTGCAGAAACAGACGAGCATTAAAACACTTTTTTCTAATTTTCTATCTTTAAAAAAATCGTCTTACTTATGGTATGGCTCACCGTGATTGATTTTACATGCCCGGTAGATCTGCTCAAGGAGAATGAGCCGGATCATCTGGTGAGTAAATGTCATCAGCGAGAGTGAGAGCCGGAGATTACTTCTCGCGATAACAGCGTCAGAAAGCCCGAGATCTCCTCCAATAATAATACTCAGGGAATTTCTGCCTGGCAATCTCATACCGCTGGAGGTTTTCTGCCAGAGTCTCACTTGACCAGTGAACCCCATTGACGTCAAGCACGATGACAAAGCTATCCTGTGGGATCGATCCAAGAATCCGTGTTCCCTCGGCATCCATAATGCGTTTTTGATCCGCGGGTGTGAGATGGCCAGCCCTTTTTTCTTCAGCAATCTCAAGGATATTCAGTTTCACGTACGGGCGCAGGCGTTTTGTGTATTCTGCAATACCATCCTGCAGGTACTTTTCCTTGATCTTACCGACAGCGATTATGAGAATCTGCATGGGTCTGCCTTCAGGAGCACGGGTGGATTCCCCTGCCCCATGCCAAAAGAATATTATCCAAATATCTTTTTTGATTGTTCAAGTGCATCAACAGCCGGGAGTTTTTTGCCGGTCAGAAACTCAATACAGGCCCCGCCACCCGTAGAGATATGGGTGAAATCCTGTTCAATGCCAAGTTTTTCTATGACTGCAGCAGTGTGCCCGCCACCGACAACTGAGAACTCAACCTGTGAGGCAGCCCTGAGCAGTTCGTAGGTACCGGTCGCAAAATCAGCATCTTCAAAGACACCGGCAGGTCCGTTAAAGACAACAGTACCTGCCTTTTTAAGAGCCTGAACAAGGGATGCAAGAGCGTCCATACCAAGGTCGAGCACGGGTGTATCTTCAGGAATCCTGTCAATGGGATATTCGACACGATGATTATCCTGCCTCACGGCAACAGATTCCGGCATAACCACACGGTCCCGGTAAAGGGAAAGAATCTCCTTTGCTTTTTCAATTTCCGGCTGGTATTTGAGTTGGGCAATCAGCTGGGTAGAGGGTTTTCCGATATTGTAACCGGCAGCAATCAAAAAGACATTGGCAACAACACCGATCACGATAACCTGATCGGCAATGCCGTTCGCCAGCACGTGCCGGGCGACATCAATAGAATCATCCACTTTAGTGCCGCCAAGAACCATGCAGACCGGGCGGGGTGCACCGGAAAATACTTTCGAGAGTGTTGCAACTTCCTTTTCCATAAGGAGTCCGCCCGCTGATCGCATGGCAAGAGGGAGACCCACGATGGTTGGTTGTGAGCGGTGGGCGGTACCAAAGGCATCGTTTACAAAAACATCAGCCATTGAGGACAGTTTTTTTACCAGATGTGTCTTTTTTGCTTCTTCTGGTTTCAGGGTCAGGTTCTCTTCTGCATTGAACCTGACATTTTCCAGCATCAGCACATCACCAACCTTCATGGCATGCACGGATTCCCGTGCATGACGCCCGAATATGCCGTCAATGTACTTGACCGGCTTTCCCAGCAGCTGCTCGAGCTTCTCTGCGTGGGCTTCAAGCGTGGTGAAATCTTTTTTTCCGGGTCTGCTCTGGTGGGTGACAATCACAACGCGGCTGTCAGAAAGGGCGCGGATTGTCGGAAGGTGCTCCCGGAAGCGTTTGTCATCGAGAATAATGTTGGAGGTGGGATCAATGGGGGAGTTGAGATCGAGCCGGAGGAGGACGGTTTTTCCGTTACACCCCAACTCCCTGATGGTTCCAATCTGCATCCAGACCACCTTACCGATTTATGATGTGCTCCGGGCTTTGATTCTTTTCATCCGGAAGAGCTCTTCACGCTCCATCTCATCGAGGCGCATCTTGATGAAGTCCCGGGCTGCGGTGAGTTCGGGGATTACCTTGAACTCGAGGGCATTTACCCTCCTTTTTGTCTTTTCAATCTCGTCAAGCAGGCGTTTCATCGTGGTTTCGATCTCGGCGCTTTCGATGATTGATTCCACAAGTTCTTCGAATGCAGAAGCAGTTTCATCAATGACCGTTGACGTTCCAAGAACACCATAGCCCCGGTCCACGAGGCTCTTCTTTACCTTGGATGATTCAATCTGGGGTACGATAACCCCCATAATATTTTTGCTTTTCAGGGTAATTTCCGGGACCTCTTTTACCGAGAATGCCGCTGATTTCACACCAATCGCACCTTCTACGGTGTTGGCAAGTGCCATCATCTCTACGGCAACCTGATATTTATCCAGAAGTTCACCCCTGCTATCCTTCGCAGTTGGCAAGCACCTTGAAAAATTCAAGGATCAGTCCATCGCGCTTCATTTTGAGGATTTTGTAGCCCCGCTCGGAGAGCTGGATCTTCCGTTTCAGGTTGATCAGTTCCGACCGGGTCGGCTTGATATCACGCAGCGCCATGGACAGTTACTCCTTCTTTGCACCGGCCTTGAACTTCGGGTGGTACTTGTTGATCAGTTCGCGGTCAATACGAGTCAGCTGCTCAACCGGCAGCGTCGACAGGAGGTCCCAGCCAAGGTTCAGGGTATCTTCTATAGTGCGGTCCTCGTCATAGCCCTGGCGGACAAAGCGGTTCTCAAAGATATCCGCAAACTCGAGGAGCAGGCGGTCCCGCTCGGAGAGTGCGTCCTTACCAACGATAGCCACGAGGCCACGGAGATCGTTCCCTTCCGCGTACCCGGCATACATCTGGTCGGAGACCTTCTTGTGGTCTTCCCGCGTATGTCCCTTTCCGATACCGAGGTTCATCAGCCGCGAGAGAGAGGGCAGCACATTGATAGGCGGGTAGATACCCTTACGGTGAAGATCCCGGTTGACCACAATCTGACCTTCGGTGATATACCCGGTCAGGTCAGGGATCGGATGGGTGATATCGTCACCGGGCATTGTCAGGATCGGGATCTGGGTGACCGAGCCCTTCAGGCCCTTGATCATCCCGGCACGCTCATAGAGACAGGCAAGGTCCGTGTACATGTATCCCGGATACCCACGGCGTCCTGGTACTTCTTCACGGGCCGCACCGATCTGCCGGAGCGCCTCGCAATAGTTGGTCATATCCGTCAGGATGACAAGCACGTGCATACCGAGCTCAAAAGCAAGGTATTCGGCGGTGGTGAGGGCAAGCCGCGGTGTGATGATACGTTCGACGGCCGGGTCATCTGCAAGGTTGAGGAAGACTACCGCTCGCTCGAGTGCACCGGTACGCTCGAAGTCCTGCATGAAATAATTTGCTTCTTCCTTCGTTATACCCATCGCAGCGAAGACCACGGCGAAACTCTCGGTCGAGCCAGGCACCTTCGCCTGCCGTGCGATCTGCAGCGCGACTTTGTTGTGAGGGAGACCGGCTCCAGAGAAGATCGGGAGCTTCTGGCCACGGACAAGGGTATTGGTACCATCGATGGTCGAGATACCGGTCTGGATGAAATCCGCCGGCATGCCCCTGGCGTACGGGTTAATTGCAGCACCGGTGATATCGAGTCGTTTCTCCGGGACAATTTCGGGGCCGCCATCGATAGGTTTACCGCCACCGGACAGGATACGGCCGAGCATTTCACGACCCACGGGCATCTTGATGGTCTCACCGGTGAAACGGACACCGCTGTCCCTGCCGATACCGGTCGTATTCTCGAAGATCTGGACCACTACCAGTTCGTCGCTCGTGTCGAGAACCTGACCACGCTTGGTTGAGCCATCGGAAAGAATTATGTGCACGAGCTCCCCGTAGGCAATCGGCTCGGTCTTCTCGACGAAAACGAGAGGACCGGCAATCTTGTTGATCGTCCTGTATTCCTTCATGCTGCCGACCTCAGTGTGTTGAACTCAGCGTCCATCTCTTTCTCGATTTTCGCCAGTTCGGGCTTGTAGTCCTTGATGAACTTGATCTGGGGCAGCTCGTTCTTCGATTTGACCCCGTTGATCTGCGTCGGGCTGACACCGGCAATCTGGGCGGCGTAGGCAAGTTCGGCGAAGAGCTTGATCGCCTTCATCATGTCGTACTGCTTTGTCATGTCACAGAACGTGTCAACAGCGTCGTACGCGTTCTGCTGGAGGAAGATCTCACGGATCATACGGGCGACTTCGATAGTGACCTGTTCTGACTCCGGCAGGGCATCGGAACCGACGAGCTGCACGATTTCCTGGAGCTCGGCCTCTTTCTGCAGGACTTCCATAGCCCACGAGCGGATCTTGTTCCACTCGGGGGAGACTTCCTTGTCATAGTAGTCGTGGAGTGCCTCAAGATAGAGGGAGTAGGAGTTGAGCCAGTTGATCGCCGGGAAGTGCCGGCGCTGGGAGAGCTTCGCATCCAGTGCCCAGAACACCTTGACGATACGAAGAGTGTTCTGGGTGACCGGCTCGGAGAAATCACCGCCCGGCGGAGAGACCGCACCAATGACCGATACCGACCCTGATGCTCCGTTCAGGGTCTTGACAAGACCGGCACGCTCGTAGAACTCGGAGAGCCGTGCTGCAAGGTATGCCGGATATCCTTCTTCACCGGGCATCTCTTCGAGACGGGAGGAGATCTCACGCATCGCTTCTGCCCAGCGGGAGGTCGAATCTGCCATCAGCGAGACATCGTAGCCCATGTCACGGAAGTACTCCGCGATCGTGATACCGGTATACACCGATGCTTCACGGGCAGCAACCGGCATGTTGGACGTGTTTGCAATAAGTACCGTCCTCTCCATGAGCGGTTTACCGGTCTTCGGGTCCTCGAGGTGCGGGAACTCCGTCAGGACTTCCGTCATCTCGTTGCCGCGTTCGCCGCAGCCGATATAGACCACGATCTCGGCATCCGACCACTTGGCCAGCTGCTGCTGGGTAACCGTCTTACCGCTCCCGAACGGGCCGGGAATTGCAGCGGTGCCGCCCTTTGCGATCGGGAAGAGACCGTCAAGGATACGTTGACCGGTGATCAGCGGGATCGTCGGGTTCTTCTTTTCTTTCACGGGACGCGGAACACGGACCGGCCAGCGCTGGATCATCGGGTACTCGCGACCATCATCGAGGATGCAGATCGTCTCATCAACGGTAAAGTCCCCGCTCTTGATCGTTTTGACAATGCCTGCCTTCACATTGGGCGGGAGCATGACCTTATGGACGATGTTGGTTTCCTGAACTTCACCAAGGATTGCTCCCGGTTCGACCGTATCCCCTGTTTTTACGACCGGTTTGAAGGTCCACTTCTTCTCATGCGAAAGCCCGGGTGCAGAAACACCACGTTCAATGAAGTTGCCCATCTTGTCCACAAGCACGGCAAGAGGTCGCTGGATCCCATCATAGATACTGGTCAGAAGACCCGGACCGAGCTCCACTGCGAGAGAGAGTCCGGTGTTTTCCACCGGTTCTCCGGGCCTGATACCGGATGTATCCTCATAGACCTGGATGATGATGTTGTCACCCTGGATCTTGATGACTTCTCCCATCAGCGCTTCTTTACCGACCTTCACCACATCGTACATGTGGGCGTCAAGATTGACTGCCGTAACGACAGGGCCGGCGATTCTTTTGAGAACCCCTTGTTTTGCGTCTTTTGATTTTTTGGTTTTTACTTCCACAGATCAACACCCACCGATCTCTTGATTCTCTCTCTCATGGTCAATCCCCCTTCCTCAGCACCAATGGCGATCACGGTCGGCTTGACAGAATTTTCCAGGGTTGTGCGAAGCCTGCGGGGAATTTTTTCCATATCGCTGCTGTTGAGGACGAGAATGCCGACCTGCCCGTCCTGCAGCACGCTGGTGATATATTCATTGCGTTTTTCATCATTTTCTGCAGCATACGTTTTACGAATGCCCGCAAGACGAAACCCGAGAATGAACTCACTGTTGCCAATGACTGCAATCTCCATTTACACCACCAGATATTCTGCTATCCTTTCCGACGGGAGTTTTGATTCTTTTCCTCTCGCAAGCGCCCGCAGGTTGAACACTTCGTACTTTTTCTTTTCCAGGTAGACAAGGATCGGATGAATCGAGAATGGATTGCGCTTCGACAACCGCTCCATCTGTTCCAGTTGTACGCGGGTCAGCCTGGTCTCAACATCGCGTATCGCTTTTTCACTTTTCAGCTCATCAAGGAGGGCAATCAGGAGTGTGTTGCGGATCTTTGTTTTGAGCAGATCGATAAACTCGGTCTGGTCCCGGATGGTATTCAGGTTTGCAAAATCCGCTGATGAAAGAACGCCCCCGGCAATATACATCTCACGTGCATCTTCCTCAAAGGTATCCACACGCAGCCGGAAGAGGGTCTTGATATTCCGGATGTCAATATCAAACCTGATAAAATCGAGGAACTGGTTTCCTCCTTTGATTCCGCTTTCTGCCTCTGCAATAATCTCTGAGAAGAACTGTTTGTAGAGCTCATTTTCCATCTGGGAGAACGAGCCGCTCTCTTTGGCAGCCGGGTACTCACGGGAGAGCACCGGATATATCCGGTTCCCTTTGAGGGCTTCGACAATCCTTTCGGGACTGTCTTCTGCTAAAAGACGGTCAAGGATGACCCGATCAAGACTTCCCGCAGGGACAAGATCTCCTTGATCTTCCCCACCTTCTCTCCCTGCATCTTGCCCCGCAGGATGGTGAGAACATTCTGGATATCCCAGCGGCGGAGATATGACCGGGTGAACTGTTTTAAGTTTCCCGGGGTGATCTCCAGGATCTTCTGGTATTCTTTGGCAAGGTTCCAGCTCAGGGCAACTTCAATAAGGTCAATCCCTTTAAAGACTGTACTGAGCTCATCGATCTCCTGTTTGTATTCAGTTTCCTGGATAATACGGGTGATTTCCGGGAGGCTCATATTGAGCATCCGCATGTACTCCTCGCGGGGTATGAGCTTCGCTTTTCTCACCCGCATCCTGGTACAAACGTAAATGTATGGTGCAAAGACACTTTTCACTGCAACCATCGTCGTACCTCCTTAACCAAACAGGATGTCAGATGCATCTTTCAACCCGGATTCCCACACCTTTGCAAGGAATGTGCGGTAACTGTAATCAATCTGCAATTCGCCTCCTTCACCTTCGACAAGGACTCCCCCATCGATATCGACAGGTGTCCCGACTTTGAACCTGGCAAATTCAGGATTCTCGGAGATAACAGCCTTGACTGCTGCCATATCCCGGGTATTGCAGTAAATTTTACCCTTTGAGATCTCCTTTTTTGCCTCGGTGAGGAGTTTTTTGATGGCTTCGCGATGGAAGCTTTCAGGGAGACCGGCAATCTCCGTTCAGGACTGTTTCGTAGACCTTATCCAGCAGTGCCTTCTGCGTGTTTAAGAGCTCCCGTTTGACAAGCAGGTTGGCTGCAGACACTTCCTGATCGATGATATGGGCTGTCTGCTTTGCCGATTCTGCCTCTGCCGCGAGTTTGATCTCTCCGACACGCTTTCCGGCTGCTGCAAGGATCTTGTCTGTTTCCTGCTTTGACTCTGCACGTATCTTTTCTGCTTCTTTTTTGCCTTTTTCCCTGATTTCTTCAACAACGGCTTCCAGTCCCATTGTCTGCCCCGATTTAGAACAACAGCAGGAGAGCGACGACAAGTCCGAAAATGACGATTGTTTCCGGAATGACCGTAAGGAGCAGGACAAGCCCGAACACGTCTTTGTTTTCCGCGGTTGCACCAACTGCTGCAGAACCTATCGCCATTTCAGCGATACCTGAAGCAATACCGGTTAATCCAACGGCTAAGCCTGCGCCAATCGCCTTCATTCCAATCTGCGATGCCTTCATCAATTCAACATCTGTAATTACTCTGCTGCTGCTACAACTTCTGCTGCCATTTTTAATCCTCCGTAAATCTTCTTGTTAAGTCCAAACGGACTGTACTTCTTGCCTCCACCTTTGTAGAATTTGGTGAAGAATTCAACATAATGCAACCTGATTGAATGCAGACCGCCCCCGAGAATACCAAGCGCTAGGTTCAGCGCATGTCCGATCAGAAAAACGACAACACCCAAAATAATAAAGAGCACTCCGATAATCGTGATGTTCTCGAGCTGCGGTTCAATGAGCATCCCAATCGAGATGTAGTTCACCACCATGGCAATTGCCACTGAAGAGAGTCCCACAGCAACAATACGTGTATACGAGAGTACGTGACTGATAATTGTTGGAAGTTCGACAATCTCAAGCGCGGAATCCCGTGCAATGAATAATACTCCAATAACCAGCATCACAGCACCAACGATTGATGCAACATTCAGATTCATGACAATCGTTGGTAATGAAGTAAGATCTGGCATAAGCGGCATGGCGGACCATCGACCAGATCACCATCAAGGATGCCCCACATGACTGCAGAGCCAGCCGAAGTTTGCCATAACCGCTTTTGTCCGGTGACTCCCATGATCCTGGCGTGCATGGTTGATCATCCCCAGAACACGCCCAAGCGTGATATGCAGGAGACCAATCCAGATCGCAAGAATCATCAGTTCAGGAATTTGCGGACCATGTCCGTCAGCATGGGCACCGATTTTTAAGTGCCTGCTGAACATGATCGGACTCCACGGGAGGGCGAATCCCAGAAATTCACCGTAGAGCAGCCCAAAGAAAATACTTGAGATGCTTGCATTCCGGAGTACTTTAAGCAGCATGCGTGACCTTCTTCCCCTTTCAGGAACTTCCGAAGCACCAGACACATTGCAAGAAGAAGCAACCCGTATCCCACATCTCCCAGGATCAACCCGAAAAAGAGGGGAAACACGATAGAGAGCGTGAGCGTCGGATCGAGTTCCGTGTATTTCGGACGGGAGTATACGTCCATGAGCATCTGCGAAGGTTTTGCAAACGACGGGTTGTCATACTCCACTGGCACTGAATCATGCTCAAGATCAGTGGGTAGCACGGTGACAAAGATTTTCCCTCCTGTCGCATCTACAAGCGCCTGACGTATAGTTTCAACACTCCCCGAAGGTACCCAGCCTTCTGCAACGAACGTCTCATTGGTCGTTGCAAATCGCAAAGGTGCCTCGGTTTGTCTCGACCTGGACTTTTAAAATTTCCTCACATGCAACCAGGAACCCGGCATGTTTCTCTTTGATCGCATCCAGTTTCCGGTTGATCTCCTCATTCTCCTTTTTGAGGAGCGTGATTTGTTCGTTGTAAAAGGTAATACGCTCCTGAGGAATCCCGGACTCATCAGGGATCGTGACTGCCTGGTATCCCGCTTCCTGCAATGCCCCTTCAACCACATTCCGTTGTTCGACCGGGACGATCACGACCATGAAATGTTTGCCTTTACCTTTCGCAAAGAACATTTCATGGGGTACAGAAATCGATACCTCTTTTGCGACATACCCGGCAAAAACGACAAAATTCGAATACCCGCGATAGAGATCGAGATCTCCGGGAATTCCAATAAAGGGAGTGATCTCGGCAATCTTTTGTTCGTACTCTTTTACTTTTGTATCGAGTTTCGAACGTTTTCCCGTGAGTTCTTCAACCTCCTGCTCGATTGCAGGGAGTTCGCGTTCAATCTGGACCCTGAAGTGCTGACTGATTGTGTCGCTCCTTTACCTCAAAATCATCGCTGCGGATTGAAAATGTATTCTGAATCGCACGTATCTTTACAAGATCACCGGATGCTTCACTTGCTCCCGATAGAGGTGTGCCGATCTTAAAGCCCTCATAGCCTTTTGCTCCTGCTTCAACAAAGTCCTCAATATGAAACAGGTGATGACGATACAATTCCGAAATAACCGGAGCCATCTGATCCTTTGAAGCGACAATGAGCAGCCTGCTCATCTGCTCAGGCTTTAACATGCAGCTGCTCCTTAAACCGCAAAACCAGCAGCTGCACTGCTTTTGGAAGGTTCTTTGAACCTTTTTCCCTGATTGCTGCTGCCCGCTGATTGCCACTTTTTATGATTTCAGCGTGCTTAAGTGCCGCCTGGTGCCGTGCTTCTTCCAGTTTCAGCTTCTTGTATTGTTCAGCATTGCTCTGCGCTTTTGTAACCAGATTATCAGACTCCAGCTCAACCTGAGAATGCCTGTGTTTCTTCTCTTCCTGGGCCGCACTGATTGTTTTTTGGTACTCCTCTTCAGTTTTTTTAATGTCTCGTAGGACCTCAGTCTTCATCCAACCCTCCTCTCACGGCAGTACAATAATTGGTGAAAAAAACAATATATGTATTGTTATTTACGCTCAAAAGATTGTCACCCAAAGATGAATATTTTTTAAAAAATGGACAATTCAGGATAAATCGGTTTTTATTTCGTATTTTATATTCCGGGGCATTATGCCATCGGGCAGAGGGGATATATTGACTCCATGTTCACTTCTCTTCAGGGTAATACCTGCAAGCTCATCACTTGAACAGATCAGGTGCTGATCCGGATGTGTCCCCCTCCGAATTGAGCAGCTGGTAAAAATTTCTGGTCCTACGGACACCACATAGGAAATCCGTCGTGATCCGGGATGATCTTTGGGCAATACCAACAACGGCACATGGAAAGTCCTTACAAGATCAATGAGCATCAGAGCAGGTTCAATGGCCCCGTCTTCCGGAGCGGAAACAACAACAAGGTCACCGGCTTCAACTCCCTGGCAATATTCATCCTGGGAGGTCTCGATGCAAAGCCCAAAGTCTGTTCTTTACTAATGCAATGAGTAAAAAAGATTGTTTCCCCCTGATGAGCAATAACTCATCATCGAGGGCGAAGTTCATGCCAGAGCCACATCATCTGACTGGCAGCTGGGACAGATGGGTTTTTTACCGATACCTTTGAACCGCTCACTGCATTCATTGCAGCGGTAATCCTTCCCTTGCACCCGATCCGGGGGAAGATCAATATCTACGGGTCCACCAACAGTACACATATTCAGGTCACCTCACTACGAAATCTGTGCGACATTATTTAATTCTATCTCATACGCGGTTTTCCTTTTTCATGCAATCTTCATTTTTTCCCCGCTCCAGAAGACAGGCAGGATGAGAATATCTCCACGATCCCGGAATAGAGAAACTCTCAATGTAAAACGAAGGGAATCTCTCTGATCAAATAGCTAAAAAAATATACTATTTTTAGATCGTTATCCCAAGAATATCAAGTAAAACAAGGATACAGACACCAGGAAGACCGCCCACTGCGCAGATAATTATTGTTGCAAGGCTGTAACCGAGATCGGGTTTGCCGATCCATTGCATGACATGGAAATAATTGAGGAGAACCAGTGCAGTTAGTCCCAAAATGGCGTTTATGATGAGGACCGTGAGATTTTTTACAAGATAATAGACGATTGCGATAATTGCCACGACAAGAAGTATTGTAACCAGCATGTCACTCATAATTTTTCCTCTTTTGTCTATTTGCCAATGATATGCTGCTTATTTATTTTTACCGATGGCAGAATCATCGATCCAATCGCCCGGGATTCTTTGCTTAATCCGGAGATATTATGATGCAGATCGAACACATTTCCTGAAAGCATTGCACTCCGGATGGGTGTATCAAACTCTCCTCCCTCCATCCAGAATGCATTGGAAAGTTCAACGGAAAATTCACCGCTCATCGGGTTTGCCGTATGAGCACCGACCACATTGTGCACATAAACAACACGTTCATCAGCAACCTCATTTCGTTTCCCGTCAACAACAAAATTATGATGCCCTATTGACGGTAAACCTCCAAACCCACCCCGTTTTGCACTCGCGGTACTCGTTTTGCCGAACCGGTACGCGGTTTTGAGATCATAGGCAAAGGTTTCAAGAATTCCCTCTCTGATAAAATCGACCCGTCGTGTCGGTGTACCCTCGGCATCCCACCGCACACTCCCGTTTGCCTTTTCCAGAAGCGGGTCATCATACATGGTGATCTGCGGATCAGTAACGATTTTCCCAAGGGATTGCGCAAGCCGGGATCGTCCTGCATGCACATTTCGTCCACTCAGCGCGGGTACAAATACATTCCCCAGAAGTTCCCCATAGGCAAGGGGTGAGAGGAGGATATCATACTCACCTGTGGCGATATCTTTCCCATTATCCGATTCCGTGGCAAAGAATGTCGCCCGCTCTCCGACAAAGACCGGATCCACCTTGTCCAAGAAACAGGAATGATCAAATTCGTAGCCGGTAGACTGCCCGTGAATCGCTTCAAAGAAAGCGAAACACCGGTGTGCTGGTCGGTATACCGGACATCCCTTGCTGTTTGCAAGTGTCACCGTGGAAGAAGAAAGTGATGCCGAACCGGAAGCCACTTCTGCCGGATGCTCTGCTGCTCCTTCAAGCATCTTTTCGATCAGATCGATAACAACCGCAGGTTCAACCCTGATCGAGTGCATCAAACGAAAGCGGGGCCTTGGAAAGTGGTACCGGTGTCAGGCAGCCCTTCCCAATTCCTGCGGGGTCGCAAGTTTTCCACTGGCAATTGCAGCATTCAGGCATTCCCGCCATTGGCTGACGTTGTTTGTGCTCGAGGACCCGATTCTTCCTTTATGAATGGTGCGGATGCCAAGACCGCAATCCTCTGATGTTGTGGCAAGGTTCACCTTCTTTTGTTTCAGGTCAGCAGAGACTGAGGTTCCCTTTACATAAAAGACTTCGACTTCATCGACCGATTTTTTCGCTTCGTGTATTAATTGATCAATCCACGCCACTGCCACCCACCACCGCATCGCACAGGAGTATATGAGGTGCCCCGTCACTCACCGGAACACTCTGTCCTCCTTTCCCGCAATATCCCGGACTCATGGTTCGATTATTACCGCAGAGGGTGATTCCATGAAGGGTTAGTTAGGATTTCACCGGATAGAGAGACATCCCTCACCATTGTTGTACATTCCCCGTTTTCAATCAGGTAGCCATACTCCGCATTGAACTGGAATATCCCCCGCCCGGGATCAACCTGACCACCCCGGGATCCTTTGAGAAAGATTCCGTTTTGGCATTCTTCAAAGATCTCGTGCTCTGTCGCATCTCCGGCTTCAATGAAGGTATTGCTCATCCGGACAAGCGGGGGTTCGCCCGGCATGGCCCGGGCATGACCGGCAACACCATTCCCCACAGAGGAAAGTGTTTCACGGTTATGGAGAAATGCGTTGATGACGCCATTTTTTATTATTTCGGTCCGGCACACTGCTACACCTTCAGCATCAACCGGATCAAAACCGAATTCGTGGATACCGGGATCATCGACAATGGTCAGGTTTTCATTCCCGATCTTCTGTCCGGTTTTTCCTTTCAGGACTGAGTTGCCTTCCTGAATCAGGTCACCTTCACTTGCATGACCAACTGCCTCGTGGGCAAAGACACCCGCTAATTCCGGGTCAAGTACCGCTCGCATTTTCCCGGATTTTGCTACCCCTGCATCAAGAAGGGCTACTGCAATTTCAGCAGCCTTTTTTCCCTGGGACTGCTGGTGCCGGAGGTTGAATCCGTGAATCGAATGCTTACGCTCGTAACCCATCTGGACATTACCGTTCCGTGAAGCAACTGCCAGCACATTAAACCCGGAACGGCACATCTCATAAGAATATTCATTTTCGGAACTGTCAGAAAACCGGACATGTTCAATTTTTTCTATGAAATTTGCCCTCCGGTTCACAACCAGAAGGGTGCCGGGCAGCCTGTTTCTATTCCTGAAAGCAGTGATGATTTCTCCTCGATGCTTACATCACGGGGATCTTCTTTCATGGGCGGCACAGCAAGCATCCCGTGGGGGGCATCACCAAGGATCACATTTTCCTGGGTAATTCGGGAAAGCCTGCATGCGGACTCAAGAATCGCATCAAATTTTTTTCCGTGTACAGGGAATATAATTATCGATCTGGAGAACTCCCCAGCCGGTTCTGCTGAGTACCCTGATCACTGCTTTATTGAAAAATGAGGTTCCTGCTGATTCCACAACACCGTTATCGATATCGATATGGGTGACCTGCCCGGTTACATGCCGCAGATCATAATAGTGTATTCCGGGCATCGCGTTCAGGCCATCGTCTGGTTAATTGCAGGGAGTTCCGGAATTATTGCTGTTGACCTCATCGCCATCTTTTTGAGTTTGGTGAGGAATCCATTCGCGTTTTCCGGGACCAGTGCATACTTGAGGACATCGTCAATGGTGTCCATGGGCAGGATCGTGACAACGGATTTATACCGCTCTTCAATCAGAACATCCCCGATATTCATCCGGGGAATAAGGACTGTTTTGATACCCGCTTTGGCAGCAGCTTCAATTTTATAGGTCACTCCACCAACAGGAAGGACATCTCCCCGTACAGACAGGGAGCCGGTCATGGCAATATCCTGCCGGATCGGAATTCCCTCAATTGCACTGATTACCGCAGTGGCAATACTGATCGAGGCAGAATCTCCTTCTGCACCATAGGTACCGATAAACTGGATGTGGACATCCATGTTTTTGATATCTTTTCCCGTGAACTTTTTTATTAATGCACTGACATTTTTGATGGATTGCTGCGCGATCGATTCCTCATCTTTCAGCCAGGGCTCCTGGCGCTTTCCGGAAACACCTGTGGCAATGATCTGGCCACTCTCTCCTTGTGCCGGGGTTACCTCTGCCATTATGGGAAGGACTGATCCGGCGTCATTCCCTGTCACCGCAAGCCCGTTCACCCGTCCAATGCGGGTACCTTCAACAATTGTCATCTCATATTCCCTGAGATGCTCGGTAATTTCATCGGAAACCTGATCCTCAATCGATCGTGCGGTGTTCTTTGCCGTTATTACATGGGCAGATGTCGTCAGGATCGCATTTTCCTGCCGTGCAATATCACCCGCAACACGGATCAGTCCACCCATGTCACGCAGTTTTAACGTCAGGTGCCCCTTCCGGTTCGACCGTCGTTTTGCTTCACGGAGGATTTCATCAATTGCACTTTGATCAAAGTGGGGGATCTTCGCGTCATTTTTCACTTCCTGGGCGATAAAGCGAATGTATTTACGGCGATTTTCCTCGTTGTCCTCCATACTCTCCGCCATATATACTTCATACCCATACCCGCGAATACGAGAGCGAAGTGCCGGGTGCATCCCCTTGATAGCATCAAGATTTCCTGCAGCAACCATCACAAATTTGCAGGGGACTGGTTCAGTGCGGACCATCGCACCACTCGAACGTTCACTCTGTCCGGTGATAGGGAACTCTCCTTCCTGGAGCGCAGTGAGCAGGTTCTGCTGGGAATGCGGGTCCAGAGTGTTGATTTCATCAATGAAGAGCACACCGCCATGCGCCCTGTGGATGGCCCCAACTTCAACCCGGTCGTGCGCCGGGGTTTCAAGTCCTCCACTCTGGAAGGGATCGTGCCGTACGTCACCGAGAAGAGCACCGGCGTGAGATCCGGTACCATCGATAAAGGGTGCAATGCTTTTGGTATCATTGGTAACAAGAAGTTTTGGCACCATCGCTTCTTCGCGTGGAGTGGTGTACCGCAATGCCATGAAAACAAATGCAGCGGCAATGATCCCCATCAGCCACTGGTAGGTAAGGAAGGAATAACCGATGATACCAATGAGCAGGAGCATAAGCAGGGTGTTCCGGAACTGGATTTTTTTCTTTGCTTCTGCTTTATGAGCTGCAACTATCTGCTTGCCCCGCCCCCCGCTCACCGTCCTGATCACCGGATTGTTGGGATCATCGGAATTTGGGTACGCAAGAATATCCTGAAGCTCTTCTTTAGGCAATAACCCGGCCATTGCCTTGCCCAGCATTGACTTTCCCGTTCCCGGGCTTCCGATCATCATGACATGCCGTCGCTGGATTGCTGCCTTTTTAATGACCTCAACCGCGTGTTCCTGACCGATTACCTGATCAATCAGCTTCTCTGGTACTTCGATCTGGGATGAGGTTGCTATCTCACTTTCAGTATGCGCAACCTCAGGTGTTGTAACCGGGGATGGTACTGCCTCGTTCTGCGGTGAAGATTGTTCAGAAATTTCCATTGCGGAATATACCTCTTTTATCACTAAGAGTTTTCATATCAATTGTTGCATGATAGTTTAAGTACTTTCAGCTGATTACATCGGACAGCGTCCTTAAGAGACCGGTAGATGAACGTATAAAAAATGCATAAAAAACCAATGCGCATAAACTACAAGACCTACTATTGTATAATAAATCCACACAAGAAAGAAACTCCGCCACCAAGGGGTTAGGATAGATAAAATGAAAGTAATCTGTACTGAAAAATCCCAAATACTTGCTACCAGTCTTGCGAAGGCACTGAAGACCTCAGTTGTTGAAGTAAAATATTCCCGTTTTCCCGATGGGGAGCAGTACCTGATTACCGGCGAACTGGACGATGAGACTGTTATTGTCGGTAGCGTGGTGGATAATGATGCACTCGTCCAGTTAATCCTGTTGATCGATGCCTGTGACAGCTCGGATAACCAGCTTGTTATACCCTATATGGGATATGCCCGGCAGGACAAGCGGTTCTTGCAGGGAGAACCTGTCAGTGCACGAGCCATAGCACAGGTACTCAGCAGAGGGGTTTCGGAAATTATTACGGTCAATATCCATGAAAAAGAAGTACTGAAGTATTTTGGCGTGCCGTCAAGAAACATCTCGCTTGCCCGGGACATCGGTTCCTATATTAAATCCTTACATCTCAGCAACCCCCTTATTCTCGCTCCTGATGAGGGGGCCCTCACCTTCGCCGAACATGTTGCATCTGCAGGTGGGTGGGATGTTGATCATCTTGAAAAGACCCGTCTCAGCGGCGTTGAGGTGAGGATGGCCCCTAAGCAGGTATGTGCCGCATCAAGATCGGTTGTTATAGTCGATGATATCATATCAACCGGCGGGACAATTGCCACCGCTTCGGGTATGCTCTACCAGCAGGGTGCAAAAGACGTATTCGCTGCATGCGTACACGGGGTGCTTACCGGAGGAGCATACGTCCACCTTATGACCGCAGGAATCCGCGAGGTAATCTGCAGCGATACCATCGAACGTGGGTGCAGTAAAATATCGGCTGCCGGCCAGATTGCCCAAACTATAAAAAAAGGTGATTTTAAAGACCCATAAAAAAATGAATGATTTATTGTTCCGTCTTACAGGTTTCCCCCATGAAAGCCATTCTTGATTCCAGTGTTTTTTTCTCGGACTGCCCAATCACCGGCGACCTGTACACAACTCCTTCTGTCTGTGATGAGCTGATTGACATTCGCTCAAAAGGGAAATTCGAGACATTTTCCGCTGAAGGTTTGCACCTTGTTTCTCCGAGTGCCCGGAGTAGAGAGAAAGTGACAATTGCAGCAAAAAAAACCAGAGATACGTGTGTAATCTCCGATACGGATTGCGACCTTCTTGCGCTTGCTCTCGATCTCGATGCAGTTCTCTATACCGATGACTTCGCTATCCAGAACGTTGCAGGTGTCCTTGGGGTGCAAACCATTCCTATCAACCAGCGAAAGGCAAAACGCATTCATTGGAAATACCGGTGCAGTGGCTGTGGCAGATATTTCGATCATGACGGCGAATGTCTTATCTGTGGCTCGATAATTAAAAGAAAACTTAAATAGATACCGGAGAATCTTTTTCCCATGTCTTCCCTTGACGATCTGATTGGCAGGGCAAAACTGCTCCTCGCGGAGGGACATAGTCCAGGTCAGATTGCAGATGAACTCTCCCTTTCCATGGAAACCGTGACGTGGCTGCTCACGCAGGGGAAAGGGACGGCCGCCCCAAAAGATGTCCACATAGACTGGACTGCGGTCAGCAGCCAGGCACCTTTGCTCGAAGAAACTGCGCTGATGCTTCTTCAGAGGTATTATGGAAACCAGTCTGATGAGAGCGTTTCATCACCAGCTGCGGAGGTTATTGTGGGTATTGCCCTTTCAGGGATCCCGCTTGCAACAATTATTGCTGTTCAGGAGGCAGCAAAACTTGCCATCTATCACCCGGCAAAACAGAACCAGAGCGAGCGACCGATGGGATCAATCAGCGGGAATTTTGCCGCAATCGGTGGGGAGCGTTGTATTATCGTTGACGATACCATAACCTCGGGTAACACCATGCGGGAAGTGGTGAAATATTTAAAGAAACACAATGCGATCCCGGTTGCCATCTGGGTCATATTCGATAAGCGCGGTATCAAGGATATTGAGGGTGTACCGGTCTATTCGCTCTTTAAAATATCCCGCATAGACTGATCATTTCTTTTTTTATAGAGCCAAACACAGATTATATATAGAAGTTCAATTCCACCTTTTACATCATCGGAGGATCCATTATGCAATCTGGACAACAAATTATCATCTTAAAAGAAAATGTAGAGCGTAATACCGGGAAAGAAGCCCAGCGCTCGAATATCGCAGCAGCAAAAGCAATTGCCGGTGCTGTCAAGTCAACACTTGGTCCACGGGGAATGGACAAGATGCTTGTAGATTCAACCGGGGACATTGTGATCACCAATGATGGTGCAACCATTCTTGGCGAAATTGCTGTGCAGCACCCCGGCGCAAAAATGGTGATTGAAGTCGCACGGACTCAGGATGAAGAGGTCGGCGACGGAACAACCACTGCTGTTGTCATTGTTGGCGCGCTCATGGAGCAGGCCGAGGGAATGCTCGAACAGGGTATTCATCCAACCGTGATCGCACAGGGATACCGAATGGGCATGGAAAAAGCGCTCGAGATCGTGAACAGTCTCTCGCTCAAAGTTGACCCGGCGGACCGCAAAACGCTTTTTAAAATTGTGGATACTGCCATAACCGGCAAGTCTATCGAGTCCGTGAAAACCAAGCTTGACGGTATTATCGTTGATGCCGTAATGGCAGTTGCCGAAAAAACCAATGGGAAGATCAATGTCGATGAAGAAGACGTGATGATCAAGAAACAGAAAGGAAAGGCAATGGACGACGCCGAGCTGATCCGTGGTATTGTCATTGACAAGAAGCGCATAAGCGAGGGAATGCCTAAAAAGGTTACAAAAGCCAAAGTCGCTTTGGTTGCAACCCCGCTCGAGATCACAAAAACCCAGGTTAAAGCGAAGATCAAGATCACGAGTGCTGAGCAGATTACAGCCTTCTCCGAGCAGGAACGCGATGCACTCAAAAAACTTGCCGATGCGATCATCGAAAGTGGTGCGAATGTTCTTTTATGCCAGAAGGGCATCGCAGATCCGGTCCAGTTCTATCTGGCCAAGAGCGGAATTTTAGCCATTGAGGATGTGCCGGAAAGTGATATGAAATATGCCGCGCGATCACTGCACGCAACTATTGTGAACAAACCCGAAGCACTCACGGCAAAGGATCTCGGAGCCGCAGACCTTGTCGAAGAAGATACCGAGGCCAACATCACCCGAATATCCGGGTGCAAGAACCCCAAGTCAATCACCATCCTGCTCCGTGGCTCAAGCGATTATCTCCTTGACGAACTCGAACGTGCCGTGGTTGACGGAACCCGTGTGGTCATGGACGCCATGGAAGATGGCACCTATGTAGTTGGCGGGGGTGCAGTCGAGACAGAACTCTTGATGAAAATCCGGGATTACGCTTCAACAGTCGGTGGACGTGTCCAGCTTGCCATTGAAGCCTATGCAGCAGCGTTTGAATCCATTCCCCGCGCCCTTGCAGAGAACTCGGGATACAATCCCATAGACAAACTGGTCGAACTCAAGAATGCGCATTCAAAAGGGAAGAAGAACGCAGGTCTGAACGTTTATAATGGCATGATTGTGGACATGCTCGCAGAAGGTGTAATTGAACCCCTGAGATCAAAACGCCAGTCCATCCAGAGTGCTTCAGAGACTGCAGTCATGCTCATCCGCGTTGATGACATGATGGTCACCCAGTCAAGATCGCCAGGTTCTGGCGGCGCTCCTGGAGCATTTTAATAAAATTCATTTGTGCTATAAAGAGGGATAAGATCAATCCCCCTTCAACCGGTTTTTTTATGTGTTCTCCTGACAGAATGCAGGTATTCCAAAAGAGCCTGACCTACTGATTGATTCTTCTGTCATCAGCATAAAAAATCCATCACGCGGATATCAGATAGAATTGATGGTGGAGTAATATACAGGCATCAGATAACTATTAGAGCAATTGATGGAAAAAATATCAGAACCGGTTGCCGAGGTAGTCTAGCCCGGGAAGGCGGTAGCCTCGAAAGCTACTGGCGCTTCGCGCCTCGGGAGTTCAAATCTCCCCCTCGGCGTATTGTTTATGTTGTTTTTCTAAGATTTTTTTCACTTTTTGTTTTCACCGATTATTGTTTTCACCTGAAAAAATCCATTTTTTATTGACCTTAAAAATGCACAATGAGACACGTTCGGAAATGCAATAAATTGCCATTGCTTCGCGATTACAAAAAATGGCGAATGATAGCAGTTATTTCTCAAAAGAACCGAGATTTCGAGGTATTTTATTTTTAGAGTGAAAAATAAATTATAAATAATACCTATCCACAGTATATCATAATAAGAACAGTTGGTTCGTATATAATATATGCAGCAACGACACCAGAATCGTTGGGGAAAAGCCACGTCAGAGGGGTGAACCGCCATGTTCCGGATCAAGAAAAACAAACCGCAGATTTCGTCAGATACCAGATCATTTCGTGAGGTACGAAGGCTTAATCTGAACCGAACCTACATTCCGCTAAAAATCGGGATAATAGTCGGATATATTATTTTAGGGATGTTATCCGCATCCACATCCATGTTCGGGATTCTGCTCGGAGCGATGCTCCGGATTGCCGGGTTATAATTTTTTTTACAGCCTCATTTCCTCTTGTTAAAAGGCTGCACATTTTTTATATATTTCAGGAAACACGGGAGTCCCTAGATTCCGGCACTACAAATTAACAGGATTACGATTTTTTAGCATCACGGGAAAGAGAAGATACAATTCGTGCTTTTTATTCAGTATGGCTGGATGCCCAAAAAAATCAGCGGTGGATGGAAATGCCCCATGAGCACAGAATGAACAATTTCCAAAAAAAGGAGGCTCGGGTAATTTCCTGACACTATCATCTTTCCACGATTACAGTTCCCTGCATAGTCGGGTGGATCGTGCAGGAATAATCATAGGTGCCGGCCTGGTCAAATTTCCTGCTCCAGGATTGCGAAGGTGCGAGCACGGTTGAATCCGCCCCATCCGCAAACACTATCCTGTGCGGAACTGAATCCTGGTTCACCCAGCGCACGGTTGATCCCATCTTTACCGTTATACTTGCGGGATCAAATGCTAAATTTTTGATCCGGATAGTATTATCTGATACAGAAGTAGTTGTCTGCGGAACTGGAATGGTTGTTACCGTCAGCAGTTGGGTCGTTTGCGGGGGTGTAGGTGACGGTTGTCATCGGTTGGACGGGGGGTGCTGTCTGGGTGCATCCACACACACCAACCAGGATGATGGTAATGGCAAGAAGAATGAGAGCGTTTTTCATAGAATAACTCCACCGTTTCCCGTATAATAATCTGATGTATCTTAAAAAAACGGGAGCTCCGGGTCTCTTAATGCTCCTGAGAGTATATGCCCGGGATCTGAGTATCGATGATAAAAACCGGAATATTCCTCATAATGTCCATGAACTCCTCTACATGATAGTGGTCAGAAAGGGACAGATCAGAAAGGAGTGCGGCCGGCAGAGCACGGGCAAATTTCCAGCCTTCTGCCTGGGGCAATGGGAGGACTGCACCAATTTTATCCTTTCCCATTTTCTGGATTTCTTGTAATGCACACATCACCCGTTGCCCCGTACCTTCTTTTCCTGCACGCATTACTCTGACAATAAAATCATTGTACCGCACCTGAGCCTTGCCACCCAGCCGATCCTGAAGCAGAAGCGTAAGCAACCGGTTAAACCTGCCTCCGGAAAAAGAGAATATGAGAATCTCAACCCCTTTTTTCCCGGTTTGTTCGACAACATACAACCCTTCCTCCCCGATACCTTTTGGAATCCGTGCGAGCACGGTTTGCATCACCTCATTCTCATGCTCACTAAGGGGGAGCACTGATCTCCCCCGTGCATGTATCTTCTGTACCATCTGGCACACAAGAGGTGAGAAACCACCTTCACCGGCACTGGTCCAGAAAGTACGGGACGTGTCCGATCCGCTTGGAACCACGACTACAATATTATGTCCTTCATCGCACTTGACCATCGACCAGCCTGCGTCCGCCCAGCGAGATCTCGTCTCAGTTCTGGCTGTTGACGAACCGTGCATCCAGCTTCCCCACCACTTCACCATCAGGAGTGACAGCCCGGTACTCCCCGCCACCGCTGATCACCGAATAGAGATCCTTCCAGTTCGAACGCCCGAACTCCCGTTCGGCCTCGGTTCCCAGCATCACCATCTCACCATCAGTAGTCAGGTACCCCGCTTGAATGAGATGGATAACAATCTGATCCAGAATCTTTGGCTCCAGGTCTCTGAAATACCGGCGGGGAAAGCACCGATGCTGCCAGTTGTTTACGGCTAGCCCTCGAATGGGTATACAAATACAGGAAAACCTGCTGGAGCAGGACATTATACGGTTTTTTGGGGGGAATAAGGTTTCAACTTCCTTCCTCATTGCACATTCTATGATCGCAACACTGCAGAGGAGTTCACAGGGATCTTAAGCACCCACGCCACATATGCCGCTTTGTCACGCCTGCCGCTCCGCCCCATTCGCTGGAGAAACGATGAGACCGAGTTCGGGGGGCCAACCTGTACCACCACATCGAGATCCCCGATATCGATACCGAGTTCCAGCGTGCTTGTGCAGATGATGCAGGCACCATCCTGTGAAGAGAATGCTTCTTCCGATGTTTTTCGTGTAGCTGGAGAGAGCGATGAGTGGTGGATGTGAAGATTCCGTATCCTGCCAGCACTCGCCTTCATCAGTTTCTCTGCAATACTCCGGCTGTTGACAAAGACCAGCGCCTTCTTTCCGTCCACGATCCGACCAGCGCATCGATCCGTCTTTTTCTTCTGCTTCGACAATAAACCGGAACTGTTTCTCTTTTGGGGGTGATGGAACCTCAACCAGTTCGCTGTCGTGCCGGTCATCAGACATCCAGCGCAGCACTTCTCCGGGGATTTCCTGCTGGTTGCCGAAAGACCAACCCGCTGGACGGGTCGTTTTGTGATCCGGTCCATCTGGTCGAGCAGCACCTTAAGATGAACACCCCGCTCCGATTCCACAAATGCATGGAGTTCATCGATGATGATCGTTCGGACCCGCCGGAGATCTGAGGATAGTTTTTTCTCCTGCAGGAGCACCTCAAGCGATTCGGGCGTAATCATCAGGAAATGAGGGGGCTCGCCATCCTTCCAGCCGCGATCCCCTTTCGGCACATCCCCATGCCATTTCATCACGGAGAGCGATGTGGGAACACAAAATTCCCTGAAACGATCCTCCTGGTCATTGATCAAGCGCTTTTAGGGGCGAGATGTAGAGACAGGCCACTCCCATCCTGCCGTGTTTTAAGATATCGTCCATCACCGGAATAAGCGCTGCTTCCGACTTGCCCCCGGCCGTTGGTGCAATAACCAGCACATCCTTTCCTGCGGCGACTGCGGTATACGCACGCTCCTGCACCTCGCGGAGCTCCGTCCAGTCCAGCCGCTGGGCGAGCACCTGCTGGAGGGATTCGTGCAGAGTGGAAAATACCGAGGACATTGTTCGGTACAGCGTTTTGCCTTGCGCAATATGGTCTTTTCCGGCCGATACATTCACCAATGACCGGAATTGTGCATCAAAGCCAGATAACAACACATAAATACCACGATTTCCAGATAATTATCCGGTAAACAATGATATCACCATGGGTTTGTCAAACTGTTTTCTCATCGAGCCCATGCTACGCATTCTCCTTTAGATAGGGAACCTGGCAGTTCCCGGTTCCCATTGTATTGTCGTGATGAAGAGTTTACCAGAGGTTTTGTATGCTTTTTGGAATCCCTGACCCGCAGATATTGATCGGCTATGGACTGGCCATTGGTTTAGCCCTGGCTTGTATTGTATACGGATTACTGAACTGGAACAAAGAGGGCAGCGAAGATGGCAGTTAACCCGATCACGATGGCGGCACTGGTCCTGATCTACCTTGCAGCAACGCTCATCATCGGTTACATCGGGTACAAAAAGACAAAGAACGCCGAGGATTATCTTGTTGCCGGCCGCGACAGTCACCCGGTGATCATTGCGCTCTCGTACGGTGCCACATTCATCTCCACATCTGCCATCATCGGGTTTGGCGGATCAGCGGCAAGCATGGGAATGGGACTCATCTGGCTTACGGTCTTGAACATCGGTCTTGGCATCCTCCTTGCATTCGTCCTGTTCGGCAAGAAGACCCGGGAGATCGGCCAGCGGCTTTCTGCAGTCACGTTTCCGGACCTGATGTGCAAACTCTACAAGTCCCCGCTCCTGCAGTACATAGCCGGGTTCATCATTGTCATTTCCATGCCGCTCTACACTGCCGCAATCCTTATCGGGGGGGCACGGTTCATTGAGCCAACGCTCGGTATTCCCTATACCACATCGCTGATCCTGTTTGCCCTGATAACAGCAGTCTACGTAGTATTCGGCGGACTCATTGCCGTGATGTACACGGATGCATTCCAGGGCACGATCATGCTGATCGGTATGACCGTCCTCCTCGCCCTCACCCTGGTAATGGTGGGCGGATTTACCGCAGGAACTACTGCGCTCACCAACATGGCACATCTTGTCCCAAAAGCTCTCGCTGACCAGGGTATGACCGGCTGGACATCCATGCCCGTGCTCGGATCCCCGATGTGGTTCACCCTTGTCACTACGCTTGTTATGGGTGTGGGTATCGGTGTGCTCGCCCAGCCCCAGCTGGTCGTGCGGTTCATGACGGCAAAGGACAACAAGGCCCTGAACCGGGCGGTTCTCGTTGGGGGGCCGTTCATCCTGATGATGACCGGTGTTGCGTTCACGGTCGGAGCACTATCCAATGTATACTTCTACCAGACATCAGGAAAGATTGCCTTGATGCAGCGGGCGGAAATGTCGATGCGATCATGCCGCTCTTCATCAACGGGGCAATGCCGGACATCTTTGTCGTGATCTTCATGCTCACCCTGCTCGCAGCTGCAATGTCTACGCTCAGTGCGCTCTACCATGCGATGGGCACGGCACTCGTCTGCGATCTCTGGGGAAGGGGCAAAGAGTGTGCACTCTCGATGCGGGCACACCAGTACGGTATCGTGCTGATGATGGTCGTCTCCACGATCCTTGCCTTCATGTTGCCGATCAGCATCATTGCCCGGGCAACCGCGATGTTCATGGGCCTCTGCGCCTGCGCTTTCCTCCCGGCATTCGCTGTCGGGGTCTATGCAAAAGCACCATCAACGAAAGCAGCGCTCTACAGTATGGTGACCGGTGCAGTGATCTGGTTCCTCTGGACAGCGTTCTTCCATGCAGCAGAAGCAAAACCCCTGGGCCTCTGCCAGGCAATCTTCGGGAAGGTCACCCTGCTCGGATCCCCGTGGACTGCAGTCGATCCGATTGTCATTGCGCTCCCCATCTCGCTCGTGGTCATGATCCTCATGCAGTGGCAGTCGGACAAGCAGCAGCCATCTAAAATGGCCATCGCTGCCGCATAATTTATAAAACCAGCGTGAAATGCCCCCGGGGGGAAATTTGTCCATCTGATCAGGAGAAACTTTTTTTGTTCAGCGAGACGACATGATAACCATGGAACTCGCGCAGAAAAAATGCACTACCTACCGGGCGGGATCACCTCCATTAACCAGAAAGGAGACGATTGAGCTCCTTGGTGAAGTACCCGGGTGGTCGCTTGATAATGGTCACCTGACGCGGAGGTTTGAGCTCGATGACAGCGACAGGTGCGTTGAATTTTTTATTGAAGTTATGGATCTTTCATCACAGGAAGGCCATATTCCGGATATCTCCATGAAAGAGTCACGATTTGTTGAGGTTTTATATTATACGTACCTTGCCGGCGGGTTGACCTTAAACGATTTTATTATGGCTGCAAAACTAAACATACTCAGGCAAGAACAATAATGTCGTTGTGAAGGTTCGATATTTCTATTTTAAAAATATTTATTTCAGGTTAAATTTCCTGACAATTTTTTCCCGTATTGCTTCTTTTGGATAAGCCCCGATAATCCGGTCCACCAGCTGACCATGAGAAAAGAGCATAATGGACGGTATTGCGGTAATGTTGAACTGCATGGCGAGGATCCGGTTATCCTCGGTGTTACACTTACCGAACGTAACTTTCCCGGAAAATTCCTTTGACAGTTCTTCAATCACCAGTCCTACCCTGCGGCACGGAGCGCACCATTCTGCCCAGAAATCCAGGACTACAAATGGATGTGTCTTGATGAACTCCTGAAAATGCGTCTCATCCACATGCGTAACATCCACCTTTGCTGTGTGTTTCATTTTTTCTTTCAGCTCCTGTATCCGCTTCTCTCGTATCCGGCTGATCTCATCATCCATAATTCTCTGTAGGTAAAAGAGTAATTAAATCTCCCTGACAGGGAACCGGTATACGGAGAAACTGAGTAAAGTATATCAGCGAACGCCAACTATATTATTACCCTGATTATTGGAGCGAGGTAGGGTAGTCAGGATATCCCGACGGGCTCATAACCCGTAGATCGATGGTTCAAATCCATCCCTCGCTACTGGTTCTTTTGTGAATTTCTGCTTTGAGGTTCAGCCTTTGATAGTTGAACAGGTTGTCTGGATTCGGAGAGGGGTTATGGAATTATCAGAATCCGAGCTCGGACGGATTCATCCTGGCAATAAAATCTACCCATAACGTCATCCCTGTTTTTTCATCTTTGATAGTTATGATCCATCAACACACAGGGGCCAGATGTGTGAATTTTATCCTTTTCGTGCTACGGTGACGATGAATGTCCGATTCCGGTAAACCACATCCACATCAGAAAAACCGCTCTCCTGCAGCCAATGGAGCTGAACCGAGAGTTTCTCGTTCCGGTCAAGGGTATCACGACGCCTGAGAATCTCGGCATGCTCCACATCATTCATCGGACCGTTGTTAAGAAATTCATCCCAGTACTCAAGGAACCTTTTCCTGAAATATGGCGTATCACCATCAGCCTGATCGGCATTTACAAACAACCCATCAGGTTTCAGTGCAGAAAAAATTCTCCCGAAAAGATATCGTTTGTCCTCCAAAGTGAGATGATGGATGGAGAGTGCCGAACAGACCAGATCGTACGGACCGACCGGTATCCCTTGGCGGTAATCACTCACAATATAGGTAATATCCTTCCTGCCTGCGAACCGCTTCCTGGCAATGTCCAGCATGTTTTCAGAAATATCCAGCAGGGTCATCTGTGCACCGGGGAATTTCTGCAGTATAAGCGCACTCAATAAACCTGTGCCTGCCCCGATATCAAGGATTGACGGCTCTGGTGCTGAAGATTCTGCTGCCCAGACTGCTGTGGTATAAAACTGCTGCAGGTCCGGAATGACAAACTCCCTCAGGGAATCGTATTCTGTTGCAATAGCATCGAATGCCTTTTTTATCTGTTCCATCATGTATCCCCGCCCTTACCTGAATGCAAAATCCTAAATCATAACTGAGGTTTGGTAAAAGAGAAAGAAAGATAATTATTTCGCTGATAATCGGGACTTGTTCTCATTGTTATAAAAGGAACGAACCATCCCAATCCTGTTCACGTGATTTCTGCATCAAATGATACTAGCTTGGACTGGTACGTCTCATCAATAAATTCAACCTGTCGCATCTTTGCCTGCTCACCCTCGATATGCAAAGGATAACATCCCGTAAGACAACCGGTGCAAAGATTTTCCCGATCAAATCCAATTGCTTCAATCAGTGCGGAGAGCGAGACATGATGAAGGGTTGTAGCTGTAATGCTGTGCCTGACCTCCTCCTCGATCCTGTTGTTTGCGATCAGTTCTTCCCTGGTGGGCATATCAACACCCAGGTAACAAGGGGCTTTGATTGCCGGTGAACCGATACGCATATGGATCTCCCGTGCACCCGCTTCCCGCATCATGGTGATAATTCTGCGCGAGGTGGTTCCCCGCACAATACTGTCATCGACAAGTACTACAGACTTACCCTTCAGGTGAGCGGGAATAGGGTTGAGTTTTATTCGCACCGCTTTTTCCCGCTCCTTCTGGGTCGGCATGATAAACGTGCGTCCCATGTACCGGTTCTTCATCAGCGACTCCACAAACGGGATCTTTGAACGTTCGGCGTATCCGATAGCATACGCTGTCCCGGAATCGGGAAGGGAACAGACAGAATCCGCCACCACTGGATTCTCTTCATAGAGTTTTTGCCCGACTTTGCGCCGAACATCATAGACCAGCACACCATCGATGATTGCATCTGCACGTGCGAAGTAAATATATTCAAAGATGCAGTGCGCACGCTTACCTGCAATCGCTACCTGGTTGCACTTTATTCCTTCAGCGTCTATCCTGACTAATTCCCCGGGCCTGATATCCCTTATGAATTTTGCCTTGAGGGCATCAACGGCTACACTCTCGGACGCAACCATGTACCCGTGATCGGTCTTGCCGATACAGAATGGCTTGATACCCAGCGGGTCCCGGAAGGCATAGATAATACCGTCAATCATCATCACGACGGAATAGGATCCCCTGAGTTTACGCATGCAGCGGTTAACCGCATCCTCTACACATCCGGTATTACTTATCTCGTCAATAAGGATCTTTGCAATGATCTCCGTATCAGTGGTGGTGGTGAAGATCTGGCCGGCCTGTTCGTATTCAGCTCTGAGTTCAGCAGTGTTTACAAGGTTGCCATTATGGGCAATTGAGATGAAATGATCCTTAAACTGGAAATTGAGCGGCTGGATATTCTCAGGAAGATTGGACCCGGTTGTCGGGTAGCGGACATGTCCGATACCGGCATTGCCTTTCAGGTCATTTAAAACAGTGGGGGAAAAAACATCGGCGACGAGACCCGGACCCTTAAATTTCTGGAGGTTCGTGCCATCATAGGTGGAAATTCCGGCGCTTTCCTGCCCCCGGTGCTGGAGCGCGTACAGGGAATAGTAGAGCTGAATCGATACACCGCCAGCATCGACGATGCCAACGATACCACACATGGTGCAACTCTAATGCGTTGGAATTTTTGGTCTCTTTGTTGTCCACTTATAGCTGCGCATTTTGGTGCTTCTGCCGAACCCGCAGGCAGAGCATTGTTTTTTCTGGGCGTGAAACGAGATTTTCCCACAGCGCCGGCAGGCGACATGGGTAAACTTGTTCATCTTTCCCATTGATGGAGTGCCTTTTGACATGTTACTTCACCTTATTGTTCCAGCGATGGGGATATATAGATAACATTATCCCCACGTACGATGAGCGTACCAACCTTCTGAACCTGTCCATTCTCCTCTTCCTCAGCCTTATCCAGCACGAGGTTCATATGAACATCATATCCCTGGAGAATGCCCCGTATTTCTCTCCCGCCTTTGAGAGATACAATAACGGGTTGTCTGTTCAGCACCTGATCCAAAATATCCAACGGCCTTTTGGTCATAATAATACCCTTTCACCATCGCTCTGGAGTAATATATGTGTGTGAGCTGCTTACTTAAACATACCGTAGATCTGCATCAGCCAATAATGATTCCGAGGCGAAATGCAAAGAAAGGTTCTCCAAACAAACGCCATAATTTTACAATGCAAATTTTTTTCAAGCGAGAGAGATGAATGTAGGAACTGAAACAAT
This sequence comes from uncultured Methanoregulaceae archaeon, assembly GCA_963806845.1. Taxonomy (GTDB): domain Archaea; phylum Halobacteriota; class Methanomicrobia; order Methanomicrobiales; family Methanospirillaceae; genus Methanoregula. The sequence goes on from CAWDZO010000021.1 coordinate 171,258, forward strand.
GAAAAAAATTGTTGTAAAAAAACGCCATTCTATCCGGAAAAGCCAGGCAACAGGATCTCTTATCCCGCCTTTTTGACCAGATCGGAAATTCAGCAAAATTTTTTCACGCGGATATGATTGAGGTACTTGAGACCAACGCCGATGTTTCGTTGTTCCTGGTGAACAAAAAACCGCTCCTGATGGATACCGGTGACTGGGTATTTCCTACCCTAAAAGGTGCAATTCAGTTCCCCTTTCCAGAACGCAGGGTAGTTGTGGATGCCGGGGCAATCCCCTATGTAGTCAATGGTGCAGATGTCATGCGACCAGGTATCGTTTCAGTATCTGATGACGTAAAGGCCAAGGCACCGGTTCAGATCGTTGATGAGCGGCACGGCAAACCGCTTGCGATCGGAATAGCGCTCCTTGATGCGCCCGATATGCGTGCCAGAATTGCAGGAAAGATGTGTAAAAATTTTCATCACGTCAGCGATGAGATATGGAACATTGAAATCTAACACAAACCGGTCCAAATCGATTGTGCGGAAAATCGGTCATTTTCTCTATTTTATGGTAATAAAACCCTGATAGGTGCTTTCAAAATAGATACTATTAAATAAGTTTCATCATACAGTTTTTTTATGGTTAAAATCATTGACACCCTTCTTGGAAAGAGTTCCGCAAACTCGGACGACGACTACATGGAGCTCGATCTTGCATCATATGAAGAGCATGGGGGAGCTGCCCCGGCACTGCTCGTAAAGATCGCTACGATTACTGATCTCAAGGATACCCCGCGGGTTAAGGACGAAGTATACAGCGGTAACATAGTAATTGTTGACATTTCCCGTCTCAAAATGGACAAGATATCCTATGAACGGGTATTAAAAGACTTAAAAGAAGTAGCCAAGGATGTCAATGGTGACATCATCGGTCTTGGGGACCAGAGGTATGTCGTACTTACACCGATGTCGGTAAAAATTTCCCGGGACAAGATTGGCGGAGTTTAACGTTGCGAACGGTCGTTCCGGGTCCGTGCCCAACGTGTAATTCCGAGATAGAATACCTGTATACAACAGAAAATATCCCCTATTTTTCTGATATTCTCATCATTTCTGCTATCTGCGATTCGTGCGGATACAAATATGTTGATACCCAGCTACTCAGGTCTAACGAACCAGTCCGGTACGAGGTGGCAGTTGACTCTGAAGAAGACCTTGGGATCCGCGTAGTGCGGAGTATGAGCGCAAGCCTTGAAATTCCCGAGCTGGGCGTGCGAATAGATCCTGGTCCTGCCTGCCAGGGCTTTGTGTCCAATATTGAGGGGGTCCTTGATCGTGTCGAACAAATCGTGAAGGGAGCCTTGCTCTGGGGCGAGGATGAGGAACGGGAAAATGCACGGATACTTCTGGAGAGAATTGAGGGAGTGAAATGTGGGGCAATACCCGTAACATTCATTCTTGAAGATCGGTGTGGCAACAGCGCGATCATTGCAGATAAAGCACAAAAGAGTGCGTATACACCAGAACCGGATCAATAAATAAAAAATGTTACGTAATTTCGATATCCCGCAGCACACGCACCGGGCTCCTCGGTAATTTCACCCACGACTTTTGAACCTTTAACAACTTTTTGTATACCGGCAACATTGTCTGTTGGCACAATGTAGGCATATCCCATTCCCATGTTGAATGTACGGTACATCTCAACCGTTGAAATATCCCCGGTTTTCTGGATCCATTGAAAGATTTCCGGGGGTGTAATGGGTGTATCTACCAGGAAACCGTACGGGCTGAGCCGCTTGAAATTGAGCAGTCCTCCGCCAGTGATATGGCACATACCGTGAACCGTGCAGGTTGTGGCAACCTGCAGGCTTTCATGGTAGATTCGTGTGGGTATAAGGAGTTCCTCACCAAGTGTCCGGCCATTCTTCAGTCGTTCATCGTAATTTGCGTATTTCTCCACAACCGCCCGGGCAAGAGAAAGTCCGTTGCTGTGGATCCCGGTTGAGGGAACCCCGATGATTTTGTCACCCGGCCGTATTGAACTGCCAGTGATGATTTTATCCTTTTTCTGCATCCCCAGACAGGTGCCTGCAAGGTCAAGACCATTGACAAGACCCCGCAGAGATGCAGTTTCACCACCGACAATATCGATATTTGCCTGGCGGGCGCCTTCGTTTAACCCGATTCCTATCTGCGCCATCTTCTCTACCGAGAGCTTGTCTGTTGCGATGTAATCCACAAACGCAACAGGTTCCATATTCATGACATAGAGGTCGTTGACGTTCATCGCAATGCAGTCTATTCCAACGGTGCTCCAGTCCTGCATTTGATCGGCAACCAGCATCTTTGTACCGACACCATCCGTTGTCAGTGCAAGTGCCATATCACCGAAATCAATGAGTCCGGCAAAATGACCTACATTGCCAACCATCGTACATCTGCCTTTCCGTTTGTAGGTCAGGTTTTTTATCAGGGCTTTGATTGCAGTTGCCTCAAGATCAATGTCAACTCCTGCTTCACGGTACGAGGTGCTACTCATCAGACTCCTCCGATAACCTGAACTCATCGTGAAGAACGCGTACCGCCCGGGGGCCGTCCTGCTGATTCACCACAAATGAGATATTCGCTTCAGAGGACCCCTGCGAGATCATCATCACATTAACACCGGTTTTTCCCAGGGCTGTGAAGATTCTTCCCCCCGTGCCTGGTGCTCCAGCCATACCCGCACCGACAACTGCAACTGCACACACATCATGATTGTGGGTAACTTCACGCACGATCCCCTGCTTGACCAGATCAGCGAGCGCATGTACTGCAGCGTTGAGGTGCGCTTCATCAACAATAAGCGATATGTTTGCTTCAGAGGATCCCTGCGAGATCATCATCACGTTCACTTCATGATCCGCAAGGATGGTGAAAATTGCTTTTGCTACTCCCGGTCTCCCAATCATCTGGGCACCATTGATATTTATCGCAGCGACTTTATCGATGTAGGTCAGGGCTTTAACAACGCGGTCGTCCCGTTGCCCGTTCCGTATAATCACGGTGCCGGGATGAGAGGGATTGAAGGTATTTTTTACCCGGACAAGGATATTCTTCCGCATTGCGGGTTCGATGGATCGCGGGTGCATCACTTTTGCACCAAAGTAGGAGAGCTCCATCACCTCGATATAGGACAGGGAGGGCATGACCCGTGCATCGTTGATTACCCTTGGATCGCAGGTCATTATACCATCCACGTCTGTCCAGATCCAAATCTCGTCCGCGTCTATGCCCGCACCGATGATCGATGCTGAGTAATCCGAGCCGCTCCTCCCAAGGGTCGTCACGATCCCGTTTCTGGTGCAGCCCATGAACCCCATAATCACAGGAATTTCTTTTTCCAGCAACGGACCAACCCTTTTTTTTATCCGTTCATCACTTTCCAGAAGTGCCGTTGATTCACCATGTTGAAGTGTCGTGAGGATGCCGGCATCGCAGCCATCCAGTACGGTTGACGGGATACCGCGCTGGCGGAGAAGCTGCACCAAGGATCGGGGCAAGCAACCGCTCCCCAAATGAGATGATATAGTCTTTTGAGCGGGGAGTGAGCTCCCGCAGATTATAAACTGCAAAAAGAATGTTCTGGAGACTGATGAGCCGTTCCTCGATGACTGAGCCGGTTTCAGCAACATAATCGGGTGCAGCCCCTTCGAGGGTGGTCATGTGCCTTTTTCCCAGTGCCTGGATGAGTGGTGCAATGGCAGTATCATCCTTCGCTGCCGGAAGTTTGCTGGTAATTTCGATGAGCTGGTCAGTCACACCACGCTGTGCGGATACGACAACTGCCAGTTCGTCTCCGTCTTTGTGATGTTTTTCTAAAATATCCACGACGCGTCTGATACATTGTGCATCGGCGACTGATGTCCCACCAAATTTCATTAATAATCTCATTTCGCTCTCACTTTGGCTGTGCCATTTATTTATGTAACTATACGATCCACAAAATAATAAGATGCTTGCAGGGGAGGTTGTTGATTGCCATGTACTGGTGATCGGGAGCGGGGGCGCAGGTGTAAGAGCAGCCATAGAGGCATCACGGTATGGCGACACGGTGCTCATTTCAAAGACTATCGTCGGTAAAGGCGGCTGTACCACCATGGCGGAAGGAGGCTATAATGCAGTCCTCCGCGAACAGGATTCATGCGGGATTCATTTCGAGGATACGCTCAAAGGAGGGGCGTACCTCAACGATCCCGAGTTGGTACATATTCTCGTCAGGGAAGCTCCGTTGCGGATGGGCGATCTCATAAAGTGGGGAGCGGTGTTTGATTTCACCGATACTGATGAAATCGCCCAGCGCCCCTTTGGCGGCCAGCGGTTCCCGCGAACCTGTTATGCCGGTGACCGGACCGGCCATGAGATGATGACTACATTAGTCGAGAGGCTCGATTCATCGAACGTTACCTTACTGCAGGAATTCACTGTTATCGACCTGCTTAAAACTGGTGAAGCGGTCATCGGTGCAATGGCACTGGACGAAAAAGGCAATATCGTCTTGCTGAAGGCGGACAGCACAATCCTTGCAACCGGTGGCGGGACAAAAGTGTATGATATCTCCACAAATTCATCGAGCGGTACCGGGGACGGTTTTGCCATTGGATACCGTGCCGGTGCCGAACTGATCGATATGGAGATGGTCCAGTTTCACCCGACCGGGGCGGTGTTCCCCTACGATGCACGGGGGAGGCTCGTGACCGAAGCGGTGCGAGGTGAAGGAGGTGTCCTGCTCAATAACATCGGAGAGCGGTTCATGAAACAGTACGATCCCGAACGGATGGAGCTCTCCACCCGGGATGTTGTTGCACGTGCGATCGCAACGGAAATACAGGCAGGGCGGGGAACAAAGAACGGCGGGGTATATCTTGATGTTACCCATCTTCCCCGCGAGCAGATAGAGACCCGGCTCCCGGTCATGCTCGAACAATTCCTGAAATTCGGTGTTGACATACGGGAAAAACCTATGGAAGTCGCTCCAACAGCTCACCACATCATGGGAGGTCTTCGGATAACACCGGAATGCCGGACAACACTTCCCGGGTTATTTGCCTGCGGTGAAGTCGCCGGGGGCGTGCACGGGGCAAACCGCCTGGGGGGAAATGCCCTTGCTGATACACAGGTCTTCGGGAAACGGGCGGGCGAATTTGCAGGTAAAACCGAAAAACGAATAAAAAAAGTGAATGAAGAACAGGTAAGACAGCAGCAGGATCTTCTTGATGCATTCCTTGCGGGAAGCAGAGAATCCGGCACAGGTCCGGACACATCTCCAGCAGGCAATGTGGCAGGGTGCGGGGATCTTCCGGAACGCAACAGATCTCAATAAAACACTGGAGACTATCAATAACCTGTCGCATGCGAATATCCGGGCTGAATCTCTCAGAAACCTTGCAGAATGCAGCATCATCCAGAACATGTGCCTGACCGCTTCGCTTATCTGCCGGAGTGCGCTGATCAGGAAGGAGTCACGGGGGGCACATGTCCGGATGGATGTGAAACAGACACACGATGCCCGAACACTCACCTTTTGGCCATACGTACCTCTCGCAATTTCACGAAGGTATCGAACAGAACGGGGCGGGTATATGAAGACACTTACCGTCCGGGTTCGCCGTTTTGACCCGGAGAAGGACAAGGAGTCGCACTTCGAGACCTATACGGTGAATGTCAATGAAGGTGCACGTGTACTTCATGTTCTCCATGCCATTCACGATGAGCTGGATCCGACACTCTCGTTCAGGCATATCCTGCGCATCGGGCCAATGCGGGAGCTGTGCAGTCCGTGTCAATGGCGAACCGGTGCTTGCCTGCATGGAAGAGGCTCAAAATAACATCACCATCGAACCCCTGAACCTTTCGGTGAAAAAGGATCTTGTTGTTGATCTCCTGCCAACGCTTGAAACGATTGCGTCCCTGAAACCGTCAGATACACTGAAAATGCCAACACAATCCGATATCGATGCGATAAAACCGCTTCGGGATTGTATCGAGTGCCTCTGCTGCGTGTCGGTCTGTCCTGCAATGGATGTGACAAAGTTCCTCGGACCCACGGCCATGCGGCAGGAAATGCGGCTCGCGCTTGATCCTCGTGACAGCGGGGACCGGGTAGTCGATGCTGTGAAGGATGGACTGTTCACCTGCACCAGCTGCCAGGCCTGCTGGAAGGTATGCCCAAAAGAGATTGAGATTCCGTCAAAAGCAATCGAAAAACTCCGGGCGCTGGCAAACAAGCGTGGATTTACCCTGCCACGGCACCAGGAAGTAGCAGCACTTGTGAAAGAGACAGGCCGTTCCGTTACCCGGATCGAACCGACCTTTATGGAACTCGTAAATGCGGAAGTGATCGAGCCGACAGGTCCTGTGAAAGCAACGGTCGGTTTCTTTGTCGGTTGTATGTACAACATGCGCCTGCCCAAAGCAGCACTGGATGCAATCGAAGTTCTGAAACGAAACGGTATCCGGGTCATCATTCCCAAAGAACAGGTCTGCTGCGGTTCGCCGCTCATCCGTACTGGTCAGCTGGCCTTTCTCGATACACTCAAGAAACGCAATATCGATGCGTTCCGGTTCCGTAATCTCGATACGGTCATGACCATGTGCGCCGGTTGCGGTTCCACTCTGAAAAATGATTACAAAACACCCTTTGTCGTGATGGATATCAATGAAGTGCTCACAAAATACGGGATTGAACCTCCGGCACGCCTGCCTGTCAAGGCAACCTATCACGATCCCTGCCACCTCCTTCGCGGGCAGGGTATTCGCGAACAACCCCGTCAGCTGATCCGGCAGGTGGTGGATCTTGTCGAGATGCCTTCTATCTGTTGCGGTTCCGGAGGAGGGGTGAAATCCGGAATCCGGAGGAGGCAGCAGCGCTGGGTAAACGAAGGGGCGAGGAGATAAAAAAGAGCGGGGCAGATATCGTGATATCATCCTGCCCGTTCTGTGAGTTCCATATCGCCGGGCATACGGATAAACCCGTCAAGAATATCGCCACTGTGCTGCTCGAAGGGTATAAGGAAAAAGACCGGAAAAAGGGTATTCTGACAGTAACCTGAGAGAATTGAAAGGACGACGAAGACATTTTTCAATGCTTTTTTTCCTTTTTTAAAATGAAAAACACGAAATGATGTAGATTTTTTCACCGGGATGCTGATTTCAGCAGATACTCAAGGGCTTCAAGCGCTGCCTTTGCCCCGTCTCCGGAAGCAATGATGATCTGTTTGCTTTTCACCGAAGTGACATCTCCTGCTGCAAAAACGCCGGCCATGCTGGTGTGGCAGTTTATATCTACAATGATCTCCTTCTTCTCATTCAGCGCAACAAAGCCATCAACAATATCAGTATTGGGCAGCCAGCCGATCTCAATAAAAACCCCGTCGAGATCGATTTTCTGCTCTTCACCCGGCTCATTCTTGATCGTGATTGCCGAGAGGAACTTATCACCGTGCAGGGCAGAGACATGCGTGTTTAAATGAACCGTGATGTTCTTTTTTTCTTCGAGCATTCTCGACATAGACAGGATCTGCCCGTATCGTGCTTCGCACAATCAGGTCTGACCGATTGGGCGATTTCGCTCATCTCGACAGCAGTCTGGAGCGCAGAATTGCCCCCGCCAACTACGGCAACCTGTTTTCCCTTATAGAGCGGTCCATCACAGGTAGAGCAGATGGAGAGCCCGCGCCCGAGATACTGTTCTTCGTTTGCCACACCCAGTTTTTTCGGCCGGTTGCCCTGCGTGAGGATCACGGCTTTTGCCTTTAACGTATTTTCTGAAATTGTCCGAAGGGTAAAAAGGCCGTCTTCTTTTGAGATGCTGACAACCCTGTCGAGTTCAAGCCGGATATTGAGCGTCCTGACCTGCTCTTCAAATTTTTTCATCAGATCTTCACCGGTAATCATCCGGTAACCCATGTAGTTTTCGATCGCCCATGATTCCAGCGCCTGTCCACCAATATTTTCACTGATGATGATCGTATTCAGCATTTTTCTGGCGCAGTAGACACCTGCGGTGAGTCCTGCCGGACCAGCACCGACAATCACCACATCGTAACTTCACCGGTTGCGGGTTCTCCAAAGAGTTCATTGAGGCTCTGCTGAATCAAAACCGACAATCACCTCATCATCAACCACAATTACCGGCACACCGCGCTGACCGGAGAGATCGATCATCTTTTTTGCAGCCTCGGTATCTTCACCAACATCAATACTCTCGTACGGAACACCATGTTTTTCGAGAAATGCCTTTGCCATCCGGCAATAGGGGCAGTTTTGCGTGGAATAGACGGTGACTTTTGTCATCATTTCGAAAATGGTGCTGGCGTCATATAAATATATTGATACGCGAAAAGCAAGATTTTTACCAATATCATAGCAATATTCTTTTTCGATGAGCCCCATAAACCTTTGATAGGATACCATGAGCGACTATGTGGAGCAGAAGGGGACTGATAAAATACGGCACTTTTTTGTCTTGTTCCTTCTGCTGATGGCAGGGGCATGTGCCTACACGGACAGACTCTTACTCCGCACCAGATCCTTCGTTGTATTTCAATTTCAATGAGGGCAGCGGCAATTATGTTCTCGATGGTTCAGGAAATGGGAATGGCGGGAACCCTGCATAGCGTATCACGGATTGAAAATGGCGGGTGCGGGCGGGCCATCTTTTTTAACGGGATTAACAGTTACGTCGAAATTCCGTATCAGCTCCCGGAACCACCCGGAAAAGGAAATTACCGTTTCAACATGGTTTTATACCGACTCTTTTCGAACCCACAGACATTAATCTCATCCTATGAGGATGGGGGATACCGGCTGGGCATTTGAGATGGGAACGATCTCTGGTGGACAATAAATCTCGAAGGCTACGGGGAGTCTGGATATCCCTGTTCAGCACGAGGGCATCTCCTTGAACCAGTGGCACCAGGTCACGGGAACGTATGACGGGCAGAACTCGAAGATCTATCTCGATGGTGTGCTGAGAAACCAGCAGAATGCATCGGGTTCGATCCATTACCAGTATCACCAATTACGTGATACTCGGTGCAAATGCAGGAACCGGGGATAACCTGCCGGATCAGAATGCTCGCAGTATTTCCAAGGGGGGCTTGATGAAGTGAGGATTTACCCCGTGGCATTGACCTATGGTCAGGTGATGGATGACAGGTTCCGCTGCTCGCAGGAACCTGTCGCTCCTTCAAAGGATTTTGTGGTACAGACTGCAGCCTTCTGTCTTCCTGTATCCGTTGCATCGGGTTCAGTCATACTCGGTCGAAACGAATCGACTTCCGGATCCTTTCCTTTTCAAACCAGACTGAGAACGGTATCTGGAATGTTACGCTGCCAGCGGGTTCAAAACTTGTCGTGAGGGCCAGGGATCTCTATTCAAAAGCATACCCGGATGCATGGTATATTGAGATTGCGATGAACACGGGAGGATAACCCGGATCCATCGCATTCCCCAACACCAACAACGCCCCGGCAGAAGGAGTGGTTCCCTCCGGGAATGCCACAGTTACGCATCCAATATTTTGACGGTAAAGAGAGGTTTCCCGCCAAGGTTGCCGTCCAGTTTGAGAGTATCGCACCCCCGCCCGCCCCCGCCATTTATTCCGCAGAACGTGTTTGCAAACCCGATCATCATCATCTACTCTGCATCATGGGCCACCCTGATTGCCCTGATCCTTGTCGTGGTGTGGCTGCACCGGCGCAAAAAAGAGCGGAGAAAAGAGAAAGATAATGAAAATGGGAAAGACGAGGAAAAAATTATAGAGTGATTTCCCGGAACTGTTTCCCGAAAACACCGCAGATCGGACACTTGTCGGGGACTTTGCCGATCTCGATGTTCCCGCAGACCGGGCAGAGGAAAATTTTTTCCCGCCCAAGATCATTTCCTGCCTTTACCGCATCGAGTGCTTTCTTGTACAGGGTTGCATGCACCTGCTCGGCTTTCATCGCATGGGTGAAACGCAAGCACTGCATCACTTCTTCCTTCTGCTTCTGCCAGTCTTGACAAATTCCGGGTACATGTGGGTGAACTCATGCGTCTCACCGGCAATGCTGGCTTCAAGGTTCTTTGCAGTCGGTTCGATTGCCGCCAGCACTTTTAAGAGTTTTTTTGCATGAATTGCTTCTGCTTCAGAGGCTGCTTTGTAGAGGGTTGCAATGTTTTTGAACCCTTCTCAGCAGCTTTTTCAGAAAACGCCAGATATTTCCGGTTTGCCTGGGATTCACCGGCAAATGCCTCTTTTGCATTCTCAATGGTTGCCATGAGGATAGGGTATGCAGAGAATCTGACTTAAAGATTCTTCATGGGGCAGAAATATATCCTTTAATATTTGAATTGCCAGGGATAGGGATTTTTTCTTGTTAAAATTAAAATTTTCGTATTCAAACAAGAAATTATGATTTTTTTAATTAGAAAAGTTTATATATTTTTATTAATAATATTTTTGACTGGTATCTGAATATGAGAGTAAAACCTGGCATTTTACTAATCATGGGTTTGCTGTTCCTGGCAGGAACCGTTGCGGCGGTCGGGATTCCGGATACCCTGACTGTCACCACGGACAAACCCTGGATCATAGCTAATAATCTTGATCAAGTCCACCATCACCGTAAAAGTAACGAATACAACCTCGGATCCTGGTCCTGTACAAGGAGTAATCGTAAACCTTGAAGTTGATCCGTTATATGGAAACATAAGTCCCACACAAGTCACCACAAATATTTCGGGAATGGCGTCAAGCACCTTCAAAGTGAGCACCAGGAGTGGGGCAGCACAAATAAATGCATCCATACCCGCGGGGGTTTCTGGTTCAACAATGCAGAATATAGATCATAACAGTGCCTATTTTGCAGATTTTACCCATCCGATGAATGGGACCGTTGCATCCGAAGTTCCATTTAATGTATCACTTACCGATCAATACCGGAATCCTGTGGATAATCGAAGAGGGAACCATATAGTAAATCTCCACGTTCATGGTCCTTTCCCGGATGACTGCGGTTTTGCTGAAGCCGGCTATGCACATGATATTTCACCCATACTGGATGCAAACGGAAACACCACAGTAAATGTCAAATTAACCTCCCGCGTAGGTGACAACAACATTGCAATGGACGCATATGAGAGTATCCCGAACCAACTTGCATGGATCTCTGCCGAGGCAATTGGCAAACCGTTTTCGATGACTCAGGTTTATTCACCTTCGGGATCTCCACCGACGCTTCCCGCGGACGGGGTGAGTTATTTCACGATAATTTATAATTTGTTTGATGAATACGGGAATCCAACGAACAAACAATTTATCTGGGTAAATACCTCCATTCCCGGGGAGGAAAGACAGTTCCTGTCAAACAATCTGGGTCAGGTAACAGTACAGTATGGTCCCCGATCATCTATAGGTCAAATTGATATCATTGCAACAGCTGTGGGTAATACCTCAGTAAACTGTAGTCAAACGGTAATATTCAAGAACACGGGTGCGGAGATCATATCCCTTACCGCGAATCCTGATACTATGCCAAGCCAGGATGCAAATCCTTTCTTTTTATCTGATGTTATCGCAACGGTTGCGGATATCTCGGGAAATGCAGTTCCCGGAGAGACGGTAAACTTCACTATAGAGGATATTACCTATAATTCCTATAATCTGACAGCAAACCCGCTCCTGTTGACTACCACCGCTGTAACCGATGAATATGGACAAGCTGTGGTTCAATTCAGACCCGGGAACTTTACAACGGTAGGCAATCCCGGTTACAATGCAACGGCAACAGGACAGTGTAAGGTGAATGCAACCTGGAGAAATTCGACAAAAATCGTTCCCCTGACCTGGAAGAATTATCCTTACCTGAGTGCGTCAACCAGGGTGACTCCTCTGACCGTTGAGATTAACAAGACGATTGATGTTACGATTGAGTTCAGAGGTGACGGGTGGGCTTTGCAGCCTACACCAATCGATGTTGTGATGTGCACAGACCGGTCAGGAAGTATGCTCTATAACGGAACTGATGGCATCATCGATGACCGGATGGTCCATGCAATGAGGGCGGGCAGGATTTTTAATGCGAACATGGGTTCAAATGACCGGGTCGGGCTCGTATCGTTCGGAGATAATAGTGCCACCAGTGGATGGGCTGAACTGAGACAGGGTTTTTCGCACCAATATAGTGGTGCCCAGTGGGTCAGCAAAGATAATACATGGACCGGAGATAACGCCTACATTACATCAAATTATCCGGGAAATCCGAAGAATTACGGAACAACCCAGTATGCCAGTATTGACCAGAACTTAAGTTATACAAAATCAATGGTGAATACATCAATTTCAAACATGGTTCCAGCAGGAGGAACACCCATGCGGGAGGGGTTATACCGCTCAGTAAAGATGCTGGAAGATGATCCTCGATCAACTGCCATAAGCGCTGTCGTACTTATTAACTGACGGGGCATGGAACACCGGAGGAAATCCGCAAGGCGGTGCAGGCGCAACCTCGTTCGGTGTGGTTGGAACGGGGAGTGTCATTACCTGGGCAAAAAATAATAATATACGGATATATACCATCCGTCTCGGAACTGAGGCGTCGCAAACCGAACTGAAGGCATATGCGAATGAGACCGGGGGTAAGTATTTTAACGCACCCACTGCGGATCAGCTGGATGACATATACAGAGCTATCGCCGGAGATCTGAAAGACACCGCCGGGGTAAACACCACCATGATGGCGGATTTCGAGAACGTTAATGTCACCGGAGTATCTATGCCCGGTAATCTGGTATACAACTATGTATACCATCCAACCGATTCGACAAAGATCAATTGGCAGGATGGAACAACGAATGTCACCAACCAATCCGCTGACTGGGCTGCCGATAATAAACTGGACTTCTCTATCGGAACCATAAAAGTAGGTCAAGTATGGAATGCTACCTTTCGGCTCAGAGTCAACCAGAGTGGAATGATTGATGTTTTTGGTAACAATTCCACAGTATCCTTTAACGGGGGTCTGGAAAAACTGACGCTCCCTCAGACATTCATCACAGTAATACCCAACCTCACGGTCACTGAAATTACCACGAAAACGATAACGCTCGATAATCTGACGTGTACCGAAGCCGGAGAGATCAAGGCTCTCTTTCCGGTAAAATGGAACACAAACTATACAGGAAATAAAACCCTCACGGAAAAGGTCTATTATCGCATTGATACAGGACCCTGGGTTCAATTCGACACAAAAACACATCCGTATGATCCCCTTACCATGGAATATGTGGATTATGCACAACTCGTTGTAACAAAACTCCCACCGGGAGATTTCAAGATTCAGGTACGTGCAACTGCCTCCGATGCACCCGATGCTGTGGCTGAAACCGGCGTGAGGGAGGTAGGTGGACGAGGGAAAACGTTTATTAAACTTGAAGCTCCCCCGTTCGAGAATTTTGAACAAATCCTTGACAATACTCAGTTCTTCAATCAAAATCCGTGGGGAATTGTGCATAGCTGGAGCGGTTAATAAATAAACCTCTCTATTAACCCCCCGTGGGATTTTGCCACAATAATTCATTGGGAATTATTTCAGGAAATCTTCCGAAATATACCCACGAATACTACTGAACCTGACGAACGAACAGACATCGTTGGATTACTCAGGAAAACCGTGATGCAACTCCAGTCGAAGTAATCCGAACCGAAAAAAATCTTTATAATTTTATTTTTTTTGTTTCCAGGATGCTATTATGAAAACGATGAAAGATATTTCTCCCAACGACAGGCCACGAGAGAAGATCGCAAAAAAAGGCGCCTCTGCCCTGTCAGACACTGAACTGATCGAGGCTATCATTGGGCGGGGTACAAGAAACAAAGATGTCCGCATGCTTGCCAAAGAAATCTGCGGGCTTATCGAGATACATAGGGAAAAAATCAGGTATGATGATCTGGCAGCTATACAGGGAATCGGACCTACCAAAGCTTCGCAGATCACGGCATGCTTTGAACTCTCGCGGAGATATTCCCCCAATGGAGGAACGAATACGCATGTGACAAAACCCGAAGATATCCTCCCCCATGTTGCTTATTTAAAAGAAAAACGGCAGGAGCATTTCATCTGTATCACCCTCAATGGCGCCGGCGAAGTTCTCGGCAACAGAACGATAACCCTGGGTCTGCTCAACCACAGTCTTGTCCATCCGCGGGAGGTGTTTGCCGATGCAATCACGGACAGGGCTGCATCTATCATCTGCGTTCACAATCACCCTTCGGGTTCCCTTGATCCCAGCCCACAGGACATTGCGATCACAACTCAGCTGAAAGAAGCGGGAGTGCTTCTCGGCATCCAGCTAATCGACCATATCATTGTCACAAAAAATGGACATCTCAGCCTGCGGGAGCGGGGTTTACTCTAACGGTAAAAATAGCAAATTGAGTTGGAAAGCATCCTTATGGTCAAATCATTATCAGCAATCAATCGCATCATCATTCGAAGTTTTTTCATACCACAGAAAATGGGATGAAGCATTTTTTTAATCTTAAAACATTCCATGGTGCACTCATTTATACGCTGCTCATCGTTATAAGGAGAGAAATTACATTCAGATGTATTATTTTTGCCCTTGATCGGTTTCTTAAAAAAATTATCTAACATAATAGATGCATTATGAGCTTTCAGGCGAGCCAAATATTTATATAACGTAACCACAAAGTGGTAAATATCCTTTTTACAGGAAAAATGCATTCAATTCCATTTCATAAATCTGACTAAAATATGGTGATTAAATTGAGAAAAAAAGAGATGAGTACGAAAAAAGTTCTCTTAATCAGCATCATGCTGATAGCGCTGACCGCACTCCTGACAGGTGTCGGGACAATGGCATATTTCAGTTCAACTCAAACGAGTGGTCCCAATCTGCTCAGTACAGGAAGCATTACGATTAACGTTAATGGTCAGGATCCCTGGACCGGCACCTTCAACGCAACGCTTGCAGATGTGAAACCCGGTTTAAAGCGTTGGGGAAACGTTACCGTGCAGAACACCGGGCAGAATCAGGCAGATCTCTGGTTGAATACTATTAATGTTGTCACGGACAACGGATCAAATACCTCCGCAGAGATTTTAGAACCCTACGCCTTTGATATCGACGGGGTAATCCGTTATGATTTGTATAATAACACCGGTTCGGGCCTTCAGCCAATAATCACGGACTCTAACGATTACACGATCAGCACGGGAACTCATAATTTAACCGGATCTCTTCAAACCACTGCGATGAAAGATCAATGGATTTACCTGGGTAACATTCCCTCCGGGGCAACATGGCAGATTAACCAGAGTTATATGATGGACCGTAACGTCACCAACTGGGCGCAGACGGATAATATGACATTCAACGTCGTATTTTATGCCCAACAGAGCCAGGGTACCCCACTACCGGCAGCCCCATCACCAGAACTCCCGGGACACGGAAGATAACCCGGATTGTGCAGGTAATTTTCCTGCATAGTAACATTTAAGGTGACGTGGTAACAGGAGATGAATACGCAAAACCTGAACTCAGGAAAACCTCAAATAAAACGAGTGGGAAGAGTCGCAGCAATTCTCCTCCTTATTTTAATTATTTCCGGGTCATTATTCACCATCGTTTCGCCCTTTTTTGGCTGGAGGACTGAGGTAGTCATTTCAGGGAGTATGGAGCCTGCGATACAGACAGGCAGTGTCGTTATTGTCCGCCCCATAGTTCCGGATACTATCCAAAAAGGAGATATTATCATGTTTTCTTCGCTCGATATGACGAGCCTGACCACACACCGGGTAGTTAATGTAGAATATGAGCCCACACTCCAGTTCATCACCAAAGGAGATGCTAACAAAAATTCTGACATAACCCCGATCGTACCCGGTCAAATTGTGGGTATTGTTGCCTTCACTATCCCGTATCTTGGGGTCATCACCCAGTTCATCAAAACACCACTGGGATTCACCCTTTTCTTCCTGATTCCGGCAATGATTCTTATCGGACGCGAGGTGCTTGATCTCTGGAGAGAGATGGAATAACAGAGAGTAGAGCCTTAAACCATGAAAACCACAGCCATCGTAATTCTTGTCTTAACTCTCGTGGTAATTTCTCTCAGTACCTTTGGTACAACCCATGCATATTTCACCTCTAAACAGGTAACGGGTCCGCATCTTGTGTCGACGTGGCAATCCTCTTTCTGGACCCAGACAACCCAGGCTGACTTTTTGGCAGGTGTTCTGGTTAATGTTAATACAAGTACCAGTCCAGGGAGTGTCCTACTGGATAACCAGACAACAGGTCCGTCGATTTTTGCTACAACAGGAAGTTCAAGGAATTTTTTACAATATTTTGTATCCAACAATACGTGGGTAGCAAGGGCGATTGCTCCAGCAAATATTGGAGCCGGGGGAGGAGCTCGGTATATCGGGATGGGCAATATTTCTGTGATCCGAGGTGGTAATTCCAATGCTTTCTGGATCTATAACATCTCCACCAATACGTGGTCAGTAAAGGCAAACACACTAGGTAGTGTGAACACAGGAGGAACATTATCAGATTATATCGGGTCTGGCAATATCTCGACACTCAGAGGTGCCAGTTCACGCACATTCTGGATATACAACATCTCCAGTAATACATGGTCAGTAAAGGCAAATACCCCCATCGGCGGTAATGTTGGTACCGGGGGAGCTTTGGCATATATTGGATCTGGTAATATCTCGGCGCTCAGAGGTGCTAACTCACGCACATTCTGGTTTTACAACATCTCCACCAATACGTGGTCAGTAAAGGCAGATGTTCCCGGTAATGTAGGTGCCGGGGGAGCCATTGCATATGATAACGGAAACTATATTTACGCATTTAACGGAACGAATACCCGTAATTTCTTGAGATACAGCATCTCCGGCAATTCATGGTCCGCATTGGCAAATATACCCGGAAATGTTGGTGCAGGAGGATCTCTGGTTTCGGATAAGGGGAATTATATTTACGCATTTAACGGTACAACGACTCCCTATTTCTGGAGATATGACATTACCAATAACAGCTGGAGTGAAACTGCAGTTGCCAACCCACCAGCGAATGTTGGTGCAGGGGGAAGTCTGACGTACGTTGCCGGTTCTTCCGGATACATCCCCCTTGGTACCATTGCCTCGCCTGTATTTGACACCGGGAATGCGGGAGCACGATGGGACTCACTCTTTTGGGATAGCACCCTTGTTACAGGAACGAATGTGACCTTTGAGGTACGGGCGTCCAACACCCTCTTTAATAAATCTGACGCAGCACCTGCCTGGCAACAATCCGGCTGGCCATCACCGGTTAATTCAGGGCTCCCCTCCGGCAGGTATCTCCAATGGCGTGCCACCCTTTCGACAAGCAATTCATCAAGAACACCAATTCTTAACGAAGTGACAGTATGGTACTCGTAATCTCAGGTACGCAAGTATCCATCCCGTTGCAGGAAGACCTCATAATACTAGGGGGTGTACAGTGAGGACTTCAGGGATGGCATACCAGAGATCATTATTCCCGCTGGCGGTATTCATTTTCATTCTCCTCATTCTTCTGCCAGTACCGGTTTTTGCTCAGGGCCCCGTTGACCTCACCTTCGGAGAGACGGGTATGTTCCCATGGAGCATCACGGGAATTCTGCCAGGGGACCATGGTTCAACCTTTATCGATCTTCATAACAATGGGACCGAAAACGGAATTGTCTATATTTGGGTGGATAACATCAGCATGTCTGATAGACACGGTAATCCTGGCGGTGGGATTGCCAATTATATGTACTTCAACATCTCACAGCATCATCTCATTAGCACGGTAATTCTTCCAGCTCGTATCAATTCTTTTCCCAAAGCTCCCCTGCTGCCAGATGATTTTATCATCATTGAATCATTCAATGCCGGGGATACAATCAGGCTCAACTGGACATGGGAATTTGAAGAAACAGGGCAGCCACAGAATGATGCACAGAATAATACTCTGCGCTTCGACCTCTCATACACACTGGTGAATCTTACCACCCCACTAATACCGACTCCAGTTCCTACGGTGATACCCCCAGGAACTTCAACAGGAAAAAATGTGATGCCCCAAGGTCCTTCCCTATTCGAGGCCGGGGGAATCCCCGGATTAAATCCTGCTCAACGTCCCCAACTCAGAGCACCAATGGAGGAACCTCCGGAGATGGAGCCCCAGCAACCAAAGCTTCCTGATTACGGGCACATTATGATACTGGCATTCATCATACTTGCCATTGCGGTTGCCCTTCATTCACAACGAAAGATGCATCCAGAGTGGAAGGGTCCTGCAGATGTTCTTCTTGGGGTTGGAATCGTCGCGATAATAATCGGCATACTCTACCAGTCATATCTTATTTCAATCCGCGATGGCCCGCACCTCACCGGAGCGCATTCGGTTGCGGGGCTCATTGCCACGATTTTATTAATTCCGGCTCTGGTATTATGGAAACGCCAAATCGACCAGAAAGAGAGAGGAAAATAATTGTATGGATTATTGTTCATTGGGTTGTTACAACGATCGTGTGCCGAGTACCCGGTCTTTTGAGGGGTGGAACGATTGATGGTTGTGCCTCGGGGATATTTTTGTTGATTGTGATGGGAACAAACGAAATCCACGGATTCATAGAAGTTATATATTACCGGGTAAAGAGTGTGAAATATGAGGATCACGAATGAACTGGTTTGATTCTATACGGCAGGACCACCCATTTTTTTTCCGCTGTATTACTTTTATGTTTTTCGTTCAGATCTTCTTTGGACTCCTGTTTTTAATAATCAGCCCGGTCACTGCAGCCACAGATACTCCTCCAGGATCAGATCCTCGCATAGGATGGGTGAAATCATTCGAACAACATAGTGACGGAGGGACGTATTCCATCATTGCCGCAAGTGATGGGGGATCGGTGGCCAGCGGAAATATTAAATCTCCTTCCGGGAAGTTCCAGTCTCTATGTCATAAAAACCGATACAAATGGAAATAAAATATGGGACTGGAACGACGCAGGAAGTACCTATGAAGGATATTCCATTATTGAAACACCGGATAAAGGATATGTTGTTGTCGGAAGTTCCAATACTACCATCACGAACGGGATTTATTCTCATGAAACTTGATCCGGTCGGAAAAATGACATGGACACAGCTATTCAAAAAAGGTGAGTATTACTTCGGAAATCATATCAGTACAACACATGACGGAGGATTCATCGTTGCCGGGGCCGTGTTGAGGAATGACACTTCTTCATCGTCTCTCTGGGACGGGTACACTCTCAAAACCGATGCAGAAGGAAGAGAACAGTGGACCGGTTTTTTTAAGGGCGAAAAAAATGATTTCGCCAAGTTCATCCGCCAGACCGAAGACGGGGGATATATAATTGCCGGGACCACCGAAAGCTATGGCATTACCGGTGTTCCGTTAACGTACCTGCACAAGATGAATGAATTTGGCAATAAAGAATGGCTTACCACCTATGGAAGCGGGCTGGGGAATGAAAAACTATCTGTCATTCAAACACCGGAAGGAGGGTATATCCTCATGGGAATCTCCCTGCCCGTTACCACTAATCAAGGATGTATGGATCTTTTTCTGGTCAGAACCGATGATCATGGCAAAGAACTTTGGAAAAAAAATTTTCCCGGGATGGGGAGAGCCACGGGTAACCTCCTTATCCCAGGCTGCTGAAGGTATAACCGTCATCGCAGGTTCCTGCCAGGGATCTGAACGCGATAAAACCGGTGAGATAATCTTACGTGACATCGATCTGAACGGCAATGAGAAGCGGAACCGCACATTCAGTATCGGACAATCCATCGATATACAGGATATTGCAGTTGTCCCGGGTGAAGGATATTTCATTAGCCGGTATATTTACCGATCAGGAAAGCCCCCAAAAAAACGGGTTTGGCCATTATCAAGATACTCGATACCCCCTCCCGCACTGAGGTACCTGAGAAAAACTCATTCGACTTCACGGTAATAACAAAAGATGCTGAAACCGGGACTTTTATTGGAGGGGCCCATGTGTATCTTGACGGGGGGTCAGTCGGAAGCACCTCGGAGCAGGATGGAAAGCAGATTCTCCGTGATGTTGAGAGAGGCTCACATACTATCAGGGTGGCAAAAACAGGATATGAAGAGATCACCCGACCAGTCGATATTACTGAAAAGAAGCAGGTCTCCTTCACTCTCAACCGATCAAACGTGATACCGGTGCAAATCCATGGATCAACAGATGAAAAGATTGATATTGTTTTTGTCGCCTTCAAAAACTTCGTTTAACTGTAATTCCAAAACAAAAATCCAGACCGACAGTATATACCGGTAATCAGCAACGATTCATCCAGATGTAAACAATAAAGTTGAATGTTTTTTTAACAGTTGGATACCCTGACCTCCGGTTCGGTGGGTTTGCCCAAGGATTTCCGGGAACGGTTCAATTTTTATTACTACTGGGATACCGGGAGTTACGCTGATGCTTTCGAAGGTTGTGCTGGAACACTTCCCAATGAATTCTGGAATGATGCACCATTCACTGATGTGGCAATTATCATGTACCCGTCCTATGAGGGTCTGCTATTCCGGCTCCCCCGTGTGAACCAATTGGGTGTGCAAACGGCCTGGGGCCCGGATCAGGATCCTGGCTGAAAGCACCAGCTGATTCCCCCATGATTTTTCTGCATGAGAGCGGGCATGTGGTCTTTGGTCTGATTGATACCTATTGCGGGGATACCTATTACGTGGAAAATTCTCCTTTTCCCAATGTCTGGAGTTCTGAATCCTCATGCAAAAAAAATGCCGAGCAGGAACGCTGGGATATCACAAGCTGCCGGCAAATTTTAAAACCTGCCAGCAGCCGGTCAAAAGATCCCTGTGTGAAAAATTTCTGGAGAGCGGATACTGATCCTGATATCATGGGCAGCGGGGCATATTCCGGCAGGTTCGGTAATGCTTCAACTTCACATATCCGTCATATTTTTGATACGATCAACAGGTGGCAGAAATGAAGCGTTTCGTTTTCGCAGGTCTGATTTTTCTGGTGCTCCTGCAGGGAATCTGGTTTGCTTCCGCAGATGACTCTCCCGATTATTCTAAGATCGTTGTTGTCCACCTCAACATAAATAAAAGCAGTATCACAGAAAAGTCAGTTGAGATGCGATACGGCCACCCCCCAAATATCGAAGGCCGGAAGTGGGGACTTTAAAGGGACGCTAAAATCGACTGATGGTTCCACGATCCGGGAATTTACTCTTTGGGATCCCCGCTATCAGCTGGGGGATGTCCTTGAAAAAGACAATGAATCTTCCGATTATCTTTCCGGGTACCTGACATATTCTGATAATGCAGATCTTGTCCTCATACTTCCGTACTATGAAAACCAGATGACGTTTGAGTTGCATGACAAAAAGACCGGGACTCTGTTAAAAAAAGTGAATATGTCGCAGGCAATAACAAAATTTCAATCAAACTATCCCAAAGATCCCGGAAGTATTTCTGTATCTACCTATCCAATTCGATAAATCCGTTATATATGTGATAACCGGAGTTGTGATTTCGATACTTATCATCGGAATGATTCTCTCAATGAGTTCGAAAAAAATGATTTGCTGAAATCTTTTTTATTGCACTTCCTTTTTTCAAAAAGAAGTTTTGAATTTCCTCTGTCAGGAGCGAGAGAGACTTTCCCAATGCGAAACCTTTTTTATATGCTGCTTCGAGCAGGTCAGGTTGCGCCTGGATATCTTGGATCGTGTCCATATCGCTGATCAGCAGCTCATCGGAGTACTGGCAGTCGATGATGTCAAAAAAGGCCTTTACGGTCAGTTTTGCACCGACAAAAACCTCAGGGATCTTCATACCCGAGATGCAGATGAACAGTCCCTTGCGTTCCGCTCTCCGTTCCTTTGAGATGAACGACTTTTTCCGCATGTACTTGGCCATGAAAAAGACCTGGAACCGGTCCATCATCGATTTGAGTTTCCCGGGAATTCCCATGGTCATGACCGGTGTGGCGATGATGAGGCTGTCCATCTCTTTGAATTTCGGGTAGAGCTGCTGCATATCATCGTCCATGATGCAGGTGTCATGGTCTTTGCAGAACATCATCTCCATGCATGCCTGGAAATCAAGACTGGCAACTTCAATTTTTTCAACCGTGCAACCGGCATCCTCTGCTCCTTTGAGCGCACGGTCCAGCAGTTTTGCCGTGTTGCCATCTGACAGGGGACTCCCGAGCAGGCCGATCACCTTTTTTCCCATAGAACAGTAGATGTGAAAAACGAGCATATAGTTTTGCATACGTACCTGCACCTGGTCATATTACTGGAGAAGATGATAGAAACTCGGGTGGCACTAACACAACCCATATATATCTTTGACGTGCATGAGAAGTTTTGGTGAATTAGTTTGACCGAACAGAAGACGTACACCGCAGGACAGAAAGTCGGCCCGGGCAAATATGTGTGCATTGATTGCGGAAAGGAACTTACACTCGACAAGAGCGAACAGGATCTCAGGAAATGTCCCTCCTGCTCCTGCGAAGAATACCAGTGCTTCCCGATGACGCACATCCGCCCGGACATCAAGACACCGGAAGATGCAAAAAACCCGCCAAAACGCGGTAAAAGCAACAGTAACTTCTCATTTTTCTTTTCGGGCACAAGTACAGCAAGTGTGACTTCTGGGAGTTCCTGCAAAAAACATGCACGCGGGATTCCTGCTCCCAGGTTTATCTGGCAGTAAATGGAGGATCTCTACATGGTAAACGTCTCAAAAGAGGGGCAGGTCTTCCGGTGTGAGATCTGCGGTAATGTTGTTGTTGTAAAAGAGAGCGGCGGCGGCGAACTGGTCTGCTGCGGCGAACCTATGCAACTGGAGAGTGAGTAAATTATGGTTGTAAAAAAAGCAGTAGCAAAAAAGGCACCGCGAAAAAAACCGGTAGCAAAGAAAGGATCGGAAAAGAAACTCAAAACCCTTGAGAAGAAGATCGGAAAAGTGCCGAAATTTTTCAGGGAGCTGACCACAAAAGAGCCCGAGATGTTCAATCTCGTTATGAGATTCGAGCAGCACATCTGGGACGATGGCAAGACTCTCGAGAAAGACAAAAAAACTGATTGCAATTGCGATTGCAGCCGCCCTGCGTGACCAGCATGCAGTCCGTGCCCAGCTTGCCGGTGCAAAGAATCTCGGGGTCACCAAAGCAGAAGTCGAAGAGGCGCTCCGCGTCACCTTCCTGCTCTCGGGTATGCCCGCATATGTCTATGGCAAAGCCCAGCTCGATGAGGTCATGCCATAACCAATGTCTGCGGTGAGACATCATGGAAGACGATACCTGTATCACGTTCCCCGTTCTCGGGGAACCGGCGCCGGATTTCGAGGCGGAGACCACCCAGGGGCCAATCAAGCTCTCGATCCTGAAGGGGAAATGGGTGGTGCTCTTTTCGCACCCGGCGGACTTCACACCGGTGTGCACCACGGAGTTCATGGCTTTTGCACAGATTTATGATGAACTCAAGGCACTCAATGTCCAGCTGATCGGCCTGTCTGTTGACAGCATTTCGGCACATCTCGCATGGGTGCATGCCATTAAGGAGAAGATGGGAGTAACCATCCCCTTCCCGATCATTGCTGACCTGACCATGAAAGTGGCAAAGAAATATGGCATGATCCACCCGGGACAGTCTTCGACTGCTGCGGTCCGCTGTGTCTTTTTCATCGATGACAAAGGCATCATGCGGGCGATGATCTATTACCCGCTCCAGAACGGAAGGTTCATGCCCGAGATCATCCGGCTGGTCAAGGCACTCCAGACCACGGACAAGTTCAAGGTCTCCACACCGGCAAACTGGCAGCCGGGCGATAAGGTGGTTGTTCCACCACCAAAAACTACTGCAGAGATGGAAAAGCGGATGACCGAAGGGTACGAGTGCAAGGACTGGTACCTCTGCTTCAAGAAAATTTGATACTTTAAACCCTTTTTCTCCTGATATTGATCAAAAACCAACCTTTTTTAGCATTGCCGCCACAAGAAAACTGCTATGCCGATCAAAGTCCTCGCCTTTGCCGGAAGTCCCCGCAGGCATGGCAACTCCGAGACGCTGCTGGACTGGGTGCTGGGCGGGATGATCGCTGACCCGGACGTGGTCATAGAGAAAGTTGCCTTGACTGATGCCAATATCAATCCCTGCCAGGGGTGCAATGCCTGCGAGAAACTCAATAAATGCGTGCAGCGTGATGGCATGGACATCTACCATGACAAGATCATCGCCGCTGACATTATCCTGCTCTCCTCGCCCATCTACTGCATGGGTATCGCCTCACAGCCAAAGGCCTTGATCGACCGTGCACAGGTCTTCCGTTCACGGAAATATGTGCTCAAACTCCCCATTGTCCCCCCGGAACGCAAAGGGAAACGGCTCGGGGTATTTCTTGCATCTGCCGGGCAGAACTGGGACCATGTCTTTGATGCTGCGGTTCCTTCTGTCAAATGCTTTCTACCATGTCATTGACATAAAGGATGCTGACATCTCCTACCTGATGATCAACGGGGTGGATGAAAAAGGGGCGATCGAACATGCACCCAACCGCAAGGACAGATGCAGAGAAACTCGGAAAATCGCTGATTGCCGAGATTAAAAAGCGGCTTTCTGCGTGAGGTTTTATGACCATAACAGTTCTTGGCATATCCGGAAGCCCGCACCGGCACGGGAATACAGAAACCCTGCTTGACAGTTTTCTTGAAGGAGCTCATGCATCCGGTGCTCGGTTGAGAAAGTTGTACTCAAGGACACTGGATTATTCCCCCTGCCGGGGATGCAATGCCTGCCATAAAACCGGGGAATGTATTGTGAAGGATGATGCAATTATCCTATTTGAAAAAATACTGGCATCAGATTGTATCGCAGTCGCCTCTCCGATCTATACGATGGGGATTACCGCAGAACTCAAAGGGCTTATTGACCGGGAGCAGTACCTCTGGGCCCGGAAATTTATCTTAAAAACTCTCTATTTTCCCGATGAACATATCAAACGTCACAAAGGGATTTTCATCTCCACTGCAGGTCATAACTGGGACAATGTCTTTGACGGGGCATTTCCTGTGATTACCGCAATCTTCAACGGAACCGGGTTTGAGTATTACGACAATATCATTGCCAATAATATGGATGCTTATGGAGGGATAAACAAACACCCGACAGCGCTCAAGGATGCATTTGAGAAAGGGCAGAAGGTAATAGGTGTGCTGGAAAAATTGAAGACCAGAAATCCCTGAAGATGTTATTAAAAAAATTGATTCAAAGAACAAAAGAGGCCCAAAGCGCACCAAAAGCCGCGATTATCAGTACAAAAAAACACCCTTATTCCAGGCCCACACCTTTTTGCCATCCAGAACGCTTACGGGTAGCATATTGAAAGCGGCAATCATCGCATTGACCTGAAGCCCAATCATACCGATCGGGATAATGTTACCATAAAGTGACTGCCCACCGCCAGTATAGATCAACAACCCGGCAAATGGGATGCAAAGCAGAAGATTAACGATGGGTCCTGCAGCAGAAATCTTCCCGTTCTGTTCCCGGCTAATGCCACGGCCGGTTGTATCATATATGACTGTTGCACCAGGAGCGGCAAAGACAACTCCCACAAGAGCGGCAAGTGCTACTGCAACGACCAGCATAATATTATCCTTGCGGAATTCTGCCCAGAAACCATATTTTATTGCGGTAAATTTATGGGCCATCTCATGGAGTATAAACCCAATTCCAACAGTAAACAGGGATAGGGCGAGAAATATCAGGGCAATAACCGGGTCTGCCCGACCGAGCTCGCGGATAAAAATAATTGCAAAAGCAAGAGAGATTGCGATCCAGGCAATGAAAAGATCAAATTCTTCACGTCGGGATATGCGTTCGAGCATAAAAACCACCTGATTAAATAGGGTGTTTATCTGTTATCTGCTTTGGTGTTGAGGATGCCAATGATTATGTTTATTAAAAATCTCGGACATGTACATCATATGTCCCTCGAGAAGATACGAGCAGATATTACTAAAGGTGACAAGGAGATTATCCGTCTCATCGCACAACGGCAGGACTATGCCAGAAAAATTGCTAAGATCAAGATTCATGAAGGGATTCCTGTCCATGATGAACACCGGACCGCTGAGGTGCTTGAATCTGTCTTTGAACAGGCAGTTGAATATAAAATTGATCCCGTGGCAGTTCAGAAAATTTTTGAAATTCTCATCGCCATGAGTGAGGACCGGCAGCGGGGATTTTTCCGGAGAGGGAAATCTTCCCTGATTCTGCTTTTTTAAAAAATGGTTTCGCTCGAACGTGAGTGCGTCACAGGAAATCCGGCAGGGTCCGTCATTCTGGGTATCCGGGGGGTTGTGCTCCCGTAAGTGTTTGCGCCAATCCGAAATTGATCCCCCTTGTAAAATTCAAAGCCTGTTTTAAGGCTGTATGTCACCCCCCAAATATAGGTCATTTCCCCCTCAAAAAAAGGAGTTAACTCCAATCGGAAAAACCCCTAATCCGGGCATTTTACGGGCTTTGATTTCTGTATCTCTCCAAAATGGGCTCCGTTTAGGTGTAAATGATCCCCTGTTCGATCGAAAACTCCTGGATTATTTGCATGAACAGGGGGTCTGGAGTATGTCAGACAAAGCCAGGAACCGGGCAGTTTCCCTGTTCCGGGAGATACACTATTCTGAGCCCCATACGGGCTCCGATTGCCATTTTCCTGATCCTGTTTTCGGGTTTTTTGGAAGTGGTGTCCACCGCTATAGAGAATACTGTTTTAAATGGCTTATTTCTCCAAAATAACCCATTTAATCGCGATTTGAGCCTGCAATTTAGCGGTCTTTTTCGGGCATCTTTTTTTGGCACATAGTTACTTGGTTTTTTTGAGAGATATGCTGCAGGATGCCCTGCTATTGTCCGCTATTGCGATCACGTCGGAGAATTTGGGGTTTTGGGGGGTTTTTGCGTGGTTGGGAATATTTCCGGTTTGCGGGGGGAGTGCGTGTACATATTTTTCCAAAAAATAGTGTCCCCAGTCCACCGCACTCTGGATTGCCACATGGAGATCCCAGAAAGTATAGGTTTCAGGAACCCGAATCCTCCGCCAGATCCCCCATCAAAGCAATCTTAAACGGGTATACCTGGTTATCCATTTTTTTCATTACTCTGACACCATTTTGACTTATTTTATCGGTCTATTTATCCTAATACTGTTAAACGATTCCATTATTTCTGGTTACGAGCGATTCCGATACCGGGAATGCCTGGTTCTCAGGTAGAGAATAGTTGAACAGGATTTTTTATGAGTGATTTACCCCATCCACCCGAGAAGGATAACTGCCCCGAGGGCTACCAGTATCACACCGATAACCATTCTGAGCGTCCGCTTGTACTCTGCCCTCATGCTGTCAGCCCGTTCCGGGGATATGCCATACGCAACGAGAAGGGTGATCAGGATAAGGGGAAGGACATAGACAAGGTTGTACAGTACAAGCCATGGCAACCCGGACATTACGGTCATCTCCCTGCCCATGAGACCGAGTATGCTGATATAGATGCCCCCGGTGCAGGAAAAGCCGAGGATTCCGGCAAGGATCCCCAGGACAAATGCTGCGGGAAGCGATGCGATGCGGATATAGTTCCCGAGCAGTCCTTTCTGCGATTCCGGTATGGACAGGATAAAGGTCTCCTTGTTCCGGAGCACATCGGCGATCGTTATGATCCCCAGAAGAAGAGCAACTGCCCCCCCGATAAGAGCGAAAGTCCGTGAGAATCCGGAAAGGGAGAACACCGAGAAAAGCCCGATTCCTACGAGAAGATGAAACAGGAACATCGCGGTGATATAGGCACCACCGACAAGCAGGATGCGCCTCCTGCTCCCGGCAGCAGCCATCGGGATCAACAGGAAGACCAGCACGGACAAACCGCAGGGATTGGCACTGTCAACTATAGCTGCGAAGATGACCAGCGGCAGGCTGAGTTGCGGGGATTCCTGCGTGCAGGTGGGATCCTTTATCTGGTGTTACCGGTTGGGCAGTACCATTACAGGACGCGAGCCGCTCTTTCTCGGCAAGGATGGTTGATTCAAACCGGTTTGTAATCTCAACATCGCCGATCATTGCAGTAGTTCCGATAAAGATTGTCGGGAACTCCGGGACTGCTGATACCGTACTGCCGGCTCATTTCGTGCAAAAGTCTCCTGGTTTGTCAGCATTGTTGTAGACCTCAAGCCGGATATTCAGTTCAGGATACTTCACCTTTAAATCAGCAATAAGGGGTTTTACCTTTTCACAATGGCTGCACCCGTCACCATAAAAAAAAAATGCGCTGATGGTCGCATTTGGGGATGTAACATTTGAAGGGAGAGGGGTGTCTTTTTTAATTCCGTTTCATCAGTTACTGCTTTTTTTTTAATTGCTCGAGAATGACACCTTCGAGTTCTGCAGGAATAGCACGATCGCCGATCAGGGGAGTATTATTCCCGACCACAATTACCTCAGGGACACCGGCACTTTGGAATCCCGAGTTTCTGGTGCAGCGATACGGAGAGTGCCTGGTTGGTCTCGTTATGCCAGGTTTCAAGGATCTGGAAATCCACATCCGGATATTTTTTTGAGAGATTCTGGATAAACGGCATCACGTTATGGCAATGCGGGCATTCTTCCCCGTAAAAGAAATAGACAGTAACATTACCCTGAACTGAAGTGTCCACTACAGCTGAAGGGGTTTGTACTGACTGCTGGGGTATGACCAAAAAAAATACCACGCATGCGACCAGTATCGCAATGAACACCCCTGCAACGATTTTCAGCGTATTGTCCATTTCTTGACCTCTGTACCAATCTGGTTTATTGCTTTAATAAAATACCGGTCTGCAAGGTAAGGAAAAACGATTATTTTAAGGAGATCATCGTCCCGACACCGTCACGGGTGAAGAGTTCGAGAATGAGATTGTGTTCAATATTGCCATTGATGATATGGGCATAACTGACACCATTTTCTACCGCCTTGATTACCGAACCCACCTTTGGGATCATACCTTCACCAATCGCTCCTGATTTCTGCATTGAATTCGCTTCATCAATGGTCAGTTTCCGGTACACTTTTGTGCGTTTTGCGTCCATAACACCATCAACATCCGTCATATTGACGAGTTTGTACGCTTTGAGTGCAATGGCGATATCCCCGGCTGCGGTGTCGGCATTGATATTCAAACTCCCGCCGAACCGGTCGATTGCAATCGGGGCAACTACCGGGATGTAGCTTTTATCAAGCAGCGTGTTCAGGAGCGCTGGATCTATCCATTCGATCTCACCGACGTGCCCGAGATCGACTTCTTTTTGTACACCCCCGACATCGACCCTCTGGAGATCCATTTTCTTTGCAATGATCAGGTTGCCGTCACTTCCCGAAAGCCCACACCACGGGCACCGCATTTTGCGATCAGTGAAACAATTCCTTTGTTGATCTTCCCGACAAGAACCATCTGGGCGATCTCAAGGGTTTCCTGGTCGGTTACCCTCAGTCCCCCGACAAAGACGGATTCCTTGCCCATCGCTTTCATCTTCTCGGAAATCTCCGGTCCACCGCCATGCACGAGTACGACGCGGATCCCCACATAGTGCAGGAGCACTGCATCCCGGATGGCATTTTCCAGTACAACCGGGTCCACCATCGCATGACCGCCGAGCTTGATCACGATGGTCTTGCCATGGAACTGCTGGATGTACGGCAGTGCTTCCATAAGAACGTCTTCGCGCTTCATCATGTGGTGTACCTCCCGTTGATCTCAACATAGCGTTCGGTCAGATCGCAGCCCCATGCGGTTGCTTCTTCTTTTCCTGCTGCAAGATCAAGAATAAAGATCACTTTCTTGCCATGCATTGCCTCTTTTGCCTTCTTGAGATCTGCGATAATCTCTCCGGATTTGACCAGCGGATACCGTTCAGTGCCATCGCTGATCCAGAGTGAGACTGCATTCGGATCAAACTCAACGCCCGCACGCCCTGCTGCTGCAACCACTCTTCCCCAGTTGGGATCTTCCCCATATACCGCAGTCTTTACCAGCGGGGACTCAATAATCGTGCGGGCAACTTTTGCAGCTGCATCTTCTTTGGGTGCTCCCTTAACCGTCACTTCGAGCAGTTTTGATGCCCCTTCACCATCTGCTGCAATCTGTAGGGCAAGGAGACGGCAGCACTCCTCAAGAGCACGGAAAACTCCGCAGGATTTACCTTTCCGGATTCTCCTGTTGCTGTGCAGAGCGCAATATCATTGGTGCTCATATCGCCATCGACAACTACGCGGTTGAATGTGCGTCTTGTGGCCAGTTTCAGGGCTTGCGTCAGCGGTTTTGCACCGATCTCCGCATCGGTATAGATAAATGCAAGCATTGTCCCCATGTTCGGTGCGATCATGCCGCTTCCCTTGGTTATTCCCCCAATACTGAACGTTTCTTTTTGCACCAGTGCATGTTTGGGAAACGTATCGGTTGTCATGATTGCCTGTGCTGCAAGGGTTTCAGCCTCCCGGGTACGATTCGAGCTTCGGTGCAATTGCTTTACACTGGCGTTCGATGAGCGGGAGATCAAGATACCGCCCGATAACGCCGGTACTTGCAACCCCAACCTGATCCGGTTCAACACCCAGTGCAGAACCGGCAAACCCGGTCATCGCAACAGCATCTTCATATCCGCTTTTTCCGGTATAGGCATTGGCACACCCGCTGTTTGCGATTACTGCTTCCATTGTGCCTTTTTTTATCTGTTTGCGCATGAGTTCAATCGGTGCTGCCTTGACAAGATTTTCGGTAAATACCCCGGCTGCTGTTCCGCTTGCACGGATAAGGGCAAGACCGAACTTTCCTTCTTTCATGCCATACGCAGTTACTCCCTTGACTGCACAGATACTTCGAAACGTCATTTACGTATCCGCTCCCTCTTTGTCAGAATAGGATGCCCCAATTGCATTGATGATATCTGCACGGGTCAGAATCCCTACCAGTTTTTTCCCCCTCATTACCGGCAGGCGTGCGATTCCTTCTTTGAGCATCAGGGATGCTGCTGCCTCTACTTCCATATCCTCTGTTGCGGTGATCACGTGATGCGTCATCACCTTTTTTGCCGGCATATCGCCGATGTTGCGCAGGGCATGCTTGGTCTTTTCCCAGTTCACATACTCGCGGATAGGGATCTCGATGATCTCAAAAGGCGACGGCAGCCAGAGATCATCAGAGATCCGTTCTGATTCAAGGAGCGAGATGAGATCCGATTCGGTAAGCATCCCGACAAGTTCCGCGCCTTCCATCACCGGAAGGCCGCCGATATGATGCTTCCGGAACAGACCAACCGCATCGCGGAGGGAGGTTTCGGCAGTGCATACCACCGGGTTTTTTGTCATTGCATCTTTTACCAGCATTTTTATTCACCTACGGCAGCATTCCTGCGCCGACAAGCCCGTCCTGTTCGGTAAGCCCGCACATCAGGTTCATGTTCTGGATTGCCTGTCCGCTTGCACCTTTCACGAGATTGTCGATCGCAGAGACTGCAACGACACGCATTCCTTCACTCTCCACCATCAGATCGCAGAAATTGCTTCCGCGGACTGCGGCAAGCGAGGGTTTCTGGTACCGGACAAAGTATTCACCTTTATAGAAATCCTGGTAGATGTTTCTCGACTTCTTTCTGCTCAAGGGGTTCATTGAGCAGGATATGGGCAGTTGTCAGGATACCGCGGTTCACCGGGACAAGATGGGGGGTGAAGTAGCATTTCGCTTTTGAACCGA
Organism: uncultured Methanoregulaceae archaeon; assembly: GCA_963806845.1. GTDB lineage: Archaea > Halobacteriota > Methanomicrobia > Methanomicrobiales > Methanospirillaceae > Methanoregula. The sequence continues at coordinate 203,124 of CAWDZO010000021.1, forward strand.
GCCCGGCAAGTTCCTGTTTCATCTCGGCAAGATGGCGGTGGGTTGTCCATTTGTAGGGTCCGACATTGTCCCCGACATTCGGATAGTGGGTGGTGGCAGAGGGATTGTCACCCGCACCACTCACACCGGTCTTTGAGTCAAAGATGACCGTGTGGGCATATTTTGCCAGGGGGGCTGCTGCAAGAGTTGCCCCGGTTGGGAAACACCCGGGGTTTGCAACAAACTTTGCATTGATACACTCCTTGCGGTGAAGTTCCGGGATACCATAGGGTGCAGGGAAATAATCGGAGTGTGTAACGCCATACACCTTCTCGTAGATCTCTTTTGGCAACCGGTAATCTGCACTGAGATCCACGACTTTTATTCCCCTCGACAGCAGTCTGCCAGCATAGGTCATCGCTGCGGTATGCGGAACTGCAAGAAATGCCACATCGGCATCGATGGCATCAATATCCGGGATTTTCGAATTTGAGATCGGTAAACCCTTTCAGGTGGGGATGAATCTGATCAAGGGGTGTTCCTGCCAGTTTGCGGGAAGTGGCACACGTGACTTTTGCCGTTGAGTGATGAACGAGCAGGCGAACCAGTTCACCACCGGCATAACCGGAGGCCCCGATAATCGCAATTTTCATAAAAGAGTATCCGATTGTCAAAATTTAATGCTTTTTAGAGCACGGCTGGTTTGGATCTTTAAAAAAATACAGGAAATAAGAGAAATGACTTTACATTTGATCCAGTTTACGGGAATAGACGCTGTGCAGCCGCTGACCGAGCAGTTCGATCCGCTGGCGGTCTTCAAGTCCTTCGAGCAAATCCGCGGGAAGTGCCCCGATACCTTTTGCCGCACCAAGATATGCACCACAGATAAGCGCGATGGTATCGGTATTTCCCCCCGTATTGGCTGCAACGGTGAGGAGATCGGATGGATGGGAATACCTGCTGATCAGGAAGAACGCAATGGGCAGTGTCTGGAACACGGATACATCATTGCCAATTTTGAGCAGGGCGGTCTCGGTCTCCATTCCTTCTTTTTCCAGGACAAGTGCATTTCTGATTTTTCCGCCAAGCACTTCATCTTCTGCCTGTGCCTTATGCAGCGCCTTTCAACAGGGATCAGGACTGTCATGGAGGGCATGGTAGAGGAGAGTGACAAAGGTTGAAACGGCTGCATGGGCTGCCGGGTGGGTATGGGTAACATTGCACGCCCGCACAGCACGTTCACATCCCTCATTCATATCAGGAAATGCCAGGGCAAACGGGATCGCAATCGGAAGGCATCCGGAGGTGGTGGATTTCACTCCTTTCTGGGGAACATTCTCTTTTACCGGGTGCTCACATACCGAGGAAACCGATCCATCGGGAAAGCGGAGTTTTCCCCGTCGTATAGAGTTCCCGGAGTGCAGTCAAGTACCGCTCCTCGTTGAATTTTCCGTCAGCAAGAAGGGTTGCAACAAGGATCATCATCTGGGTATCATCGGTATATTGTCCGGGATTCAGGCCCTCATTGGGATGACCTTTGTAGGGGCGGCGGTACCCGTACTTCATCTTGTTTAAGTTAGGAGCACCGCTCTCGTTGGGCATACCCAGCGCATCGCCAATTGCTGCACCCAGCAGGCACCCCTTGAATTTCTCGAGCATCAATCCTATATTGAAAAACCCGGACAGATAATCCTTTTTATAACCGATACGATCGTCTGCGCGTTGATGAGACACAGTAAGTTCATTTTCTTTACGCGGATACAATGCATCTCACATATCAGAATTTCTTAAATATAGATGTTTAGCATGATTAATAATGTTAAATAGGTGGGAACATGACAGAGGATTTTAATGTCAGACTCGTCGAGGATGTGAAATCATACACACCCGACCCACAGTACAAAAAAAATGCATGGATGGGAGACTACCAGAAAGCCTACAATGATTTTCTGGCTGACCCGGATGGATTCTGGGCAAAATGGCCTCAGAGCTGGAATGGATCCGGCCCTGGAATGCGGTAAAGGAGTGGAACTACCCGTATGCAAAGTGGTTCATCAACGCACAGACTCAACATCACCGCAAACTGTCTTGACCGCCATGTGAAAAACCAGCGGCGCAACAAGGCAGCACTCATCTGGCGGGGGGAGAAGGGTGCAGAACGCATCTTTACCTACCAGCAGCTGCTCAGCAAAGTGATGCGATTTGCAAATGCACTGAAAAAGATCGGTGTAAAGAAAGGTGATCGCGTCTGCATTTACATGCCGCTCGTTCCCGAACAGATGATCGCCATGCTTGCCTGCGCCCGTATCGGTGCAGTCCACAGCGTGGTATTCGGGGGATTTGGTCCTGCAGCGCTCAACATGCGGATCCAGGATGCTTCTGCAAAGGTCGTCATCACCGCAGATATCGGGATGCGCCGCGGTAAAACAATCCAGCTGAAATCAATTGTTGACGAAGCATCATCAATGCTCCATCGGTGGAGCATGTTATTGTGCTCACGGCGGCAGGATCCCCCGGTTGATCTGAGGCCCGGTCTCGAACTGGATTTCAACGAGATCATGGAGAGTGCTCCGCAGGAATGCCCGCCTGAAGTCATGGATGCAGAAGATCCGCTCTTCACCCTGTATACCAGCGGATCCACCGGCAAACCCAAAGGGATTGTGCATACCTGTGGCGGGTACATGGTCGGAACCTACTACACCAGCAAATATGTCTTCGACATGAAGGATCATGATATTTTCTGGTGTACTGCAGATCCGGGCTGGATCACCGGCCACAGTTACATCGTATACGGTCCGCTTGCCGTTGGGGCAACCGTCTTTATTTCCGAGCTGACTCCGGATTACCCGGATGCAGGCAGTTACTGGAACCTTATCGAGGAGCAGAAGATCACCATCTTCTATACAGCACCGACCGCGATCCGGATGTTCATGAAGATGGGGGAGACCTGGCCGAACAAGTATAACTTAAACTCCCTGCGGATCATCGGATCTGTCGGAGAACCACTGAATCCTGAGGCATTCGAGTGGTACTACCATGTCATTGGAAAGGACAAGATCCCGATCCTCGACACCTGGTGGCAGACCGAGACCGGTATGCATATGATCACCACGATGATCGGTGAACCCATGCGCCCGGGCTTTGCCGGAAAACCCATCCCCGGTGTCGAAGCGGATGTGGTTGACAAGGATGGGAATTCTGTCAAACCCGGAACGGGTGGGCTTCTCGTGATCAAATCCCCGTGGCCATCCATGCTCCGGACGGTCTGGAAGGATGATGAGCGGTACCGGAAATACTGGGAGACGATAAAAGGCGTCTACACGGTCGGCGATCTTGCAGTGAAAGGCAAGGACGGGTATATCATGATCCTCGGCCGGTCTGATGACATCATCGTGGTTGCCGGCCACAATATCGGCACAGCAGAAGTGGAGAGCTCACTGGTTTCCCACCACGCGGTTGCAGAATCAGCAGTCATCGGAAAACCGGATGCGATGAAAGGCAATTCGATCAAGGCATTCGTGATCCTCCGGGTGGGAAATCACCCAGCGACAAACTCAAGCAGGATCTGCTCTATCATGTGCGCATGACACTCGGGCCGATCGCAGTCCCCCAGGAGATCGATTTTGTCGATAAACTGCCCAAGACCCGGAGCGGCAAGATCATGCGCCGCGTCTTAAAAGCAAAAGAGATGGGTATGGATCCGGGCGATATCTCAACGCTGGAGGAATAATCTAAAATTTTTACCATTGAGGGAAAAATGAGCGAGACAGTACAGGAAAAACTATTCGGCATGGAACCGGAAAAAGGGCGATGGATGCTTGTTATCCTTGGCATGGTCATCAACCTGTGCTTAGGCTCAATTTATTCATGGAGTGTCTTTGTCAAGCCGCTCACCGATTATTTTACCGAGGACCTGGGCCAGCAGGTTACGGCCAGTGATATCCTCTTGCCGTTTTCGGTCTTTCTGGCATTCTTTGCCATCGCCATGCCATTTACCGGTAAATACATAGAACAATACGGGCCACGGAATGTGACCATCGTTGGCGGGATGTCTGACCGGGCTTGGCTGGCTGCTGGCATCGTTTGCAAACTCTGTCCCGATGCTCTACGTTTTGTATGGTATCATCGGGGGAATCGGTGTCGGCATAGCCTACGGAGTCCCGGTTGCAGTTTCGGCCCGCTGGTTCCCGGACCGCCGGGGGCTCGCGGTTGGTCTCACGGTTCTCGGGTTCGGGTTCTCTGCGCTCATCACGGCCAACCTTGCAGGATATTTCATCGGCGCCTATGGCGTGATGAACACGTTCCGGATCTTTGGGATTGCAATGATCATCTTAACAATACTGTTCGCCATGCCCCTGAAATTCCCGACAGCCGGGTGGAAACCTGCGGGATGGACACCTCCGGCACCCGTAGCAGGTCAGCATGTCACCTGTGAATTCAAGCGCGAGCAGATGCTCAAAACATCATCATTCTATGCACTCTGGGCCTGCTACTTCATCGGCTGTCTGGCCGGCCTGATGGCCATCTCGATTGCAAAACCGGTGGGTACCGATGTGGGTATTGAGACCGGGCTTGCCACGATGCTGGTCGGGTTCTTTGCAGTCTTCAACGGCTGTGGACGACCCGTCTTTGGTGCACTGACGGATAAGTTCACCCCCCGGAATGCGGCAATGGTATCGTTCGTCCTCATTGCACTGGCATCCCTGCTGATGTGGCAGGTCCAGTCCGTGCCGGTGTACATCATTGCCTTTGCCGTTCTCTGGGGATGTCTCGGGGGCTGGCTTGCCATCGCCCCGACAGCTACCGGCAAGTTATTTCGGCACCTGCGATTACCCGCGGTGCTACGGGGTTATCTTCCTTGCCTACGGTGCAGGTGGCAATTGCAGGACCACAACTCGCCGGGTTCATCAAGACATCAACGGGATCGTATCTCGGGGTGTTCCCCTATGTGCTTGTACTTGCAGTCATCGGTCTTGTTATCGCATTTGCACTGCTGAAACCGCCACAGGCACCCCAGAAGAACTAACCTTTTTTTATCCGCGTTCCGGCTGATAGATGCGTTTTCTCTGGGCCATGCGGTACCCGGAAACCACAAGAACCGTATCGCCAAATTCTGCATCAAGCACTGGATCCCCGGAGTCCACATAGAGGACGGGTGTTTCCCGGAGTTTATGCGGTGTGGCAACCACGATGAGATTTCCAATTCCCACCCTTCTCACAATGCGGGCACTGATCTGCTGGTTGCCCCGCCCAAGAATGAAACCCTGTGCCCCAATCGGGCTGATGAGAATTTTTGCCTCCTGCCCCTGCTCAAGCAACGCCCAGAGTGTTTTTTCATCGAGATCCATGGCAACAGTTTTCCCGTTTTTTACCGCATCAACACCCAGCAGGGTCTTATTCACCCCAAGTTCGCGGGCAATGGATTCAGTGGTTGTTCCTGCACCGAGGATATAGAGCACATCCGGGATCATGATCTCGCGGATGAAACGGGCAATCTCTCTTTTTGCACGTTCCTCATCCCCTTCTTCAAAAACGTGCTTGGAGAGTCTGGACTTTTCCTGCAAGAGCCGGGGTGCGGGCAATACCGTATAACCGGGTTTTCAGTTCACCTGCCCGGTACGCTTCTTCATCCACATCCATCACTTCGGAATCCCGCAGGGATTCTGCATCAGTATCCGGTCACGAGTTCTGCTGCAGTTGCCGGATCAATGGCAAAGACGGCAGAGTACATCTTCACACCGGCAGGAATCCCCAGGATCGGCACATCCCTGCCCACCGCATCAAAGATGTCCCGGGCAGTCCCGTCACCACCACAAAAAAGGATCAGGTCAACACCGGCTTTCTGGAATGCCTGTGCAGCCTGCCGGGTATCCTCGGCACTGCTCTCACCTTTGATAATGATAGAGTACCTGGTAATTCTGCACCCCGTCTCTTTGAGAGTGTCCTCTCCCATCGCACCCGAACAGGTAACAAAATCAAGCCCGCTTATCCGTGAGAGCAGCGCAAGCGTAATCTGTGCCCGGTTCTGTGCCTGCGGCAATGCCCCGCGACGGCGGGCTTCTTCTACATTGCCATCGGTTCCCTTGAGCCCCACTGCACCACCCATACCGGCAACAGGGTTGATGAGAAATCCGATGCGTTTCATAAAAAAAGGAATTTCAGGAAATTTTTGGGATCCGGGCAAGTGATTCCTTGATCAGCGCATCCGGGTATTCATAGTCCACCAGTTTGCCCTGCATAATAGGCATCATATGCCGACATATCGAAATTGCCATGGCCGGAACAGTTGAAGAGGATCGTCTTGTCCTCACCGCTCTTTTTGCATTTGAGCGCCTCATCAATCGCAGATTTTACCGCATGGGATGTCTCAGGAGCGACAATGATTCCTTCCGTCCGGGCAAAGGTCTGGGCTGCATCAAAGACTTCGCTCTGGTGATAGGCAACTGCCCGCATCACACCATCATGCACAAGACGGGAGACAATCGGTGAATCGCCGTGATAGCGGAGACCCCCTGCATGCATGGAGGGCGGAACAAAGTCATGCCCGAGCGTGAACATCTTGAGAAGCGGGGTATACCCGGCTTCATCGGCAAGATCATAGGTGAACAACCCTTTTGTCAGCGTCGGGCAGGAGCCGGTTCGGCACCGATGATATCCACATCCTTGTGCTTCCCGGTCAGTTTGTCCCCGGCAAACGGGAACGCGATACCGGCGAAGTTGGATCCGCCGCCAACGCACCCGATCACGACATCCGGGTAATCATCGACCATTGCCAGCTGCTCGCGGCATTCGAGCCCGATCACCGTCTGGTGGAGACAGACATGGTTCAACACCGAGCCCAAGGCGTAGTTGGTGTTGCTGTGGGATGCTGCATCCTCTACTGCTTCAGAGATGGCCATACCCAGACTTCCCGGGGTATCAGGATCTTTTTCGAGCATTGCCCGGCCGGCATTCGTCTTGGTGCTCGGGCTGGGAATACATTCTGCACCCCAGACATGCATCATCGACTTCCGGTAGGGTTTCTGTGTATAGCTCGACCGGACCATGTAGACGGTGCATTCAAGATCATAGAGCATCGTGGCAAAGGACATGGCAGAACCCCACTGCCCTGCACCGGTCTCGGTTGCGATCCTCTCGATCCCTGCCTTCATGTTGTAATATGCCTGCGGGATCGACGTGTTCGTCTTGTGACTCCCGGCGGGACTGACACCTTCCCACTTGTAGTAAATCTTTGCCGGGGTCTTTAGGAATTTTTCAAGCCGGTGGGCACGGTACAGGGGGCTTGGCCTCCAGAGGCGCAGTACATCCTGCACCTCTTCGGGGATGTCAATATGACGATCGGTTGTTACTTCCTGCCGTATCAGCTCCATCGGGAAGATGGCTGACAGATCCGCAGGACCTATCGGTTTGTGGGTCTTGGGATGGAGCGGCGGATCGAGCGGGGACGATCAGTCCGCCTGGACATTATACCACTTTTTTGGTATCTGCTCCTCATCGAGGAGGATTTTTGTCTGCATACATAATTATTGTTTTGTATAAATATATACATTGTTGTCACAAATTTGTAAATTTGTGATCAATGCACGTTCATGAAAACGGATTACTTCCACACTCTCAGAGGTATTAAAAGCGCAATTCCTTATGAATTGATATGCAGGAACAAACACTTTTGATTCCATCATCCATACCATTAATATACTCAGGAGATAATATCTGTAATGAAGTTGTTATTTCTGCAACAACAGAATAGTTCCATCATGGATCAGGTGAATATCAGATGAAACATTCAATTATTGATCTACTCATCAGACCCGGGGCATTCTTCCAGAATGCAATGAATGAAAAGGAGAGCCTGAAAATTCCCGGACTTATTGTTCTTGCCGGGGGTATTGTCTCAGCATGTATACGCGTACTTAATCGGGGGATTAACCGGAAAGATGATGGCAGGATTCATGCCCGGCATGGAATCGATTATCGCTCTTTCAACATTCATTGGTGCCTTATTGGGGATATTTCGTCTTCTGGGTGATATGGGCTGGTGTGATCTATCTTATCTCATCATTTTTCAAAGGCAAAGGAACATTTCAAAGAACGCTTGAATTTGTAGGGTATGGTTACCTGCCCCAGATTTTTGGAGCGCTCATTACCTTTATTATCGCGCTCCAGTATATTCCAAGAGTCATGTTCCCCAAATTTCCTCAGCCGCAGCCCAGAATCCCGCATCTGATCCAGGAAGCGGTCAAAGCACTGATGCATGATCCTGCAATGATGGAGATGACCCAGATCATCTCAATCATTTCTATGGTATTTCTTCTCTGGAGCGCAAATATCTGGATCTTCGGCATGCAGAAATGCCCGAAAGCTTTCTCCACGGGATGCAGCACTCTGTGTCGGTATTCCGGTTGTCGTTTACATTCTCTATATGGTCTATACCATGACGGTGATTTAAATGAAAAACGCACGATTTATTATTCTCACAGCTCTCTGCCTGATTTTCAGCACAGGGATTGGTGTAGGTAACCGCATTCACGACACCGGAATCCATTGTTACCGCTGGCAATGTCTATGTTTCCAATGTTACCTATGATCCCGGATCTTTTTTTACCGATGATACGGGTATTGTTACGGTATATGTCACCAATGGAAACTCAGACCAGAGTGTCGTGGTAAATCATGCAACCATCGGTGACAAAAATATCAGGCTCACCAGCACACCCTATGATTCCTCATCCAATATCGGTCCTCTCCAGACAAAATCATTCGTTTTTTCCGTTGTGGCTGATGCGCCCGGATGGAACGTATTATCCGACATTCTCCCTCAGCTTCCGTGATGCGGACAGTCTTTACTCCCGGGCAACAGTCCAGATGGATAACACCCCGCTTGAACTGACAATTGTTGACAAACCTGATACATTTTCCCAGGGCAAGAAAAAGACCATTTTCATGCAAGTGGCAAATCCCCGGAAAAATGATTTAAGGAATGTCATTCTTGAAGTTTCTGGTACTGGGATTACAGCAACTCCGGCAAGAATCTTCGTCGGGAACCTTGCTTCAGGTGCCAAAATACCGCGTGAACTTTACCGTAACCCCGGAGCAGGCGACTATCCCTGACGATCACGGCAACTACGATAATGGAAATAATCCCCATAAAGTGAGTATGGATCTCCCGATCACATTTGGGATCGATAAGAAACAGGCAAATCCCGTTATCAGCAATGTCCAGGTAAAATCTGAAAGCGGTATCTATCACATCACCGGTGATGTCAATAATGCCGGTCTGGAAACGGCAAATACCGTGATGGTAACTTCTCTTTCACCAGCAGTTCCGCAGGACCCGTATAAGACCTATGTTGTCGGTGCCCTCAAACCTGATGATTTCGGGAGCTTTGAAGTTACGTTCTCTGCAAATAGCACTTCGAGTATCCCACTCCAATTATCGTACAAGGATGCCGATGGCAACCTGTACAACTCTGTACAGGATGTAAAGATATCAGCATCCGGAACCAGCCCACAGAATAGTATGGGGATCAAATCTCCTCTTTCCCATTATTGCTGTGGTGATTGTGATCCTTGCTTGTATCGGCGGATGGTATTTCTACCTGAGAAGGAACAAGAAGTGACCACCACTATGAACGAACAACCGGTCATGGTGTTCCAGGACGTAGTCAAAGTATACCCGTTACCTGCAGGTGACGTTACCGCACTTGACGGGGTATCCTTCAAGGTTGACCGGGGGGAGTTCATCTCGGTCATGGGGCCTTCGGGTTCCGGGAAATCCACTCTCCTGAACCTGATGGGGTGCCTTGATACACCAACATCCGGAGACATTTTTATCAGCGGTACCCGTATCGGGGATATGTCGGATAAAGAACTGACCGAACCTGCGGAGGGACCGGATCGGATTTATCTTCCAGTATTTCAATCTCTTTCCGCTCTTCAACATCATCGAAAACGTGACATTTCCCATGATGCTGAAATCCCAGAAAGCGGTGGATCCGGAAAAAGGACGGAGATGCTCCGTCGGTTCAGCTGGATGATTCGCTCTTCACCCATACACCCACGGAGCTTTCAGGAGGTCAGCAACAGCGGGTTGCCGTTGCCCGGGCACTCATCAATGATCCTGATATCCTTCTCTGTGACGAACCAACCGGAAATCTTGATTCAAAGACCGGTGCCGGCATCATGGACCTGATGACGGAACTCAATCGGAAAGGTACGACGATCATCATGGTCACCCATGATCCGAATATTGCCGAATATTCACAAAGGACTATCCGAATCGCTGACGGGAGAATTGTGGCATGATCTTTTGGGAAATTGCAAAACGAAATATCAGGATCCATCTGCTCCGGTCTACCCTCGCCATGCTCGGAATCGTCATCGGTGTGGTTGCGATTGCATCCATGGGAATTCTCGGAAATAGTTTGGTGCTCACCGTCTCTGACAGTCTGAAAACGGTCGGCGACAGTGTTATTGTCACCCCCCATGTCGGGGGAACAATGCGTGGGTTCAGCGGGGGAGCCGGGGGTCCATCCTCTCTCAGCATTACCGAGCAGAATTTCCAGCAGATAAAACGTGCCTCTGCCCCAAATGTTGCAATTCCGGTTCTTCAGACTTCTGATCGCATGAAACTTGGTGTGGGCAGCGATGAGATCGTTGCAACAATCTACGGCCTTAACCCGGATGATGTCCCCGATCTCCTGAAATTAAAGGAGGGGGGGTACAGCCGCGGAGATTCGGGTGTTATCGTTGGATCAACATTCGCGAAAGACAATAACGTCAAGGTCGGATCCCGGATTGCAATCGGTACTGAGGGAGATAAAGGCACACTGCGGGTGACCGGTATCATTGAGGAACGCGGTATGGCATTTGATGTCAGCACCGATTCCGCAATAGTCGTTACGAAGGACTGGTTCGACCAGGCGTATAATCGCAACGATTACGATAAAGTGGTTGTCAAGGTAAAGAATCTGGATGATCTCCCGGCTGTTAAAACCGCTATCGAGAATCAGATGAACAAGCGGGATAAAATCGTTGACGTTGTGGATACCCGTAAAACAATGGAAACCATATTTTCAGCATTTGGCCAGATTACCACATTTGTGTCAGCAATCGGAGGGATTTCAATGCTGGTTGCCGGAGTTTCCATTCTCAACATCATGATGATGTCAGTAACCGAGCGGATCAAGGAGATTGGCATCATGCGCAGCATCGGAGCGCAACGAAAAGAAGTAATGTCAATGTTCCTTTATGAGGCGTTGATCCTCGGTGTTGTCGGAAGCCTGATTGGAGGGATCATGAGTCTCCTGGGGGGATATGTGATCAGCAGTGTTATGTTACAATCCACAAAGTATCTGTTCGTTCCTTCAAGCATGATCCATATTGTTTACGGTATGACATTCGGTATTGTTATCAGCCTGATCTGTGGAATATACCCCGCATGGCGTGCAGCAAATCTCAACCCGATCGATGCACTCAGGCACGAATAATATCCATTTTTTAATGATCTGATTCTGCACGGACAGATACCTTTAACCGGCCGTATGCATACTCAATGCTATGAGCCCTGCACCAATACAACCGCTTATAGCGCCAGACTGGAATGAGATCTGGAAGGCACGGCAGAGCCTGCACGAGTCATCGAAACATTCCGATGATCCCTCGCATAACTGGAACAAACGGGAGAATGCTGAGCGGTACGATTCCACTTCCCGCAGTGAATATGATGACCGGGTGAAGACGACAATCGCTTCGTCTTGACATAACCAGAAATTCCCGGGTGCTGGATATCGGGGCGGGGCCGGGAACACTCGCGATCCCCCTCTCCCCGCTCGTGAAGGAGATTACCGCGGTGGAGCCCGGGGCCGGGATGGTGGAGATCCTCAGGAAGCATGCTGAAGCGGGAGAACTTACACAATATCACCTGCGTGCAGAAGACCTGGGAGGAGATCGATCTCTCCTCGGATCTCACCGCCCCGTATGATATTGTCATCGCTTCCCTCTCCCTGACCATGCATGATATCCGGGAAGCGCTCCGGAAGATGGATGCTGCCTCCTCGTGGCTCCGTCCACCTCTTCTGGTTCGTGGACATGCCCTTCTGGGAGCGGATGTATGCCGATCTCTGGGAGCCCCTGCACGGGAGCCCGTATCATTCCGGGCCGAAAGCCGACTGTCTCTTCGGGGTCCTCTACCAGATGGGAATTTACCCGGACGTGACCATGCTGCCGCTCTCAAAGGAGTACCGTTTCGGGAGCCGGGAGGAGATGCTCGGGTTCTTCCGGAAGCGGTTCGGGGCAAAGACACCCGAAGAGCAAAAGGTTGTCGATGCGTATGTCACCCCGATGATGCGATCAGAGGGGAATGCGGTCGTGATCTCGGGTAACTCGACATTTGCACATGTACGATGGAGAACGACAAAATCCTGAAACGGTCCTCGCAAGTCAAAGAACACCTTTTAGCGTTCTTCTCCTGCCCGCGGCTCTGATGAGCCACTCATACTACAAAGCGTATATAATTTTGAGAATAACGCGTGGAGCAGCAGTGTGGCAACGGCCTGTGCACTCACGGGATTGCCACCGGCATATTCACAACAAGGTAAGGAGCTGTTGCTATCGACCGAATCAATCAGACACAAAACAAAAACCGTGCAGCAGAGGAACACCGGCCGCTGTAACAAACCATCGACTGGAAATGGTGGAGGCCGGCCATGACCCGTGGGCGAAGACCGCTCATGGCTCTCCGCGAGGCCGTGCTGATCGCAAAGAAGCGGGGCGAGACCCGGCAGTTCATGCACGAGCCGGGCACGATCTGCAACTTCGTGATCTACTGCCAGGGTTTCGTGGCCCACGTCCGGATCAAACGGGTCACCCGCGTCCACTGCTCCCATGCATGGATCGAGAGTGAGGCAGCCGATGCACTCGCAACACTGCGGGCCATCGCGTCCGGGCCCGGGATCTCCCGCGAGCTCTGGGTCTTTTTACCCCGCGGGGCGTTCCGGTTTTTCCGCGTCACGGATACCGGGCTTATCGAACTCAGTCGTGACGGATTGGTGATGCCGGAGAAACCGAAGCCGGTTTTTGAGGCAAAGCCGGCACTCCCGGCCCAGCCGGCCACGGGCCTGCATCTCAATGAGGGACCGGGGAAAACCGGAACCGGCTGCGTCACCGGCACGGCACAGAAGGACCAGACAGTACCGGACCATGAACGGAGCGAGATTGGGAGATCGATCTGACGTCGCGATGATCCATCACGGAATTTATATTTCCGGCTGCCGAAGCAATTGCATGGAGAAGCACTACTTCCTGGCAAAACTGATCCCCTCCCCGCCCTTCCTTTACTGCCGACATGAATGCGGAGGAACGGCAGGTTATGATGGATCACGGTGCATATCTCAGGAAATACGTTGAAGCAGGGACTGTCATCGTGATGGGGCCGGTCTGAACCCAGCCGGCCCATGGGGCCTTGCGGTTTTCGGGGCCAATTCCGAGGACGAGGTCCGGACCATCACCGCCCGCGATCCTACCGTCCTCTACGGGCTTGGTTTCCGATGGGATATCTACCCGATGCCGCAAGCGGTTGTCCGGGACTAGTGCCGGCAGCCACACCCCGGTCCAGGCACCCTCGGCGGAATCCTCCGTCGGTGAAATCGCCTCAGAAAAGGGTCAAGGGAGGTAAGGATCGACCCTTCGTAAAATGCCCGGATTGGCAAACGGAGCCAGTATAACAGACTTTATCCGGTCCCCTTTTTCGGGCATCCGAAAATAGATCGAATTGGGGAAAAACGGTACAATGAGGTTATTTTCCTCTACGAAAAAGGCCCGGATTGGTCTTCCTCTCTCTGTACTTTGGAAATATCTAAATAGAATCAATTGGGTGGAAAAAGTGCCCTGAAACCGTGCTGGGGATTGAGTGATTTAAGGGGGATCTGAGGATCAGTCAGGTCAGGCGCACTTTCTGAGTTTAACATTTCCAAAAAATTTTTAGCGCAAAAAAATTTTGTTGAATTTTTTTAAAAAGATCTCGTTTACCCAACCCTCCTGATCCGTCCCATCGCTTCCTTCAGCCGCTCCATCGACGTCGCATACGACAGCCGGATCCACCCCGGCGCATAGAACGCACTGCCCGGGGTTGCCGCCACATGGCCCTTCTCAAGCCAGCGGGAGGCAACTTCCATATCGTCGCCGGCAACCTTGACGAAGGCATAGAACGCCCCGTCAGCCGGTGCCGTCTCGTAGCCCATCAGGTTCAGCTCGGAGATGACGTATTTCCGCCGGCGGTCGAACTCTTTGCGCATCTCCTCGACGCAGGACTGGTCGCCTTTGAGTGCCGCAACCCCGCCCCACATCGCAAAGGTCGTGGCCTGGCTGATGGTGTGCTGCTGCACCTTGGACATCTCCGCGATGATCTCCTTTGGGGCAACTGCGTACCCGAGCCGCCAGCCGGTCATGGCATAGGCTTTCGAGAAGCCGTTGATGGTGATGGTCCGCTGCGCCATGTCGCCGATTGCGGCAAGCGAGATGTGTTCCTTGCCGTACACCATCTTCTCGTAGATCTCGTCGGACATGGCATAGATGTCATAATCCGTGCAGAGGTCCGCAACGAGCTTCATGGACTTCATGTCGAAGACAGAACCCGTGGGATTCGACGGGGAGTTGACCACGATCATCTTGGTCTTTGCATTGACCCGTTCGAGAAGAGAGTCGTCGAGCTGGAAGGTCTTTGGATTGATCGCGTGCTTCACGACCTTCCCGCCGGCGATCTGGACGCAGGGCTCGTAGGAAACCCAGGCCGGGGTGAGGATGATCGTCTCGTCGCCCGGGTTCAGGACTGCTTCGCATGCCTCGTAGATGGCCTGCTTGGCCCCACTGGCAACGATCACCTGCTGGGGGGTGCAGGGAAATTTGTTCTCCCGGACGATCTTCTGGCGATGGCGCTCGTCAGTTCGGGAATGCCGTTGCTCGGCGCATAATGGGTCTGGCCCCGGTTCAGGGCATCAATGCAGGCATCCGTGATGTGCCGGGGGGTATCGAAATCGGGCTCGCCGATCGACATGCTGATGACATCGATCCCCTCTGCCTGCATCTTCTTTGCCCGGTTGGAGATCGCGATCGTTGCCGATTCGACAACGCCGGCGATCTTCTCCGAGAGAGGCCTCATTTCAATCGCTTGACAAGCTTGATGGCGGATTCAACGGCCCGTTTTGCGTAATCGATCCGTTCGTTTGCCTCAAGCCGTGTCATGCCGGGCCCGGAAATACCGAGGGTTACGGGCTTGCCAAACTCAAGCGAGAGGTCGATGATCTTCCGGGCTGCATGCTGAACGACAATATCGTCATGCTGGGTAGCGCCTTCAATAACACAACCGATCGTGACGACTGCATCGACTTTTCCCGCCTGCAGCATCTTCTTGATCGCAAGCGGCATGTCGTAAGCACCCGGTACATACAGGCACTCGGTGACTTCTGCGCCAAGGAATGCTGCATGTTCGCGGCCTTCAATCTCCATCATGTACGTGATGTCACGGTTAAATTCCGCGACAACAAATCCGAGTTTTATGGGGTTGGTATCACACATAGTAGATCATCTCTTGTTAATGTTCATAAATGCTGTACGCTCGGTTTTATTTCCGGGCTGGGCCGGCATCCTCAAATCCCTGCCGCTGCCCGGTACCCGCTTCGCTTTCCAGGTCCCTGGGGTGGAGCACGAGTTTCACGGCATTGACTGCATGTTCGCGGGTACGCTGCTCCAAGCCAGGCAAGTTCGCGGTCATCCTTTGCCTCATCCTCATGCACAAAGACCTCGATGATGTGGGTGTTGGTCATGAGCTGGCACATGATGAGGCCCTGCGAGGCTTCATGGGCACAGAGCTGGTCCTTCTCCTTTCCCCCGGGCATTCCGAGTGCCATGACGATATCGCATCGGCGTTCCTCGATCAGTTTCTTGCAGGCAACCGGGAGGTCCTTGATACCCGGTACGGTTACCCGCTCAATCGCCACACTCGCGTGTTTCTTCAGCTCGTCGATGGCGATCGCTCCCATGTTGACGCGTGAAAAGGTGGTATCAGCAACGCCCACCCTCATCCCAGCACCTCGCAGGCAGCATGCGACACCATCGCCCTGCACCTTGTATCCCAGTTTCTTCAATGCATGCTGTGTTGCCGCAAGCGTTGCAAGAATCTCCGGTGCACTGACCGCACCCATGCTCCCGATCCTGAAGATTTTCCCCTTCAGGTGATCCTGTCCACCGGCAATGACAATCCCCATCTTCTTAATGATTGCCCGCATCTCGTCATCCTTCACACCCTCAGGATATGAGATTGCAGTGACCGTGTTGGAATATTCGTGCTTTGCATCGATCTTCGGAAACAGGGAGAGCCCCCAGGTTTTCGCTGCTGCCCGCACGGCCTGCGCCATTTTCTGGTGGCGTGCGATCCGGCTGGCAATTCCCTCTTCTTCAATGATGAGACATGCTTCCCGCAGCGCTAAAAAGAGCGGGACTGCCGGGGTATACGGAGTCTCCATCGGTTTACCTGCTGCACTCTTTTTGTACGCCGCAAGGTCGAGATAGTAGGGGGGATTCTTACAAAGCCTCTCCCAAGCCCTGCTGCTTACCGAGATCCTGGCAAGCCCGGCCGGTGCAGCGAGACACTTCTGGGATCCGACAATGGCAACATCTGCTCCCCAGGTATCTGCCTCAACAACATCGCCACCAATGGAGGTAATGCCATCCATTAAAAACAGCGCATCGTGCTTTTTTGCGAGCGGCCGACTTCCTTTGCCGGGTTCTTGATACCTGCAGACGTTTCGTTGTGTACGAGCGTGACTACCTGTGCACCCTGCTCGAGCCGCTCTTCAAGTGCCGTCAAGGTTGAGCGGAGTTCCCCATGCGGACCCGATCTCGTGTGCCTTTCCATAGCGCTGGCTGATCTTAAAGAGCCGCTCACCAAACTTCCCGTTGACAAGGCAGGCAATATCCTTGTCCCTTCCAAAGTTTGCAACTGCAGCTTCCATACCCGCAGTTCCGGATCCACTGATCACAAAGAGGTCGTTTGTTGTTCCAAATGCGGTCTTTAATACCCGTACACAGTCGGCATAGACCGCACCAAACTCGGGGCTGCGGTGGTTTATTGCCTGACGCATCATTGCATACCTTACCCGTTCCGGCATCGGTACCGGGCCTGGTAGCATCAGGAGTAGTTCTTTTTCCATGTGGATCTGCTCATAGTATATCTAGATAAGCACAATATATGTTTGGATGGTTAGTATGGCTGACGTGGCAGTTATTTCGGGCTCCGCTTCTGATGCAGCAATAACGGACAAGGTAAAAAAGGTCCTTGAAGAAAACAAGGTGTCGTATGACGCCCAGATCATCTCAGCTCACCGTGATCCAGACAGACTTGATGCCTATATCAAAACCAGCAATGCAAAAATATTCATTGCGATTGCCGGACTTTCAGCAGCACTTCCCGGCGTGATCGCTTCAAAGACCGATAAACCGGTGATCGGTGTCCCGGTCAGCGGGACCCTGAACGGGCTCGATGCACTCCTCGCAATTGCCCAGATGCCCAAAGGTGTACCGGTAGCATGCGTGGGTGTTGACAACGGGGATAATGCGGCGTGGCTGGCGATCCGGATACTGAATTTATTAAAAAAATGAAAAATATTATTTTTTCTTCTTTTTTTCTTCAAAGAGTTCGTTGACTATCTTGATTGCACAGAGATCGCCGCACATCGAACAGGTCTCCATGTCCCCATCGCGGCAGTGGATCTTTTTTGCATGGTCTCCAAAGAGAGCCAGTCTGAACTGGGCATCCCAATCGA
Source organism: uncultured Methanoregulaceae archaeon (assembly GCA_963806845.1). Lineage (GTDB taxonomy): Archaea > Halobacteriota > Methanomicrobia > Methanomicrobiales > Methanospirillaceae > Methanoregula. Next base: position 220,922 of record CAWDZO010000021.1, read on the forward strand.
GTTCATGCCGTGCCTCAGCCATCTGCACCTCACGTTCCATCCGCCAGCCCTCGTGCCTCCGGACGGTGTCCCCTATATGGGCAGCGATCTTTGCCACCCGCGTTCCCTCGATGATGTCTGCAACATCCGGAAGTGCGAGGTGTTCGCTGGGAGAGACCATGCAGAGGAAATCTGCCCCATTCAGGCATGCCGTTGCTCCCCCGATGGCAGCAACAACATGATCGTAGCCCGGCGCAATATCCGTGACGAGAGGTCCGAGCAGGTAGAGTGGGGCATGATCGGTGATCTCTTTTATCATGTGCACATTGTAGCCAATCTGATCAAGTGGCATATGTCCCGGCCCTTCAATCATCCGCTGGACCCCCTTTGCCAGAGCCTGTTTCGAAAGCGTGCCGAGCGTGATGTACTCCACCGACTTTGCAAGTTTTTCTGCATCCTGCAGGCAGCCGGGGCGCATCCCGTCCCCGAGGCTTATCGTCACGTCATACTCCGCGAGGATCTCTAACAGGTAATCGTATTCAGCATACAGCGGGTTCTCTTCATCACGCTGCACCATCATCGCACAGTGGAATGAACCACCCCGGCTCACCACGCCCATTACCCGAGGATCATTCCTGAGCGCTGCAAGTGCCTGCCGGTTCACCCCGCAGTGGAGTGTCAGGAAGTCAACACCCTGCTGGCAGTGTTCGCGGATGACCCGGAAGAGAAGATCTGCATCAACATCAGCGGCATTACCCGCCCTGCGGACTGCTTCATAGATTGGAACGGTCCCAACCGTGGTATCAAACGCAAGGATTTTTTTCCGGATTGCGACAAGATCCCCCCGGTGGAGAAATCCATGAGAGCGTCGGCACCATTGATGAGTGCCGCTTGTGCCTTTTCCTCTTCAAGGTCAGGATCACAGCGGGTGCCAGAGGTCCCGATATTCACATTAATTTTTACCTGGCAACCCTCACCTATCGCGCACTGTTGGTGAATCCGCTTTGGATTTGCCGGAATCACAATCCTTCCTGCTGAAATACCCCGGGCTAAGCGCGCCGTATCTATTCCTTCCAACCGAGCCACCACGTCGAGTTCCTGCGGAATCCCACGGGAACATCTGCGGATCAGGGAATCCATAAGAAACATCTGTCGGGAGTCCTTATTATTGTGCATGCAGGTCAGATGGATTCCCGAACAGTCGGCTTTTGCGAACTCCTATATTTACGGCACGATTCTCGTTGACGCGGGAGTGCCGCCAATGGCTATCAAACCATTCAAAGAGGAAATCGATACAATTGTCCTGACTCACTGCCATTTTGATCACACAGCCCGAGTAAAAGAGATTGCCTTTATGTGTAAGGCAAAGGTCGCCATTCATAAAAATGATGCCAGAGGGCTTGTTGATGACATCCAGAGCCTGTCCATGCACTTTGGTGCACGTTCTCCAGGGATTGCTCCTGATATTGTACTTTCTGAGGGGGACATCATAGGAGAATTAGAGGTCCTTCATACACCAGGTCATACACCGGGAAGCATTTGCCTCTTTTCTGAGCGGGACCATGTTCTTATCAGCGGAGATACTGTTTTTTCCGATGGGTGTTTCGGAAGATATGATTTCCCGGGAGGTAGCAGGATTGAACTTGAACAATCACTCAACCGGCTCTCGCTTCTTGATGTGGAGGGGCTTTACCCCGGCCACGGGGAACCGGTTGAAACCGGCGGACGCCGTCACATCGCTGCAGCGCTGGGACTGATGAAGAGCGGTTATGGATAAAGGAATTTACTGCCTTGTTTTTCGAAACCCCGGCTGCACTATCAGAATTGGTGCATTGGGGGCGATTACGTTTCGGGCTGGTTGGCACATCTATGTTGGATCTGCTCTGGGTAGCGGGGGGTTACAACGGCTTGAACGTCATATCTCGCTCGCCCACCTGCATGACAAACAACCGAAATGGCATGTTGACTATCTCCTCATTTCACCCTGTTTTTCTCTTGTGTATGCAGTCTATGCAGTCACTGGGGATCGTCTGGAATGCCAGACTTGCTCGTGAACTGAACAAGGCCGGCATTGCGAAGTTCGGATGCAGTGACTGCTCCTGTACATCGCATCTCTTGTACCGGCAGGATGATCCAAAGCAGGAGATCCTCGCTGCATTCTGTGGACTCCAGCTCGACCCCGTCATCAAAACTATCATTAATCCACAGGTATAGGATAACATATGAAAGTGCTTGGGATATCGGGAAGCATGCGAAAGGATGGCAATACCGCAGATCTGGTCAATGTTATCCTCAAACGCTGTGATGATGCAGGGATCAAAACCGAATTTGTCTCGCTCGCGGGAAAAAAAATCCACCCGTGTCTGGGCTGTGAGAAGTGCAAGGAGAAGAAGTGGTGTGTGATAGAGAACGATGACTGGGACGAAGTGATTCAGAAAGTGCTCGACTGCGACGTGCTCGTTATCGGCTCACCCACCTATTACTATGATGTCTGCGGCCACCTGAAAAACTTCATCGACCGCACGTATTCCCTCTATCACGACCGGAAGCTTGCGGGAAGGAAAGGTATCGCTGTAGCGGTTCAGGCACAAAAAGGTGCGAGCCGGACGATCCAGACGCTTGAGGGGTTCTTAAGCACGCATGAATTTTCATCGCTGGGTTCGGTGAAAGGGAACGGGTACCATAAAGGCGAAGTGCTGTCTGATGAGGAAGCAGTAGAAAAAGCTCAGAAAATCGGCGATAAAATCGTCAGGCTTGTGAAACGCAACCACGATTGATCCTATAAAATGCTGTTTCCCTCAATCGTGTTTTTTTCCTGTCATCGACTTAATATCGATCCTGATTACACAAACATTTCTGATGTCTTCATCGGACAACTCGTGAATCCCACTCCCATAGTGGTGCATGATGCAGTTTAATCCGTGTTTCTTTTCCTCACGGTCAGATATGAAATATGCCCTGCCAAAACCGATCACACTTTTATATCGCATCTCCCATGCACACGGCTTCTCAGTGCGTATGATTGTTTGACACAGGTCAACCTCAAAACAACACTGTGGATTTTTCTTTAAAATTTCAATTTTTTTTCCGGACATGGCTGAATGAAGGTAAATTGTTCCGTCAATGTACCCAAAACAAAGCGGTACAATATACGGCTCAACGCCATCCGACAAACCAATCCTGCAGACCTGCGCATCGTTGAGGATAGATTCAATCTCGACAATGTCAGTGATCTGACGATCGCTTCTTCTCATACACCCTCTTGGGGATATTCTCTATTGATAGTGCAAGGTCCCTGTCAGACCGGTTCATAGAGCGTCGTACGGCGTTTGAGTGTCCGTCCGATATCCTCGGCAATCCGCTGCATCTCGGAAGGATCGAGGTAGTCTGTATTGATTGCACCAGCCCCTTTTGATATGCTCTCTTCGAACATCGTGCCGCCAAGATCGTTGGCACCGGCAATCAAACCTAACTGGGCCATCTTGATTCCTTCTTTTACCCAGGAAACCTGGATATTCTTAAAGTTGTCCAGAAAGAGACGTGCAACAGCGACCATCAGGAGATCCTCTCTTCCGGTCGCTCCCGCCCGCGCGAGTCCTGCACGGTAGAGAGGGGTATTCATGTGAATAAACGAGAGAGGGACAAATTCTGTGAATCCGTGCGTCTCTTCCTGAATTTCACGCAGGATTGCCAGGTGATGCACCCGGTCTTCATCGCTCTCGCAGTGACCATACATGATCGTTGCAGTTGTGGGAATGCCCATGGCATGCGCCTCCCGGATAATGCGCACCCACTCATCTGTTGAAACCTTCTGTGCACAGATTTTTTTACGGACGGTATCAACCAGGATCTCCGCTGCTGTCCCGCACATAGATCCAAGTCCAGCTTCCTTCATAACGGTCAGCACTTCCTGTGTGCTCATTCCGCTCTTTTTAGCAGCATACGCAACTTCCATCGGATTACTTGCATGAAGATGGATGCCGGGTGCAGCCTCATGAATCCAGCGGTAGACATCACAATAGGATTGGGCATTAAAATCCGGATGTAGGCCGCTGACCGTACAGATCTCGGATACTTCGCGCATTTTTGCGAGGGACGCCTTCTTCTGGATCTCGGACTTGTCGTGAAAATAGATGCCGTCATCGCCGGGTTTTTTTGAAAAACCGCAGAAACCGCAGGCATTGACACAGAGATTGGTCACATTGATGTTCTGGTTCCTGACATAGGAAACTGCGTTGCCAACCCGTCGTTCACGCATCTCGTCTGCAGCTGCCGCAATCTCCCAGACCTGTCTGTTCCTGACCTGAAACAGATCCAGTGCATCATCGTTACTCATACGGTGGCCGGTTTTGATATCATCAAGCAGAGTCCGCAGGTGATTCTCCATTGCTCACTCCAGGATATTCTTCAGACATTGTAGCATCCTGAAGAAAAATACCTGTATCGTATTCTTACGCCACATGATTATTAATCCCCCTGCACCAATCATCTCTACTGGAGAGATATGGAACAGGTTGAAGTTCAACTGACCAGAAAGATTGCCGATGGATATATTATCCCCCTCGGCCCGGCGAATCTTGTTGCGGTAATGACCGATGTGGGGATGGTTGGGTGCGGCGCTTTTGATGTTGCTGCACTTGATTCATTCAGCTATCCCGCCGCAAAGGTGAGACCCGCAATCGGACCGTCAATTGTGGATACCGATGATATCCTGAAAGGGATAATCAAGGAGGCAAACCGATCTGCTTTGGGACGCGGGATCCGGACCGGTATGACCGGGCGGCAGGCGCTGGAGCTTCTCTGATATCTTTTTTAAAAGAATTCAATAGTTTCATAGAGAATATTTTTTTAGATCAGTTTATACAGGGTTGTCCGCTCCTGCAGGGTTCGCCCAATGTCTGACACCATCCGTTCCATGACCACGGGATCAAGGTAATCTGCATCGATTGCCCCTGCATTTACAGATATATCATCGGAGAACATGGTGCCGGCAAGATCATTGCCTCCGGCGAGTAACGACATCTGAGACATCTTTAGTCCAGCTTCCCCCACGGGACCTGAATATTATTGAAATTATCGAGGAACAGCCGGGAAACAGCGGTCATCAGCAGATCTTCCCGACCTGTCGCGCCTGCACGGGCAATACCCTCTTTAAAAAGCGAGGTATTGGTGTGGATATAGGTCAGGGGAACCAGTTCAGTAAAGCCATGTGTTTCATCCTGAATCGTGCGCAGTATGCCAAGATGCTCAGCCTGGTCCTTTGCAGTCTCACAGGAACCGTACATAATAGTCGCTGTCGAAAATATCCCCAGCGCGTGTGCTTCTTTGATAATTCGGACCCATTCAGCTGTACCCAATTTCCGGGGACAGATCACTTTTCTCACAGAGTCCACAAGGATCTCTGCCGCAGTACCCTGTAACGACCCAAGACCGGCAGCCTTCAATCGTTCAAGAACTTCAACACTGGAAAGATTGCTTCCTGATGCCGCATAGGAGACTTCATCCGGGCTGAACGCATGGAGATGAATATGCGGTCCTACCTCGTGGACCCATGAGATTAGATCACAGTAAGTGTCGATGGTAAATTCTGGATGCACCCCGCTCAGGGACAGATCTCAGTAACACCACGCTTGAGGGCAAGACGTACCTTTGCCTGAATTGCCAGCTTATCATTGCAATAGGCGCCATCATCATCAGCGCTCCTGCCAAAGCCGCAGAAACCACAGAGATTCTTACAGATATTGGTCACATGGAGGTTCTGGTTTTTCACATACGTTACAATGTTGCCTGCTTTGCGCTCCCGAATCTCATCTGCAACAGATACAATTTCGAAAACATTCCGGTCCCGTATTTCCAGAAGCCGGGTTGCCTCGACCTCAGTAAGACGATGTCCACCGAGTACATCTGATAGGAGTGTTGAAATATCTGACATAATTACCGCAACTATCTAACGCTGTTTTTTTCTGTCCTTTTTCTGCGGTTTTTTCGTTTTGTCCTCCCGGGAATGCAGATAGAGTTCATGGAGTACCATGATGACTATGATGATGATAGTCACTTCAACAATATGGAGAGGGAGGTACCCGACCAGCGGGATGGTGAACAGTGCCTTTCCAATGATCCATTCATCCTTTACCGGCTCGATAACACCCAAACCCTGGTAAACTGCGACCTGATCAATATTTTTGTTATTATCCCCTTTTGTGATGTATCCGCCGTGAGGTTGGTAATACTTTGAAATATTTTCAAGATCCAGTTGCAGGTATTTCGGCAGGTCTGCTGTGTCAGCTTTGACCATTGCCCGGTGGATAATAGGATGCACACCTGACGAAAGGAAGGGTATTGGAACCACAGGATTCTTTGCCCCATTTGGCTGGTAAATAATCACATCCCCGTAATCCTCGAACTTTTTATAGCCTGTTGTATTTCCCTGGACCCAGGTCTGCAATGTACCGAACCGGTCCTTCTGGACGACAACAACAAGATCCCCCACATTCATGTGAGGTACCATACTCTGAGATTCGATGGTGACGACAGCAGGCCAGGTACCGGAGATTAAGAACAGGGCAAGCGCGATCCCACCAACAACAGCCACTATCCAGAGCAGATCGCGCGCCAGGGACACCGCCCAGTGATCACTTTTCCGAAATTGTGAGACCAGCGTGCGGATATCCCGTTTATTATCGTTATCTGCCATTTTTAACGCTCGTTATCTGATTTTTTATAATAATGTTAAACCCTTCATAATTAACCATGTCGGATTATAAAATGCCGTGGGATTTCATAATGAGATCAGAAGACGTGACAGGTAGTATGCCCCAAAAAGGATGAGGAAGATTCCGCAAAGTGCAATAATCTTCTGGTATGTACTATCAGAAACGATCGTCCTGCCTTTGGACACGCCCGTTGAGACCAGCGTTAACCATACGGTATCTGCAGACCAGTGCCCTATCATAAGGGCTCCTACAAGCACTAGTCCACCCTGGAGCCCTGCAATTACCATTGCGCTCCCTATTGAGAGCCACCAGATCCAGAAGTACGGGTTTGCCGCACTGGTAACAAGTCCTGCCATATAGGGGTTGGCAACCGTTTGGGGAGAGGAGGTTCGCATGGTTGCCTTTCTGCTTCCTGCGATCGTCAGCGCCCCGAATGCAATCAGCGCAATCCCGCCAATTCCTGCAATCGCTGAAGTGTAGGGAAGTGCAACTGTCGCCAACCCCAAAAGTATCAGGATAACGAGAAAAAGTTCTACGATTACATGGCCGAGAGACACTTTCAACCCGGTCGTCCAGTCACCGGTAATCGATGCGTTGATGGTTGCAACCAGTGTTGGACCAGGTGCGAGCGCGCCAGTCAGACCGATCACAAAACCGAGGAGCACCATCTGGAATATATTCATACATAGAAAAGGGTCTGCGGATATTTCATGCTATGTACCTTCATCTGAAGAGAATATCAATCATCCACAATCAGACACCTGACATCCAGTCATGTGTTCCGGTGTTAAGATAAAACCCTATATTTTATTCGTAACCAATATACTATTCATGCTCGATGCACAGCAGATAACACTCCGGTTTCTTGAGACCAAGCTGCAGGTGCATCCCGATGTCGTGCGTTATATCCAGGAACAGAATGAGCCGGATCTCATCGAGCGCATTATCGCGCAGGTTCCCGGAGAGACCATCGTAGTTTCGGCAAAACATATTCCCGGCATGAATGCCACACGGGACGGGACACGGTTTCTCTCAGACCCATCTGTTGAAGTGATCAGCGGTAGCCCGGGAACATCCGGCTGTGTGAACGGGACAAGTGATTATCTCCACTATTTCCGTGACCGGTATAATCGTCTCGGAAACATGATCCGGAGCCGTTGCAGGGCGATGCCAATCGAGGCACTTACCCGAGGAATACCCGCTACCGTCAGGAAGAATGTACTGTTATTGGTATGGTTGTCGAGGTAAAGACCACGACAAACGGTCACCGGATTGCCGAGATAGAGGATTCTTCTGCAAACATTTCCGTGCTCTTCAGAAAAGACCGCCCGGTCTTTTCCGATGCCGAACGCATTATCCCTGATGAAGTTATCGGGGTGAAGGGAAAACTCTCCAATGACGGGAAACTCTTTTTTGCCGAGCAGCTGTACCGCCCGGACATACGTATCGATAATACCCCCTTTACAAGCGAACAGCCGGGTAAAGCGGTTTTTATCTCTGATGTACATGTCGGCAGTGACACGTTTCTTGAAGAGTGCTGGAACCGGTTCGCAGACTGGCTTTCGGATTCTGATTTCTCGTATCTCCTGATTGCCGGAGACCTGGTCGACGGCATCGGTATCTATCCAGGTCAGGAAAGCGAACTGGTGATCAAAAATATCTACGAACAGTATGATGCATTCGGTGCAATGATGCGGGACCTTCCTTCCCGTATGAAGATCATCATATCGCCCGGTAACCATGATGTAGTCAGGGGTGCGGAACCGCAACCGGTGATCCCGCAACAATTTACAAAAAAATTCCCGGAGAACTGCATGCTTGTCGAGAACCCGGCACTTGTCAACCTTCAGGGAGTGCGGGTTCTCATGTATCACGGACGATCAATCGATGACATGATCGGTCTGATCCCCGGTGCATCCTATGAACAGAGCGGGCTCATGATGGAAGAGATGCTCCAGCGCCGACATCTTGCCCCGGCATACGGGCGCAGGACTCCCATTGCTGCAGGAAAAACTGACAGGTTAATAATCGACCCGCTGCCGGAGATCCTGCACACCGGTCATGTCCACATCCGTGGACTGACGCAGTATCGGGGTGTACTCGGGATTAATGCCGGTACATGGCAGTCACAGACCGCATTCCAGAAACAGATGAACGTGAACCCTACACCGGCTCAGGCTGTAGTAGTCGATTTACAGACACTGGTACCAGAAACTTTTACGTTTTTATAAAAAAATTTGAGTCTTATTCGGTTTTTGGACTTTCCGCTGCGGCAGGTGCTGGTTCTTTCTTCTTTGGCCCGGCAACTGTCACTTTGTATACCCCGCCACGTGCTGTCAGTGCTGCCGTGTAGGCTGGATCCATCGTAAGGCATTTGGTGGGACAGACATCCCCACAGGAATTGCAGGTCACGCACCGCATCCGGTCGATCTGCCATGTCTTCTCTTTTACTTCCACGCAGATTGCTCCTGTCGGGCATTTGCGCTGGCATGAACGGCAGGTGATGCAGTTTGCAGGATCAATCACGATATGCCCACGGGTCGCCGAAGTCCGTTTTGCCGGTCGGGCGGGATACATCAGCGTTGCAGGACGTGAGAACAGACTTTTAATGGCCGTTGCTGCCATTTTAAGAATTACCATCGTTCCTCACCTCTCCGTACAGCTGATGCAGGGATCTATAGACAAAACAATCACCGGAACATCCGCGAGCTGGCACCCTTTCAACATCATAACCAGAGGCGGAATGTTGGTGAATGTGGGTGTCCTCACCCTCGATCGAACAAGGTTCTTTTTTCCGTTTCCCTTGACATAATGGACTACTTCTCCCCGGGGCTGTTCGGCCCGCGAGAAATATTCGCCATTCGGTGCACCGGTAATCTTCACATCAATAGGACCTTCAGGGATCTTTTTTGCTGCCTGTTCTATGATGTCAATTGACGAGAACAGCTCCTGTATCCTGACATTGCAGCGTGCATAACAGTCACCTTCAGTTGCTACAACCGGTTTGAAGTTGAGTTTTCCATAAGCCGCATATCCCGTTTCACGCAGGTCGATTGCAACCCCGCTTCCTCTGGCAGTGGGTCCAACCGCACCGCAATCATATGCATCCTGTTTTGATAGCATCCCTACATTTTTTAACCGGTGTTTCACCGAACTGTCTTCCAGAAACACACTGGTGATGTTGTGCATATCTTTTTTAATATCCTTAAGCCGGAAGAGCATTCCCTCCAGTTGTTCACCGGAGATATCTTTTCTCACTCCCCCTACCTTGCAGGCACTCTGGATCACGCGGCCTCCTGTGGTTGCCTCGAGTTCATCAAGGATATGTTCGCGAATCCTCCACGAATTCATGAAAAGGTTCTCAAAGCCCATGCCATCAGCAAAACAGCCAAGCCAGAGCAGGTGGGAATGAAGCCTTGAGTATTCAGACCAGATCGTTCGCAGGTAATGTGCCCGCTCAGGTACCTCAATTCCCATAATCTGCTCGACACCCTGAACGTAGACAAGGCTGTGGATGAAGCTGCAGATACCGCAGATGCGTTCAGCGATGAAGGTATATTCAGTAAATTCCCGTTTTTCAACGAGCTTTTCGAGCCCGCGGTGCACATACCCGATTGACGGGAGAACATCGACAACTGTCTCATCCTCAAGCACAAGGTCAAGGTGGATAGGTTCCGGGAGCACCGGGTGCTGGGGCCCGAACGGGATGATTATTTGTTTTGACATGGGTTGTCCTCCTTGAATGTCGGGATGGAAAACGGATATTTAACCGTCGTTTTGTAGAGTGTTCCTTTGAAATCGATATTCATTCCTGCAACAGTGATCCCAAACAGGTCGTGGATCTCATTTTCATAGATGAACGCTCCCCAATAGACACCGCTGATGCTGGGTACAACGGTATCCTGTTTGACCAGGATCCGAAGGTTCTGGAATTTGTAGTCCTTGTCAAATGAGTAATTGATCTCGTAGCCTTCTTCGACTCCGGTACACCCGATCTGGACTAGCCGGTTACCCTCTTTTTTCATCTTTTCGACATGGGAGACCAGCTCGCTCACATCAATCGGGATGAGAGTCTGTTCCTCGATTGTCATTGTGCCCCACCTCCTTGTTGTAATTCCACCGGTTGTTGTTCTGTTGTGGCAGACTGTGGTGCATTCCGCTTTCCTTCAAGAATTCCCAGTGCTGTCACAATTCCGTCGATGATCGACTCTGGACGGGCAGCACAACCCGGAACATAAACATCGACAGGAATAATCTTGTCAATCCCGCCAGCCACATTGTAACATTCCCGGAAAACTCCGCCAGAGCATGCACAGATTCCGACCGCGACGACAACCTTTGGATTGGGCATCTGTTCATAGAGATTCCTCACCACTTCGCGGTTTTGCTCATTTACCGAGCCGGTGATGACAAAGATATCCGCATGCTTCGGGTTTCCGGTATTGATGATCCCGAATCGCTCCACATCATACATCGGCGTCAGGCTGGCTAGCACTTCGATATCGCAGCCATTACAGCTCGTAGCATCATAATGCAGGATCCAGGGAGACTTTGAAAGATAGGTCATTGCTCACCCCACCCCCAGATAATAGAGGATGGCAAGATTTACCACACCAACTATTGCGGCAATCACCCACGAACTTTTCATGACAAGCTGCCACTTCACCCGTGCACTTGCGTTGTCAATCAGCAGTTCAAGCAGGTAGACGAGGATCACAGCGATTATGCCAATTAATGGATTGGATGCAAAGAACAGGTACACGAATCCCAGCAGGAAAACGGTTTCATACCAGTGGGTCACTTCGATAAGTCCAAGTGTAGGACCTGAGAATTCCGTAGTGACTCCTTTTACAATCTCCTGGTGGGCATGATGTGAAGTTGAGATATCAAACGGTGATTTGCGCAGTTTGATAGTGAGGATGTAGATGAAACCTATAAAGATCGCCGGGAGGAAAAGAACCAGCGGTTGTGGGTAGCTGGCAATGGTTCCAATGTTGAAACTTTTTGTAACAACATACATGCCCACCGCAGCAATAATGACCATCGGCTCATATGCCATAATCTGGATTAGTTCGCGTTCTGCCCCGATATGGCTGTAGGGAGAATTTGCTGAGTACGCCCCAAGGACAAGGAATATCTGGGCAAGCGTGAGCGCGAAGATCACCAGCAGGAGATCTCCCCCGGCAAAGAAGAGCGCCCCAGTAAAGATCATGAAAATAAAGTAACTAATGGCGTAGAAGCGCTGTGTATCGTTTGCCACGGTCTTTTCTTTCTCAAAGAGTTTGCCGACATCGTAGAACGGCTGGAGGATGGGGGGGCCGACCCGACCCTGCATATGTGCGGTTATCTTCCTGTCGATACCCGCAATAAGTCCTCCGATTATTGGTGCAAGGAGGATAAATGCGACAGCCCCTACAATGGAGATCATATGATCGCCCCCGCATACGCTGCTGTAACAAACATGATACCGATCAGTCCGGTGCAGAGATAGATACCAAGAGTCTGGAGTTTGACCTCACCAAACCAGGAGGTTATGTAATAGTTGGAGAGTTTCATATCCCTTTTCAGGCCAATCACTCCGTAGAACGACATATCCGCATTGGTTGTCATACCACCCATATAGGGGGTAAGATGCCTGTGCTTCCTTTGTGGCAGGAGGATGCTTACGGGCAGGAGCACGATCATGAAGAGCATCATGATCATGATCATGATGTTGTCCTGTGACAACCCTGCCACAGTTCCATAATTCTGCAGCAGGAACGGTTCGATGAGCGTGCTCGAAATTACCGGGAAGATGAAGCAGGTTATCGCTGTCAATCCTGCAAGTGATATCAATGGTATCCAGATATTCGAATCGATATGTGTTTCGAGATTTTCCTGTTTTGGAGTGACTACAATAAGCCGCCCCATCCACTTCGCCCAGAAGAAAAGGGTAAGTGCACTACCAAACGCGAGGATAATGACAAAGACAAAACCGTATGGTGCATCGATGAATGCCTGGATCGCTGCCCATTTTGATATCAGCATACCAAACGGGGCGAGGAACATCCCGGCAATGCCGATGACCATCATTGCGGCAATCCTTGGCATCCGCATGATCAAACCGTTCATATCCTCAATATCGCGGCTTTCGATCCTGTGTTCAACCGTACCTACTGAAAGGAACAGGAGGGATTTGGATATGGCATGGAAGAGGATCAGAAGAATTGCTGCCCATATCGCTTCAGAGGTTCCGATACCAGCACATGCTACGATGAGACCGAGATTTGCAATGGTTGAATAGGCAAGAACCCGTTTTGCATTGCTCTGGGAGATGGCAATCCCGGAAGCGAGAAGGAAGGTTAGTGCACCAATAAAAGCAAGGACATAGCCGGAGAATGTTGCCTGGAAAATGGGGGCAAGCCGTACGAGGATATAGACACCGGCCTTTACCATCGTGCTGGAGTGCAGTAGTGCTGAAACCGGTGTCGGCGCTACCATTGCACCAACAAGCCAGGAAGAAAAGGGCAGCTGGGCTGCTTTTGTCAGGCCGGCAAACCCAATAAGGACAACGGGTATGAGGACGATGGCTTTCCCTGAAACCAGCAACGCATCAAGTCCCATAATCCCGCCCGCCTGGGTTGCAAGATACAGAATAGCTACCGCAAATGCAACCCCGCCAAGCAGGTTCATCCACAGCGCAGTAAAAGCATTTTTGGTCGCTTCTTCAGTTTTTGTATAACCGATTAAGAGGAACGAACAGAGAGTTGTGATTTCCCAGAAGAAATACACCCAGAGAAGGTTATTGGAAAAAACCAGGCCGAACATAGCAGAGAGGAACACAAACATAATGAAGAAAAATATATTACGCCTGTCCGGCAGTTCCTTGTGATGCTCATGGAAATCCTTCATATAATTCAGAGCATACACGCAGATGAGACTCCCGATGATGCCGATGATAAGGGCCATGATGATCGAGAACTGGTCGATAAAGAGGGAATACTTCACATCTATGGTGTGAGCGTAAACCCCCTCAAAATAAAGCATCATGGCTGACAGCAGAAGAACAAGTCCGACCACAAGATAGTTCTTGTATTTTATACCAAGATACAGGATAAAAACCGCAATTACCATCTCGATAAAAAACATGAGAAGACCTGTTGATTCGGCGGCGAATGAATAGTATAGTGTTCCTTTGTCACCCAAGGTCACCAGAAGTAGAATCGTGACCGCACCAATGCCCAGTGCGGACAGTTTTACAATCCAGTTGCGTTCTGGTTCTTTGCGCACAAGAAGCATAAAGAATGCTGTAATGAGCGGTCCCAAAATGAGAAATAATAAAAGTTGCACTTGCTGTCCTCCCTCTTCAGAAATATGGGTATTTTTCATTATTAATCATATTGAATTGTTCACGATTCTGTATTTTTATAATAATATTTTTAAGTGAAATCATGGAAAAGAGGGATTTTTTAGAGATTCTCATATTCGTTTTTTACTTTCAGTGAAGAGATTCACAAATCTAACTGTGATGATAAAAGTTTAATGGTTTAAAAAAGAACTAATAATCTCTAGGGATGGATTATGGATTTCAAGGGGTTATTCCCAGAACCATTGTTCCTTCCTTTGGGTCATTAAAGCAGACTACTGCCTATGCCAATTATCATACCTGATGTGTTATTCCGAATATTCTCACGATGAGAGGATTAAAAAAAGGTTCGTGTGCATTGTTCCTGTCACGAGAAGAATTTCGGGCAAAATTGGAGGAAGATTAAGGAATGTATGAACTCGCAATAGTAATTGGAATAAGTGTTTTCGCACTCGTCCTCGCGGCAATACTTGCGCGTAGTATCCTCTCAAAGGATGAGGGTACACCTAAGATGCGTGAGGTCTCCGATGCGATCCGGGTGGGTGCTGAAGCATTCATCAAACGACAGTACTCGACAATCGCCATTCTGGCAATCGTACTTGCCGTTGTAATCTTTGGGGTGTATTTCTTCACAGGAGAACAGAGTTATGCCACCTCTACGGCACTTGCGTTCATTGTCGGTGCGACCTGTAGTGCACTTGCCGGTATCATCGGAATGTCTGTTGCCGTCAGGACGAATATCCGCACGGCCGCAGCAGCCCAGACCAGCGACGGCAAGGCGCTTGACATCTCGTTCAGAGGTGGTGCAGTTTCCGGTCTTAACAATCACGGCGATGTCGCTTCTTGGTGTCTCGCTCACCTACTACGCGCTCGGTGCAAACCCGCAGATCACCCCCTTCATTATCGTCGGGTTCGCGTTTGGTGCCTCGTTTGTGGCCCTCTTCGCCCAGCTCGGTGGCGGTATCTATACCAAGGCCGCCGATGTCGGTGCAGACCTTGTCGGTAAAGTCGAAGCCGGCATCCCCGAGGATGACGTCCGGAACCCGGCGACCATCGCTGACCTTGTCGGGGACAATGTCGGGGACTGTGCCGGCCGTGGCGCTGACCTGTTCGAATCCACTGCTGCCGAGAACATCGGTGCGATGATCCTCGGTGTCGCACTCTTCCCGGTCTTTGGTGTCAACGGTGTTCTCTTCCCGCTCGTCATGTGTGCACTGGGTCTCCTTGCCAGCATGATCGGTATTCTCTGCGTCCGCGGAAAGGATGGCGCAGACCCGATGGATGCTATGAACTTAGGGTACTACATCACGGCAGCAATCTCGGTTGTGTTCTTCTACATCGGCACCATGTGGCTGCTCGGGAACATCTGGTTCTTCTACGCAGGTATCGTTGGTATCGTATTATCCGTCGCATTCCTCCGGGTAACCCTGTATTACACGGACCACCATTATCGCCCGGTACAGGAAATCGCCGATGCATCGGAAACAGGACCAGCGACCAACATCATTACCGGTTTCTCGGTCGCTCTTGAGACAACTGCTGTCCCGGCACTCCTGATCGGTGGTTCCTTACTCCTCTCCTTCTGGCTGGGTTCCCAAAGCGGCATCCAGTTCGGAGGTCTCTATGGAACTGCAGCTGCAACCATCGGTATGCTCATGGTCTGTGCCTACGTGCTTGCCATGGACTCCTTTGGCCCCATCGCTGACAACGCAGGGGGTATCGTTGAGATGAGCCAGGCACCGGAATCCGTCCGCAAGAGGATGGACAAGCTCGACGCTGCCGGCAATACAACAAAGGCGCTCACCAAAGGATATGCCATCGGCAGCGCTGCACTCGCAGTCTTCCTGCTCTTAAACGCCTATATGTCCGAAATCAGCCTCCTCATCCACAAACCCTTTGAGGTCATTAATGTTGCAGCAGTCCCGGTATTTGTCGGCGCACTGCTCGGAGCGATGCTTATCTTCGTCTTTGCAGGCCTTGCCATCCGTGCAGTTTCCAAGACCGCACAGTGTGTGATTGAAGAGGTCCGTGTCCAGTTCAGGGACCCGGGTATCATGGCAGGGACCAAGAAACCGGACTATGCCCGTGTGATCGACATCACAACCCTCGGCGCACTTAAGAATATGGTGCTTCCCGGCGCAATTGCCATCGTATTCCCCATCTTCATTGGTGTGACCATGAAATATGAGGCCCTCGCAGGGTTCCTGGTGGTCGGCACAATCACCGGTATCCTCCTTGCACTGATCCTCAACAACGGGGGCGGTGCATGGGACAATGCCAAGAAATACATCGAATCCGGTGCCCACGGCGGCAAGGGCAGCGAGGCGCACAAGGCGGCGGTTATCGGTGACACGCTTGGCGACCCGTGCAAGGACACGGCAGGTCCGTCACTCCATGTGCTCATCAAGCTGCTCGCCACGCTCTCGCTCGTGCTCGCGCCGCTATTCATCTAATAAATTCTTTTTTCTTGTTCCTGATTCCAAATTTTCGGGAAAAATGGTATCGTGATGCTGGACAACCATTTATCATCCAAATCCGGATAATACTCATGGATCCGCAGGAACACATCCACATCATCAGCGCGGGTGACAGTATCCATAAAACCTATCCTGCTGTTCTTAAGGATCTCCGGACAGTCACGCACACGTTCATCTTTGCTGAAAAAGAGGTCTATACCAACTCGGCCCGGGATGATAACCAGAAAAGAATGTGGAAGTGCGCCATCCGCGATGCGATTGATGCGGTAAATACCATCTCCCTCTCCCGGAATATTTCCTGTGCACTGGTCTGTATCGATGCAGCAACATTTGACTGCGATTCGCGACCCGGTGCTCGGGATATTCAGCGACCATCCGGATGCCCGGTACTCGTTCGATATCTCCGCAGGCTCAAAACGTCTCTCGCTGGGCCTTTTTTCGATGTCGCTCTGGGTGGAGGGCGACTCCTATTACGCATTCGGAAATTCCCCCACACGAAGAGTGCCGGTTCCGACACTTCCCACAAAGAACCTGCCGGCCAATCCGCACTATCTCGTGATCCTCACCATCCTCTTCCGGGGACAGGAACACGGGAAGGAGGCAAGTACACTGGTGCCAAAAGAGACGCTGTTTAACGAGACAAAGGTCTGGCAGATCCCGGTCCGGGATGCGGATGAGGGACCCGCTGGGCAGGAACTCTCTCCGGTAGCCTTTTCCCGTCTTATTGCATCCCTGATCAGGTGGAACCTTATCCGGGAGGAGACCGATCCGGGCAATGATCAGGAAAAACTTTACAGCATCACCCCGGATGGCGAGCTGGCATTATTCGTGTATTCAGCCCGTATGAAAAAACGGAGTGTCGCCAGCACACCCGGCCTCTCGTGATCCACTGAATGGAGAAAACCGGGCAAGACCGGAAGGGACGTGGAAATTGAAATGCTGTCAATAGACCGTACAACAGCGAACGGTCTCACTAAAAAGAGTGATTACACCCCCTTCAGCATTCTCTCATCTTCTGCAATCCATTTCTCCAGTTTCCGGATACCTTCCTCAATATCCTTAATCCGGGCTTCGGTTTCCGCAAGTTGGGCGGTTGCCTGTGCAGTCTTCTCAGGGTTTTCACAGGTGGCAAGAAATGTGCGTATATGGCCCCTGCCGATCTGGAAATTCTCTAGAGCACTCGCCGCTTTCCGGTAACGCTCATAATTGGCTTCAAGATTCTTCCGGACACGGGACTCTGTTTCCGACTGCTGCCGGGGCTTTCCCGCTTTTACCGACTCCCATGCAGCGTCGTGGGTTTTGCGGATCTTCTGGATGTGATCAAAACAGGATTTTTTGTGTTTTGCAATCATCTCGTGCTTGAATTTCCCCAGCAGATCACCGGCATTTTTGAGCGCCTGCCCGCGTTCCACCAGTTCGTGGATCTCCGGAGCGGGAGCATCGATGGGGAGCTGGGCCTGTTCCACCAGCTTCATAATTTCATCAAAATGCCCCTGCGACAGGGATTCCAGCGTCCCGTACCCGGTCTTTTGTTTCTCCTTTACTTCCCAGCAGAGGGCATTGAACTGTTTCCAGAGCAGATCCCGGTCACTCTGGGCAAGCGGTTTTAGCTCTTTGAATAACGCGGTGATCTGTTTTGCCTGGTTCCAGAAATCCTGGTATTTGGTAATGATCGGGAGATTTTCCCGTATCGGATTGGTTAATAACGAGAGTTTTTTGATCTCCCGGTCCAGGAGTTCTGCATTTTTATGTGCGTTTTTGAGCCAGGGATCATCTTCAGGTTTCATAAAAAAATCTCGAACGTTTCGGTCTATGGATTATTGTATCTGTATCTGCCAGTCGTGGTTTTAAAACGATATCCGCTACCAGCATTCCCCATACGGTATTTCCCGCGAGATACAGGATAAACCCCATCACTCCGATGACAGGTATATACATGGTCAATACCGTTCACGTAACGTGTTTCAGGTCGACACTGACATCGGTAGAAATACGCGAATATCTCTTCGGGTTCTCTTCAAACTTCTTTTTGCACCAGTTGCAGCAGAAGTAATATTTCTGGTCTTTGTACATACTGGTGAATTTAGCATCTTCTTCATCAACTATCATCAGACAGACGGGATCGGTAGACATGATTCATCTCTTGATACTACTCATTATCGGCATCTGTTTTTAAAATAGTGCCTGCGTCTGAAAAACAGGCCAGTTACATAAGGGGATCTAAAAGTAAGGATACAAACAGTGGCTGACACAGTAACAGAAAAAGAAAGTGTGGGGCTTGCCATTTATAGGAGTCCTACACAAAATACCGTAGGGACCATCCATGTCTGGACGAATTCTTGTTGCGTATGCATCGCGGAAAGGGTCGACTGCCGGGATTGCTCAGGCAATCGGTAAGGAGCTAACCTCAGAAGGATATGCTGTTGATGTCAGCGAAATGAAATCGGTCACACTCGCTAGAGGGATACAATGCGGTTGTGATAGGAGTACCTGTGTACACAGGAAAGGTAACAGGTGATTTGGCGGCATTTGTCACCGCCAATAAAGACGGGCTTTGCCGGTTGCCAGTGGCTGGATTCGTCACGGGAATTGCTCCGGTGTATCCAAAGACCGGCGATGTGAAAGGGTTCACAGACCAGCTTGTCACGGCATTAGCTCCCATAAGTCCGGTCGCGGTGACGATGTTTGCCGGCACCCTTGATATAGGCAAGATGAACTTTGTTGAGCGAAGCCTGACATCGCTTATGAAAGTCCCAACCGGTGACTTCCGCGACTGGGACGCAATCGCAGCCTGGGCGAGGACACTGGCGGGGAAGATGGGGCTGTAAGGAGAATCTGGACCCTGTATGGGGATCCAAGTTATAGAAAGATTTGAGGTGAATTGCAATTGTGGAGGGAAATAGCGAAAAAGATCGTGGTAATGGAAAAAAGGAACGAGATTATATCAGTACTGGAGATTGAATTCCGCTGATTCTTTTTACAGGAAATTGCCAAGAGTCATCAAATATTACCAAAAAGACAGGAGAGGTAGCCATATCAAATATCCTCTTGTTCCTGCACACCATTCGCACACGGTTCTTTAAAATGCTCTTGCTTTTGAAAGGTTGTGCACATCCCTTATCCCATATCCACCCCCACCCTCATCATGGATCCGGTCATCGCACACATCAGAAAAGATCTCAAGGCAAGCGCAGACCCTGCAACCCGGAAGACATTCCAGCGGTTCTTTAAAGAGGAGGTAAAGTATTACGGTGTCAAGGTGCCGACAGTCAGGAAGATCGCACGGAAGTACTGGAACGAGATCAAAGTAAGGGACAAGAAGGAGATTTTTTCGCTCTGCGAGGAACTGTACAAATCGGGCTATTGCGAAGAGGGCTTTGTCGTTTCCAGCTGGGCTCATCTGCTCGCTGACCGCTACGAGAGAGAGGATCTCCCGGTATTCCAGCACTGGATTGATTCATATATCTCCAACTGGGCTGCTTGTGACAGCTTCTGCAACCACACCATGGGTGACTTTATTGAAAAATTCCCGGAATATATCGATGAACTCAAACGCTGGACGCAGTCGGATAACCGCTGGATGCGGCGGGCGGCAGCAGTATCACTGATTGTCCCGGCAAAACACGGAAAATATGTTGATGACGTGCTGGAGATAGCTGACCTGCTGCTTACCGACAATGATGACATGGTCCGGAAAGGTTACGGGTGGCTCTTAAAAGAGGCAAGCCGCAAACACCAGAAAAAAGTCTTTGATTATGTCATGCGTAACAGGAAGTCTATGCCCCGGACGGCTCTCCGGTACGCGATCGAGCTGATGCCAAAAGAACTGAAATCTGCTGCGATGACGAAGGATTGGTAGGCTCAGGAAAAATTGATGGGAACCTCATGGAGCAAAAACACCGGAAAGCACATCTGGCATGCCTAGTGCAGGGTACAGGCATTTTTCAGACTTTTCTCATCTGAGTCCGATGCGGTATCTCTCAGCGAGAGAACCTCATTGTGCCTGCTGCCAGTCCGGTACATTGTGATTCCTTTCAGATTAAGCATCCATGCCATGAGGATGGCATCTGCACAATCCTCCTTTGTTGCGGTGTTCGGCAGGTTAATGGTCTTACTGATGGAGGCATGGACATGCTTCTGGAATGCTGCCTGCATCAGGATATGGTCCTTCCAGTGGATATCCAGTGCGGTCTTGAAGAGGGTCCGGAATTCGTCCGGGAGCCAGTGCAGGTCCTGGATGGTTCCGGTCTCATGTACGTGAGTGATAACGTCATCTACCCGGTTCATCCGCTCTTCTTGTGTCAGCTCCATAGCAGCGAGGATTTTTTCAAGATTTTCACGGAATACAGGATTTACAATAACAAACGTCTTTCCAACGGCATTCCTGCGGGTGTGGGCAAACGAAAAGACCGGTTCGATGCCGCTTGAGCACCCGGCAATCAGGGACACGGTTCCGGTCGGAGCTATGGAGGTCAGTGCTGCATTCCTCATGGGGAACTCTTTCCAGATACTCCCCTTCCACGCCGGGAACGCCCCGAATTTTTCTGCCCGGAGGCGCGATTCGTCCACTGCAGTATCTGTTACATTCCGCATGACGCCTTCACACCAGGTTCTTCCTTCGGCAGAATCGTATGCCAGCCCAGTTAAAAGAAGGGCATCATGGACGCCCATAAGGCCCAGACCAATCTTCCGGGTTTTTTTCGTTGCTTCTTCGATTTCTGGAATTGGATAGACGTTTTTGTCAATGACCGTATCAAGGAACCGGACTGCCGTTCGCACAGCGTCGTTCAGTTCGTGTTCATCGAGGATCCCATTGTGTACGCAGGCAGCGAGATTGATGCTGCCAAGAACACAGCTCTCATAGGGAAGGAGCGGTTGTTCACCGCAGGGATTGGTTGTATCGATGACGCCAAGGTCAGGGTTGGGGTTGTGCCGGTTTATTTCCTCATAAAAAAGTATGCCGGGCTCCCCGTTCTTCCAGATCCCGTCCACTATTCCTGACCATATCCGCCCGACCGTGATCGATTCGCCGGAAGACGGATGGATGGTCCAGACCCTATCATACATCTTCCGGGAAACGAGATCCATGAATTTTTCATCGACCATAACAGAGATGTTAAAATTGGCAATATCCCCTTCCCGTGCTTTTGCAGACAGGAATGAAAGGATGTCGGGGTGCCCGACATTCAGTATCCCCATGTTGGCTCCCCGGCGGCGACCTCCCTGCCTTATAACTTCGGTCGCTGCGTTGAAGATTCCCATAAACGATACCGGACCTGAAGCAACCCCATCTGTTGATTGCACAGGGGAACCTTTCGGCCTGATCTGTGAGAAATTATACCCTGTTCCCCCACCGGTCTTATGGATGATAGCACCATTTTTCATGGCATCGAAGATCCCGTTTATTGAATCCGGGACCGGCAGGACGAAGCAGGCAGAGAGCTGACCGAGATCTGTTCCGGCATTCATGAGGGTGGGAGAGTTGGGTAAGAAGCGCAGGGAGACCATGATTTCATAAAAGCCGGTTGCCTCTTCCCCGTCGCCTGCAACCGCCCATGCAACGCGCCGGCAGATATCCTCGAAGGTTTTTTCTCCTTCCTGTAGGTAGTGTTCCGAAAGGATGCTGTCAACAACCTGCGATGAATTCATCAGAATTCCTGCCCTATCGGTCAGTTCCCCAAAGGAACCTTGTGGCAACTGAGGTATTAAACATATTTTTGCATCATCTATTCGGAATTTTTTTATTTCACTCTTTGACTTGAGAATTTTTGTGCATTAAAAACAGGGTGGATTTCCTCCTAATATCTCCTCCTTTTGTAAAAGACGTTAAAAAAAACTTTTTCCTTACCGATTGCGAAAAATATTCTGGCGCTTCCGAAGGAGTCTTCCTGCTCTTTGACTGACCTAAGGATTCCTTTTCTTTATTGTAATTATCCCCCAATACCAAGAGCAGAGGAAATCTCTGCTAGTGCTGCCTTTTCCGGATCGCTGACTGCAACCCCGTTCTCTTTCGCAGCTTCTGCCACCTTCAGACCGATTGCCAGGACCCATTTTTTATATGCAAGGCCTTCTTCCGGGGGAACCTTTGCCAGACTTGTCGCTGCAGACCTGCAGGCATCAAGAGTCTTTGTCCGGTATCCAGCCTGATCATGCTTCCATGCATTCTGTTGATCTTTCATCAGGTCTTTTACCCGAGACTGCATTTCAGCGAGTGAGAGACCGACAAGGGCACTCCCGCTTGCTGCTGCGAGGTTAGCTGGTTCCTGCATAATGGCTTTCGTCTCGCCCCAAAACCCAAGGATAGAGGGGACGGCAACCATGACAGTCATGGAAACAGCATAGGGCAGACTGATAAGGTTCTCCCATTCGACAGTAGTAAAATTCTCCTTCATTCCCATATGTTATCAGCTGAATGTTCAAGGAATATAAAGGATCTTTTTCACGGCTCTGTTGAATTTCTCAATACCAATTTATATCCACCCCCGCACCTTCATCGCATCTACCACATGTTCCATTGCCCTGCTGTAGGCGGCACGTCTCAGGGAAATTTTGTTGATTGTGGCCATTTCAAACACCGAGTGATAGGTTTCCGTCATATGCATCTTCAACCGAGAATGAACGGCATCACGTTCCCAGTGATCCATATTCAGGTTCTGCACCATTTCAAAGTACGATACGATGACTCCTCCTGCATTACAGAGAACATCGGGAATAATGGGAACACCTTTGGCATGCAGGTGCGTGTCGGCTTCAGCTGTTATGGGGCCATTGCCGAATTCGGCAATGATTCGCGCTTTGATGCTATCCGCATTTTCCATGGAGATCGCGTTTTCAAGTGCTGCTGGTATAAGAATGTCGACATCCAGTCCCAGAAGTTGTTTGTTGGTGATATCCACCCCAAACCCTGAATTCTTAATCGAACCCGTCTTCTTTTTATGTTCCCTGAGCTTCGAGATATCAAGACCATCCCGGTTCACAACACCACCCCCACTATCGCTGACCGCAATCACCCTGCATTCACACAAGGGATGTGCGAGGAATGCCGCATTTTCTCCCACATTTCCAAACCCCTGGATTGCAACTGTCGCACCCTTAAGGGTGATACCAAGGTCCTTTGCTGCCTTGTCAATGACGTACCAACCTCCCCGGGCGGTAGCATCTTCCCGCCCTTCCGACCCCCCAATACTAAGCGGTTTTCCGGTGATTACGCCAAACGATGTTTTTCCCACAATTTTTGAATACTCATCCATCATCCAGGACATGGTCTGGGCATTAGTACCAACATCAGGAGCAGGGATATCGCGGTCAGGACCGATGAAATGTGCGATTTTCTGGATAAAGGATCTGCTTAGACGTTCCAGTTCCCCTGCTGATAATTCCTTAGGATTGCAGATCACCCCTCCTTTCGCACCTCCCAGGGGCAGGCGATACAGGGCACATTTCCAGGTCATCAGGGCGGCAAGAGCCCGGACTTCCTCAACCGTCACGTCCGGATGATAACGGATCCCCCCTTTTGTGGGGCCGCGTGCATCATTGTATTGGATACGATATCCCGGAAATACCCGAAGAGTCCCGTCATCCATACGGATTGGGATAGACACATGAAGTTCCTGCATCGGCATTTTCAGAAGGGCTTCAATATCAGACGAGAGTTTCAGGTCAAGGGCACATGCACAAACGTGCCGTTTCACAGTTTCAAAGAGATTTACTTCAGTCATCCCTGATCTCCATGTATACTGGCTACATATCACGAAACATGTAAAAGAGTATCGATCGCGGGTGTTTCAGTTCAATTGCACGAGATGTTCTGGAGAGGGATGCGAACCCCAGGGCCCTGTGAGAGATAAACCCGTAGCATTCGCCTTTGATCCTGGAGGGGAAAGATATGTATGACGATTATCACCTCTTCTTTCCCTAGATCAAACACCAAGTTTCTTCAAAAACCGCTCGTGCAGACGGGTATCGCACGAAAGTTCCGGATGGAACGAGAGCGCCATGTGCTTACCGTACTCAACCGCAACAATCCCTTGATCCATCCGGGAGAGCACCGAAACACCCGCTCCAGCGCAGGTCGCAACCGGTGCCCGGATGAAAATCGCATGGAACGGACCGCCATCAAGTCCTTTGATCGGGAGGTCGGCTTCAAACGACTCCCTCTGCCGCCCGAATGCGTTCCGGTCCACCGTCATATCGATAAGGTCCAGTGTATGGACACGGGTATCATCAACATGGGTCGCCATCAGCACCATACCGGCGCAGGTAGCAAAAATACCACCGGAAAACGAGCGGATCGGCTCATGACAGGTGGTTTTTGTCAATGAGGCGGGAGATGGTAGTTGATTCCCCGCCGGGAATTGCGAGGGCGTTGCATTCTGCAAGGTCTGCAGGGGTGCCTGATTTCAAGAACTTCATATGAGGCACCCTGCCCCATCCGGTTAAGCGCCAGCCGGAAAGCATCGATGTGTTCGCTCACATTTCCCTGGAGCGCAAGTACGCCAATCTTAACGTCCACGGGTCTGCAGCACCTCATCGTCCCTGAGGGTGTGGACATCAAGTCCTGGCATCGCATCGCCAAGACCCTTGCTTACCCGGGCGATAACTTCAGGTTCGTTGAAATGGTTGACCGCTTCGACAATCGCCTTTGCCATCCGCTCAGGGCTGGAGGATTTGAAAATGCCGGATCCGACAAAAACGCCATCAGCACCCAGCTGCATCATCATTGCTGCATCTGAGGGGGTGGCAATACCACCGGCTGAGAAGTTCACAACGGGCAACCGTCCGCGCTCCGAACATTCGATGACCAGTTCTGCGGGGGCTTCGATATCCCGTGCATAATCGATCATCTCCTGGCGGTCCATGCCTTTCAGCATCCGTATCTCTCCCATAATATTGCGCATATGGCGGACAGCCTCGACAACGTTGCCGGTCCCTGCCTCACCCTTGGTCCGGATCATCGCCGCACCCTCATTGATCCTGCGGAGCGCCTCTCCGAGATCCCGGGCACCGCAGACGAAGGGGACCTTGAAAAGTTTCTTATCGATATGATATTGCTCATCTGCCGGTGTCAGGACCTCACTCTCATCAATCATATCGACGCCCAGGGTTTCCAAGACCTGCGCTTCCACAAAATGCCCGATCCTCACCTTTCCCATAACCGGGATAGAGACCGCATCAATAATCTCAATGACCTTCTCCGGGTCAGCCATGCGGGCAACACCCCCCATTTTCCGGATGTCCGAAGGCACCCGTTCCAGCGACATGACTGCGACGGCACCAGCGTCCTCGGCGATCTTTGCCTGGTCGGCATTTACAACATCCATGATTACGCCCCCTTTCTGCATGGATGCAAAGCCGCGCTTGAGAAGCTCAGTGCCAAATCTCAGTTCTTCAAGTTTCATATGCCGGTACTATTGATCCATGATCCCAATAAAATCAGAGTACTACCGGCAAGAACTGTAAAGGCGATTGTTACAACCCGGCACGCACGGATAATATCAGACCCGGCTTCATCAAGTGTTCTTTCCCCGTCACCAATCGTATAGACCCCTGGCTTTTCAAACCGTATTCCGGTTCCCCCTGCCATAACTGCCATCACAATACCGCCATTAAAACCAGGACGTTTATGTCCGTCGCGATGCATCACACGCACTGCATCCGAAAATTTCCCCATGAAGGCAAAGTACACAAGAAGCAGCAATACCGTGAGCCGGGCGGGAACGAAATTCAGTATATCGTCCATGCGTGCCGAGAACCAGCCTAACCGTATCCCGTTCATCCCGATATCCCAGCATTGCATCCATCGTGTTTGCTGCACGAAATATGGCAGCACCGACAAGCCCGAACAAGGAAAAATAAAACAGCGGGGAGATAATGCTGTCTGTAAGATTTTCAGTCATCGATTCATATCCGGCTGAAAGAATATGTTCCCGTTCAAGATTTGCGGTATCCCGCGATACCAGCATTTTAACCTGTTCCCGCCCATTCTGCACCCCATCTTTCAACGCAGCCACAACAGCAAGAGTATGCTCTTCGAGTGATCGCCAGGCAAAACAGCATTTGAGCAGGAAGGGTGCAATGACCAGATACAGGTACCATGGGGTGAACACTGCAAAACAATAAAACGGCAGAGCGAACAGGATTGCAGTGACGAGCCAGAAAAGCATGCCAACAAAACGCTGGAATCTTGGGAGAATATTTTTCCGGTTTACCCCACCACCCGATAAACCTGCCGAGGAGAGCAACAGGATGCCAGTGCGAATGCGGATCGCCAATCAGACGATCAACCAGAAGGGCGGCAATTAATACAATGACTTCAGCCGCTACTGCTGACGGTACCATGTGTAGAGAGCACCAACGATAAGGATAATAAAAGCGGCGGTATTGAGAAATTCAATTTTCGTATAGAGCGACGCACTATAGAGGATCAAGGCGATTCCCATCATGATCATCAGAAGATGCGGGCGACCATGGGCAACCGGTTGGAGGGGAGGTTCTTCCTTTGCTGCCTTTTTCTGAATAGCTACTCCGGTGGATAACATCAACCCGGACGGAGGTTTTTATTCCCCCGTATCCGGTAATAATCTCGAGATCAAAGAAACCTTCCTGGCAGTCTTTTCGCAGAGGGATGGTTAATACTGTTTCATCAACCACATACATGTTTTCGTGGAAAAAATCAGTGTACATTCCTGAATTTGGAGAGGAGATTGTAATGTGAGTTGGGGCACCGCGGTTTTTAAAAATTATCCTTAAGGTACCGCCAATCTCTACCCATATATTTTCCTTTGGAACTTCAATAAAATTAATTCCCAGCCGGTTAAGATAAAATTCAAAAGAAGTTTCATGTGAAACCTGACCCGCAGCAGTCAGCACGGTGAATGACAACGGGAAATTCATTCCTGCTCCTTTTTTATTTTGTCCGGGAAGTCTGTGGGAGAAGATTGGGAATACCATCATGGATAGGATAGTTTACCCCACATACGGTGCAGAGTAATCCTCCCTCAAGAATTTCCTTTTCATCCTCATTCTTAACCTCGAGTGCGAGATCTCCTTTGCACACCGGGCAGCATAGTATGTCCATGAGTGAACGTCTCATACCAGTTCTTTCCTCAAATCGATGATCTGGGTCATCTCAGGTCCCGTAGAGATCAGGGTGATAGGGCTGCCGATATCGTCCTCAGCCATCTTTAAAAAGTCTTTTGCCTTCTTTGACGAGCTTCCCGTACTCAGTCACCCCAAAACAATTTTTATCAACACGATCGATACCGGTAATTGCTGCCTGGGTACATCCATTGATCATCGCTGAATACCGGGCCATGTCCCCATCCCATCCACCAATACGCCGCTTCCGGTGGGTGACGGTTCCAAACTCCTGGATACCCATTGAATCAGATTTTTCAGCAGTCATCTCCGTACTGAACGGGCCTTCCCCAACACGGGTGGGATATGCCTTGAAAACAACAATCACATCATCAATTTTTGTTGGTCCTACACCATTGTCCGCTGCAATCTGGGAAGCCGAGGTATCTTTGCTTGTTACAAAAGGATATGTACCATAGTACAGAGAGATACCAAAACCCTGTGTCCCTTCAAGCAGGACCGTCCTGCCTTGTTTCAGCTCATCATCAATCGCTTTTGGTACGTCAAGCATATATTCGGCAAGTTCTGGTACATCCTTTGCCTGAGGAGAGAGCCGCATCACCCGGTCAGAATTTGCAGGTCCGCATCCTGATCCAGTACTCCCGATCTTCTTTGACAGGTGGGCACTCCCCTTATCACGGACGATGTGATCTTCGGTAATGATACCGCAGCGTTTATCAACAAATACTCTGCCTTTCACATCGAGCATTTCGACTTCCTGTTTCAGAATGCGGGGGTCGACAAGCACACCGCTGCCAATGCAGAGTTTGGCTTGCTTATACACAAAACCGGAAGGAACCATGCGGACACCATATTCACGGTCTCCAACCTGAACAGTGTGTCCGGCATTCGGCCCCACACCGCCGCGGGAGATGATTACGGGTTTGTCCTTGTATGCAATATGGGCAACAATCTTACCCTTTCCCTCATCCCCAAAAAATCCACCAACGATGATCGTGCAGCTCATTGTAATATCATGTAGTATTGATCGAGTTGCAAAATAAAGTATCCTTAGAACAGGTTCCCTTAACAGTATCAGGATGAAAAAATAGTTTCGTGGGAGTTTATTCCCATAGATATCAGAGACCTTTGAGGAACGATTCCATCCGCCCGAGTGCTTCAGTAAGTTGCTTTCTGGAAACCGCATATGCACAGCGCAGATTGTCTTCGCCACCAATACCAAAGACACTTCCCGGTACCACGGCAACCCGATGTTCTGTTAAGAGTCGCTCGGCAAACTCCGTGTCCGACAGCCCGGTGCCTTTGACCGATGGAAATGCATAGAATGCTCCCTCGGGAACATGGGTGGGGAGACCGATGCGATTTAATCCTGCAACAAACATGTTGCGCCTCAAACGGTACTCCTGCACCATATTGTTTTTATCCTCTTCTGCAGAGCGAATGGCTTCAAGCGCACCGACCTGTCCCATCACAGGTGCGCAGAGCATCACATACTGGTGGATCTTAAGGGCTGCTTCACAGAGACTCTTTTGGGGCACAGAGATACCCGACACGCCATCCGGTCATCGCATACGCTTTGGAGAAACCGTTGAGGGTAATCGTCCGCTGCCAGAGATCACTTACCGTACCTGCAGCAACATGGTTCCCTCATAGGTAAGTTCTGCATATACCTCATCAGAGATGAGCAGAAGATCGTTATCGATGATGATATCCGCGATCGCTTCAAGATCTTTCCGGTTCATAACGGCACCCGTCGGGTTGTTCGGGAAATTGATCATGAGTGCTTTTGTTTTCCTGGTGATCTTTTCCTGGAGTGCGTCGGGGTTGAGTTTGAACCTGTCAGCTTCTGTACATTCAACAGGAACCGGCAGGCCTCCTGCCAGAGTAACACAGGGAGCATAAGAGACATAACTTGGCTGTGCGATGAGCACTTCATCCCCCGGATCCACAATTGCCCGGATTGCGATATCAAGCGCTTCTGACACACCGCTCGTGATGATAATTTCATCATCGCTGTTATAAGGAAGATTATAGTGCTGTTTTAAATAGTTGGAGAGGGTTTCGCGGAGCACCGGCAGGCCCTTGTTGGGGGTATACGATGTCACACCCTGTTCTATTGAGTAAATGCTTGACTCGCAGATATTCCAGGGAGTACGAAAATCAGGTTCGCCAACACCAAGCGATATGACATCCTCCATTGTGAGAGCCAGATCGAAAAATTTCCTGATCCCCGAAGGTGGGATGTTCTGTGCACGTTCTGAAATAAAATTCCGCATACTCACACCTTAAAACGAGTACGGGAGGCGTTCTGCTTCCTGTTGTTCAAAGAGCACGTTGCCATTTTCCTTGTACGACTTCATGATAATGTGTGTAGCCGTCTCGCGGATCCGGTCCATAGGTGCTACATGTTCAGAGACAAAGCGGGAAACTTCCTGCATATTCTTTCCTGTAACAAGGAGCTGGAGATCATAGGTGCCTGTCATCAGGCGCAGGGTTTTTACCTGCCTGAACCGGGAAAGCCGTTCTGCTATCCGGTCATAACCAAAGTCGCGTTCGGGACTTACCTTGAGTTCGATGATTGAAGAGACCTCGCCGTTACCTGCCAACTCCCAGTTGATGACAGTGGTATATTTGCGGATAACCCCGGCAGCCTCGAGTGCATGGACCCGTGCCTCCACTTCAGCAGGGGTGAGATTGGTCATCGTTGCTATTTCATTTGCAGAAAGCCTGCTGTTATCCTCAAGAATTCGGAGAAGTTCGAGATCTTTTTCTTGCATACCTCATCACCTGAACCATGTTTTTAACCATTTTGCTTCCATCTGCTTTACATCAAGATCCTTTAACCCGTTCAGTCGCGAATCCTTGAGCACAACCTCACGGATCTTGCCCGTGTTTGAGTCAAACCACATCTCTTTTGTTCTGCCATACCGCCCGCGGCTTACCACACGTGTGTTGATTACACCGAGCATGTTTAACTCAGAGATGAGATCGGTGATGCGGCGATGAGTGAGCACATCAAGTTCAATTCTCGGTGCAATATCCTGATAGATACGTGAAACTTCCCCGCTCGTAAATATATTCTGTCCAAGCTGCTCAAGTATGAGCATCGAGAAGAGGATAAGTTTACTCTGGGTGGGAAGTGTTGCGATGCATTCAATCATACTATCAGTCTCGATCTTGGCCTGAGCCTGCTTAACGTGCTCTTCTTTGACCTGATCTGATTCGTCGCGATCGGCAAGTTCACCGGAAATTCTTAAAAGGTCAAGGGCACGGCGGGCATCTCCATGCTCCTGTGCTGCAAGAGCGGAACAGAGCGGGATAACACCTTCTGCAATGGCATCCTTCATGAATGCCGCATCTGACCGTTGGGCAAGAATGTCGACAAGCTGTGGAGCATTATAAGGTGGGAATACAATCTCCTCTTCAGAGAGCGATGAGAGGACACGGGGATCCAGAAAATCTTTAAAACTCAGATCGTTTGAGATACCAATGATGCTCACCTTGGAATTTTTAAGATCGGAGTTGATTCGCGTAAGATTATAAAGCGTGTCATCACCGCTCTTTTTTACCAGCTTATCAATCTCATCAAGCACAATGACAAGCACACCGCCTCCGGCTTCCAGCTGATTTTTGAGCTCGGCATATACTTGATCCGTTGGCCAGCCAGTCATCGGGAATATGGGTCCTGGTCTTATCACTTGCGGCTTCGTCCATTCCATCAAGACTTTTTGCAATTTGGGCAAGTACACGGTATTGAGTATCGATCACTTCGCAGTTTAAATGGACAATCCGGCATATGGTGCCCATCTTGCTACTTGCCTTTTCAAGCTCTGATCCCACATACCTGACACAGGCTGTCTTGCCAGTCCCGGTCTTTCCATAAATAAGGATATTCGAAGGGGTTTCATTTCTCAGTGAGGGAGCAAGGATTGAAGCCACATTATCGATCTGAGGCTTTCGATGAGGGAGAATCTGAGGACGGTATGAGTGTCTGAGCACTTCACGGTCGCGGAATATCTTGTTATTCGCAAGGTATTTTTTAAATAACCCTGTTGAGGGATCTACTGTTTCAGGCATAATGACACTAAGGAACAGACACTTAGTGACATAAGACTAAAAAACGATCGGTTTATCCCTTTTATAAACCCCTTCATTTCCAGTGGAGCGCACTTCAATTTACAAATAAATTCATTAATAAAGCCCAAATATTTTAATTTAATCTTTATTATTGTTTTTGATTAAACTAAAATTAAAACAGAACTATCTGGATAACTATCAAAAATAATCGTGATTTTAAAATAATTCGATACTTTTTATTTATGATTAGGGGGGACCCCTTGGTTTCGTGTGGAAATCGTTGATATTGACTAAAGATAGTGTAAAATCTCAATAAAATGAGCTTATTTAGATCTGGATTTTAAAGTATATAAATATTTCAACACCAGATGCACATTTTTTGTCCGATAAAAAGACAGTAAATGATTATTTAACTGGAAAGGAGAGCGTATAACAAGTTCTCCACACGAAACCAAGGGGTCCCTCTTAATTTGAGTGTTTGGAATTATGAAAAATCCTGTGAAAATCTCTATAAATCATAGTTTATTAATGGGAAAAAAATACTATCATCATTAAGATGAACCAAATGCACATCAAAACAATACCAATTCACGCAGCAATTATTACTGTGTCGAGTACGAGGACAAAGGAAAATGACACAAGTGGAAAGACTATCAGAGATATTTTAACATCAGCGGGAATTCAGGTACAGCACTATTCTATTGTTAATGACCAGATAGAAGCAATCCGTTCAGAGATTTATTATAGCATTACAAAACTCCAACTGTATAATTCTCAATGGTGGAACCGGTCTTACGTTTGATGACTGCACAATCGAGGCTGTTTTACCACTGCTTGATAAAAAAATTGATGGATTCGGCGAGCTTTTCAGGATGAAAAGCTATCAGGAAATTGGTACTTCTTCTATGCTGTCCCGCGCATTGGCCGGCACCTGTCATGGGAAAGCAATTTTTTGCATTCCTGGCTCAACTCCTGCTGTAACTCTCGCAACAAACGAACTTATTGTTCCGGAGATTACACACATCCTGTCACATGCAAATAAATGATTTCATAATAGTCTTTTTTTACTTCCAGTGACTCATCAGAAAAAATTATAAAAACTCAAACTCGTTGCGAATAGTACCTGGCAATCTCTTATAAACAAAGCCAATCCTTAAAAAAAATAGCACGTTCTACCAGCAGAGGTGTGCTCCTACCGGTTGACATGCAGGAGAGCTATACGTTCAAGTATAAGATCTTTCATTCGATCCCGCCCGACTACGTCAAGCTCTTCTTGTGTGATACTGAACAAAATCATGAGTCTGGCTTCTTTGTCCGAATTCATCTCATCCCAGGTTTCGGTTACAAAGTGCATATGGTGTGAGAGGACTTCCCATACATCCTCATTTACAGGATACGAGCAGACAAAGGTTCTATTTTCACCCTCCTGAATTCCGAATAATGCTGCCACCAGGCACTGGCGGGATCCGGCCGCAAATAATAATGCCTCCATCTCAAATGAGTTGGATATCGGCTTCTCTGAAAAAAATGAGCGCTGAGCATGTTGTAGTGCAGCATCAGCATGATCCCGCCCCGCCAGTTTGTCAGCATTAAAACAGACAATATGAGTGGAAAACGACCGTCCAATTCCCTGTATCATTCGAAGGAATGCATCACGGTCGTCAACAGTTATCTTAGCCTGCCGGATCTCGTATGTCTCTATTGGTGTTTCCATGTATTCACCCGAAACGATTGAGTGTTGACTGACCTGAAGGGGAGTTCATATCGTCCTCTTTGATAGGTACAACTCCCTTTTTTCGCAGAAGCTGATCAAATATCTGCTCTGCCACACCAACCCCCAGTATCTTTGTCACCTCTTCAATTCCCCGCGCCAGTATCTCGTCCGGGGTTGTCATTTTGTTGTTAAATAATCTTCTTGCACGAACCCTGCCGATCCCACGTAACCGGATAAGTGGCAGAAGCTCTCGCCGTGTACCGTTTTTCATGCAAATTTCGTATTCACGCACTTTTGGATGAAAGGCCGATGCAAACATTCGCGCCAGTTCCGCGCTTGCATGCAGAAGCCAGGTAACACTTTCCACCATTCCATAAATATCACCGGGCCCTACCGAATACCGCTCACAGATTTTTGTGTCCGACAACTCATCTGTCCAGTCAGAGAGGAGCATCGCTGTTTTTAGTGCACGGTAATATGCCTCTGCAGCCTCATCATCATGGGGCAGCGTGAGCCAGAGATCTTCCGCATGATCATCTATCATACGGGATAGTGCTGCTATGTCGGTATTCCGGACATACAGTTTGGGCATATCCGGTGTACTACAAATTACCTGAAGGAGACCAAGATCAGAATATACTTCCTTCTCGCGCAGGGTACTGACAATCATTGCAGCACTTCGTGGATCGATATATAGTTTTGAAACAAGTGTACCAAACTCAGTTGAACCGAGATGTTCTCCGATTTCTACCACCATATCTGAAGACACGAGAAAGGTGAGTGCGGCATCCACTGCTCTCTGTATGAGGCGTCCCTGTGGGTGTTCGTGGACATAGAACGTCCGGTTCATAAATGAGGTGAGCTCGTCACGGGTTTTAGCAAAACCGGATGCGATTAGTGATAGTATATGGGTATAGAGTGCTGTGGGTTCAGCGATTTTGGAGTGGACTTCCTCCGGGGGTGCTTCGATGTACCATTCAAACAGCTCCTCTACCTGCCCTTGATCTTTTGCAATAAGAACAGCCTCACCATAGGGATCGAGTCGTGGACGACCGGCTCTCCCTGCCATCTGGTGATATTCGCTCACCGGAATTGGCTGCATTCCCTCACCAGCGGTAAATCGATGGTAATCCCGGATGATCACCCGTCGTGCGGGAAGGTTAAGTCCTGCAGCAAGGGTTGGTGTGGAAGAGATGCATTTGATCAGACCCTTCCGGAACCCTTCTTCCACAACCGAACGCTCGGGCCGGCCCAATCCGGCATGATGAAAAGCAGCACCCTTTGCTACACATGCAGCAAGTGACTTTCCCATATCAGTCTCTGCACCTTTAAGGATCTTCTCGGCATATACTGCGAGTGCAGGATCTTCGCTTTTTATTGCCGCAGCAGCGCGTTTTGCAAATGCCTCCGCATTACGACGTGATGATACGAAGACAAGACACTGCCCTCCTTCAGTAATAGTGTCAAGACAGAGGTTGAGATCATCGTAATTCTTTGATACCACTTTGACTGCGCGTGTTCCGCCACGGAAATGGATGCAATCATTAAAAAAAACTCCCTGCCTGAGATCAACAGGGCGCCACGCACTCGTCACCAGTTCCGCATCGAGCCATCCGGCAAGCTTATCAGGATTTCCTATGGTTGCAGAGAGCCCGATTACCTGCATCGCAGGATTCCGGAACCGCATCTTGGCAATCACCATCTCAAGTGTCGGGCCACGTCCCTGTGAGTCAATCAGGTGAACTTCATCGACAACCAGAAGGGTAATATCTGTGATCCACTTTGCACTATTGCGCAGAAGAGAATCCACCTTTTCACTGGTAGCAACAATGATATCATTTCTTCCCAGCATATCATCACGACGGTCAAAATCACCAGTCGCAATACCAACCCTCACCCCTTTATTGCCAAATTCCTCAAACTTCTCACTCGCAAGTGCTTTGAGGGGAACGATATAGAGGCATTTCCCCCCGCGTGTGATGGTATGGTGCATAGCCATTTCGGCAACCAGGGTCTTTCCACTTGCCGTAGGGATGGCAACGAGCGCATTTTTCCCCGTTAGTATACCTTTCTCCACACATTCGGCCTGTGGGGGGTAAAGCTCTGAAATGCCAGCCTTGGTATACCTCTGCTTGAGATTAAAGGGGATTGCGAGGTCCTGAATAAGCATGTTTTAACCTTTTATAAGCCCTTTAAAATCCCCATTAAATTGGTATGAATTGAATCTTTTTTTTAAAAATTTTTGTTCTGAAAACGTTTTAATTTCCAAGGGAAATAAAGGAATTTCATCTATTGGCAAGGGGGTTTTGAAGGTATTCCAGGCATCAGTAATAATAACTTATCATATCCTGCTTTGCTTCTTTCTTTTTCTTGTCCAGGAATGCAAAGACATTCTCATGGGGCACTCCCTCTATCAGCATATCTATCGCAGCGCGTGCAGTTTTGAGCTGTTCCGGATAACCAATCAATGACAATAGTCTTTCCAAAGACAGAAATCTCCACATCTGTCATATCCTCAATCTGTTCACGTGCACGACCATCTTTTCCTATTATCCTTCCTCTAAGCCGATCCAGCTGCCGTGGACCTTCTGCCATACCGGAGAGATCAATAACATCGAGGAGCAGATCTTCATCCTCAATCATTTCAAAAGCACGTTCCGGTGAGAACCCACGGTTAATGGCGTTGATAATCTCAACAGCACGCAGGAGCGATACTGTGTGCTCTTCAGAACTCTCAACCTTCACGAGGCCTTCTTTACTATCGACAGTAATTGTTGTGTGGGTCTTTACTTCAAGCTCTTTTTTTGTTGCACCGCCTTTTCCAATCAGAACACCCACTCTGCTTCCGGCGATTTTTACTTCCTGCATCATTTTTCTTTTCACCTCGAATTTCTGATCTAAATATACTCTTCACACCACTGTTCTCTCACTTATCATAACGGTGTCCGCGGTTATCATGGTTCAGCGGTATCAAGCCCGGTCACTGCATTGAAAATTTCAACATCATTACGCACATCGCAGCGGTTTTTAAAAAACCTGTTGATATTGCGGATATCCCTCATCAGAAACTGGTAAGCACGGGGGTGATCACGGGTGACCGATTGACCCATATCAATGAGATATGGTTGGTCGCCGTACAATATATTGAACTCGCTCAGGTCCCCATGCACGAGTTCAGCTTTGTTGTAAAGGATATCGATATGCTGCATGATGGTTGCATAGATCCCTGCCGGGTCATCGATATCAGCATTTTTGAGCTGGGGGTAAGGGATTTCATTCTCTCCTAAGTATGACATAATAAGGATATTCCGGTCCCATACGATGGGCTCGGGAACAGGAATACCCGCATCTCTGGCTCGTGCAAGATTGGAGAATTCCTTTCTTGTCCAGGCAAAGACCAGCTCTTTCCGGGATTTTTTCACGCGGGAAAATCTTCGGTCACCAACGATATAGGAACTCATGGTGGTAAAATTTGCTGTGCGTATCCGGTAGATCTTGATGGCAATCCCAGATCCATCACGTTCACCATAAAATACATTCGCTTCTTTGCCGGTGCTGATCGATCCACCAATTACTGATAGCCACTTTTTATGGACCAGCTTGTAGAGCGCAAGGAGTGTGACATCATCAAAAACATCTTCGGAAACTTTGAACTGGTCGGCATCTTTGATACGGACACCCATCTCTTCTAGTCTCTTATCGAATTGATCCATTCGTTTCTCTAAACTCACAGAGAGCCACCGACAATCATAAGGTAATTTTCCAACTCAACGTATATAATCCCGCACAGGCTCCAGTATCTCGACAAGTGATTCACCACAGGATTTCTTGAGATCAAGCGGGTGAACTTCACCATTGCCATAGGATGATTCAAGATCCTGGTAGGTTGTAAAAGTTCTGTCGCCACCAAATTTTTCCGGTCTTTTTATGGTAATCTCAGAAAGACGGGAGAATATATGATACTGGAATATCTGGAGAATCGGATTTTCCGGAATTTCCGGAGGACAAAATGCCTTCTGGCATTTTTTCCGAATTTCTTCTTCCGTGTCTGCAACGGATATGTAATTGCCCTGCGAAGATGACATCTTTTTTCCGTCAAGCCCATTGAGAATCGGTGTATGAATACATACCGGAGCTTTGTATCCGAAATTGATCAGGTGTTCACGGGCCAGCATATGGATCTTCCGCTGATCAATACCCCCGACTGCTGCATCCACTCCGAGCATGGCAATATCTGCCATCTGCATGATCGGGTAAACCATCTGCGAAACCGTAGGATGATCCATCTGCCTTCCCACTTCATCCATGCTCCGTGTTGCCCGGTTCAGGGTAATCTGCTGGGAGAGCTGGAGCACAAGCAGTTCGTAGTCCCGGTTCAGCTGAAGATCGGATCCCAGCACATATTTCACGTTCTTCAAGCCAAGTCCTTCAAAACAACGACGGTTGTAATCGGCGAGTTCTTGGACTTTTTCCATAGTTCCTTTACGGTTGAGGAACGCATGGAGATCAGCCAGCAGGACGATGACTTCAAAACCAGCAGTCTGGAGATCCACAAGTTTGTTTACGGTGACGAGATGGCCGAGATGTATCTCACCACTGGGTTCGTATCCTGCATAGACCTTTTTTTGCGGTTGGGTGAGAAGTGCGCGGAGGTCGTCTTCTGTGACGACTTCAACAGTATTTCGGGTTACCCGCTCGTACGTATCCATTAAAAAGAATGGGTTATGATGGGTGTTAATGGTTATTCTGGATGAGATTAAATCCGAGAGCCCCGTTGGTAGTCAATATTGATTTTGCCGCATCCCTCTCAAGTCCCATCATCGCTCGGATTGCATCAATATTTTCGACAACTACATCAGCTTCCTGGTGGATTGCCTGGAAAAAGCAGAGCTCGTTTTTGTTGGCGTAGATTGATTCTTCAAAGATACAGTTCTCCCACAGGTCGGAGCGTTGCCTTCCGAGATCCATGGCAAATTCCTTGAGTTCGGCAGTACTTTTTAATTCCCAAGGTCTTTTTGATAAGTCCCAGACGGGGATGGTTTTTGATGAGATCGATAACCCTGTCACGGCTGACTGGTTTTTTGGTAGTTATCTGGATTGCATGCATGTGCATCATGGTGGTGGGCACGATCATCGCCATTGTGGTGATCGAGATGTGAGGAAGTACCGTCAGGACATCCGGGCCATGGTGACTGGGCACACTCACGGGATCCAGAACAACTGCATCTATCGGTCCTTTTTTGATCTCCCCAGGATCGGATCCACGCCTTACCATAATTGCATGGACATGTGCAACACCATACTCCTTATCTATTTCATGAATGATCCGGCAGAGTCCGGTTGTGTTACAGGAAACAACTCTCACAAACTGCCTGCCAATTGCATCCTTGTAATTGCAGGACGAGTTGAAGGAGAACCCCGCGATATCATGCTCTTCGCCACCCTGCCAGAGTGCCTTTTTCCCGAGTTTTTCGTAAAGCGGTTTATTCGTTGCCCCAACATCCCCCGGTGTTGCGTCGACAATAACATCGGCAGCTTTGCACATGTCTTCGACTGATCCGGCAACCGTAAGCCCTGCTTTTTCAAATGCTGCTTTTTTTGACAGATCCGCAATATAAAGTGGGTAACCTCGTTGTTTTGCTACAAATGCTTCGGCGTTCGGGCGGGTCTTTGATACCCCGATTACTTTCATGTCCTTCTGGGCAGCAACCGCATCGGCAACACGTTTACCGATCGTGCCGTAACCATTGATGGCAACCTTGATCATACAAATTGTACATGGTGGTAGTATACAAAAAAGCTATGGGGATAAAACCAACCTTGAATGCACTGTGGAGAATTTTTTCAAAAATCTGTAAGTAAATGAGAAGCGTTAAGATTTCTACCTCTGTGATCATTAACCCATAAGAGAAATGGAGATTTTATAAAGATAAATAATTCGGATAATTTGCATTTACTCCAACCGTAAAATTTCCGGATAGAATGATTTTATCAATTGTTCAATCTGTAAAAATGCCGTTTTATGATCAATAAACATTCTGAACGATTCCCCCGTCTTGTTATAAAGTGTCAGGAAACCGGGAAGCAGAACCGGATTCATTAATTCTATTGTTACCAGTTCTTGTTTTTCAATCTCGTAGACCAATAATTTTTCAATTGTCTCGATAGTTTTTGGGCGGTTATCAATGGTTGCTCTGGTACCGAAAAGGTCGTCCAGAACATAGGGTCCATACTGCATTCCCTTGGATTTTGAAAGATTAAAATCGGGATTTTGTATAACAAACAACCGCTGGTTTGTTGCATAGATGCCATAACCCCTTGGAGGTGATGGGATAAGACCAGCAATCGCTCCGCTCGCGCTCCCCCCGGCGACTTTGAGTGTAGGACTTGATATCCCCCCGATATAAATCTCCTTTTCTGAATCTCCTCGGTGTTTGAGCGTGCCTGCTGTTGCTCGACAACCGCAATTGTTTCGATTGCCGCAATCAACACACCTTTCTCATCGTGTACCGCGGTTCCTTTTCCCCATAAAAACATCGGTTTTTCACGAATTTTGACTTTTTCCATTTCACCGATAAATGTGTTCCCCATTCGTTTTATTCCCGGGAATTTTCCGGATTGTCTTTTATCTGTTGATATGACGATATAATCAACCAGCATGGGTCTTGGTTCACCGAAGAATGGAATAGCATACTCACGATTTCCTTTACCCACCATTTCTTTTGACGGAACACCAGTCAACTGTTCGATGGCTTTATTCCATATAATAACGACTCCGGTTTTGTCTATGGCAAATACCGGGTTTTCGAGCGTATCAATGGTTTTAGTAAATGTTTTCCACTCATCCTCAGATTCCGTACCAATGGTAGTTGTCTGGAGGGTGGAGACTGCATCCTGTACACTTTTTGAAGACGGGGTTTCATGAATCTGTACCAATTCCGGGAACTTCCCTCCCTGCTGTTTGATACTCAATAATATCCCCATCAGTATTGAAAATCGCACGATAATTCCATTGGATCGAAGAGGATGATCCATCACTCTTCTTAATTGCATGTTCGATGAGTATTCCAGGATTTGACGGAGATAGATTGTGTAATTGTCCCACAATTTTTTCACTCTCTTCTTCCGGTAGTAGTGAGATAAAATTGCTACCGATTGACCTCTCTCTTCCCGTTCCCGATAAAATTCGCAAATGAATCATTTACAAAACGAATTTCTCCCCCGGGAGAAAACGGCAAAGAAGATCGGAATGGTTTTCGATAATTGAACGATACAGGCTCTCACTCTCAAGCAATGCACGGTCTGCCCGAATTTTTCCGACACGTCCTCTTATGAAGTCAACAATCGTGTCCATGTCATTTACAATTCCACCTCCTTTTTGCACATAATAATCTGCACCATTATTTAACGCATCGATGGCAACATGGGCGCGATGTTTACCGGTGATGATAATAAAAAGTCCGGAAAATCCCCCGGCCCGGGTTTCCCTGAGTAAATTAATCCCGTCCATATCAGGAAGGCCAAAATCTGCAATGACCGTATCAAACTGCTGGGTTCTTAAAAGTTCCAATGCATCTGTTGCATTTGAACATGTTTTTACCAAAAACCCGGGTTCCCGTTCAAAAAAATTCTCTAAAATTTCCAATACAAAAGGCTCATCATCCACGCACAAAATAGAAATTACCGCATTATCGGTCAAAGTAATTACCACTCCTTGTAAAATGCACCAGATACTATTTACTATTGTTACTTTATTACAGGTAATCTATAATATTTTAGCCTCTCAATTTTTTTAATTTAATCAGATCAAAAACGAATTTTCTAACATTTTTTTTAATACATCAGAAACAATAAGATGCTTTTTAAAAGGAACTCTCAAATATAGAGTTCCTGAATTTTTATCACCTCTGAACTGTCCTTTGCGCTTGTGTACAGATCAAGTGGTTCCCTGTTTACCTCTAAAAAACGAATACCCCAACTGACTTTCGAGAGGAGTTCAGTCGCCCGATCCTTTTCCCCAATAATATACAGTGCAGCAGCAAGTGCCTCAACAGATGAAAGTACACAGGGTTTGCCAAAATTAACCGGATTTGCTGCAATTAAAAAGGGAAGAGCCCGGCGTATTCGCCATGAACGAACTTTCCCGGTGTCTAACACTACCCATGAGCAATCCAGTACCGTTATTGATTTAACATACTTATCTGCCGGGGAGAGTGCCTGCTCTGCAGTAGGATCAAGAAGCAGAGTATTTCGAGGTATTTGGGAAATTTTATTGAATATTTTTAAAAAACCAGCTTTTTCAAGTTTTTTTACCGTACACTTCCTGGGGTCACAGCTGTTATCCCGATAAGCGTACAGCGGCATCATTGATCATCTGTGCGTGCACACACTGTATGAATGTACGTACTCTGCAGCCCCTGTATTCTCAATCCAGCGCTGCGTGCAAAGGGGATCACGAGACCCTCGGATCTCGTGCTGTTCGAGCGCACAATAGAACGGTGTAAAAAATTCAATATTGAAATGATACCGCTTCCCTGTCCGGAGACAGCATATCTGGGACCTGACAGGAAGCCCGGGACATTTCTCGAAAGACTCAACACGCAGGAATTTACCCACCTCCTCGATGTGATGGCTGAAGAGGTACAGGAGATCATCCAACTGCGGGGCCACCCCTCCTGTATTATCGGGGTTAATTCGTCACCTACCTGTGGGGTGACAAGCACATATTATGGTAGCGAGGGCACCGCCCCTCCGAAAAAAGCGGGTCGGGGTATGTTTCTCAAACGATTCCCTCATATCAGGGTTCTGGACGTGGCAATTTTTTCTCAATATTGCGTTTATCTTGCAGCACCACTATTTTCAGAACCCGAACGTGCTTATAATTTATTGGTTGCCGGGGAGTTGAGAAATAATTTTTTTGATGTATATCTGCCTCAGGAAGCGGGTGATGATTCAGACACAAGGAACAAAGAAGAACAGGTTCGGATCTTTTCAGAAAATTTGAGAGCTCTTAAAAATGCTGATATAATCGTCGCAATTATCGATGGTGCAGATGCAGATTCAGGGACAGCGTGGGAGATGGGGTATGCATACGCACTCGGGAAACAGGTAATTGCGTTACGGACGGATTTCCGTAGATCCGGCAGGTATGAAAAGGTAAATCTCATGCTCGAAGAATCGGCAACTGTTGTGACCAGTGTAGAGTATCTTCTCAATGCAATCAAATCGCCTTTAATTATGAAAAATGATTCATAATCGTTCGTTTTCCAAAAAAGACCAAATCCCTTTGCTTATTATCAATACTTAAGAAAATTTCTGAAAAAACGGTTTATACTGAGGGCTGTTCCAGCCCTGCCTGGCACTTTTACCCTCCGATTATGTAACTGATCGGCAAAGAGTTCATGGATAAAAATGTCGGTCTTATTAGTGCTGCCCTTCTAAAAAAGAATTGAATGATGAGAAGGAATCCGTTTACCCAATTCATTCATCAGAGAAATATCTCGTTTTGTATAAAATCTCTTATTACCAAACATCCAATGGTTCTCTATGTCCAACCTTACCGTGGCTATCCTCGCTCCCCCCGACTATGCCAAAGATCTGGGAAAGAAAGGCACGTCAAGCGATATTACCTTTTATAATCTGAAAAAAGGGGATGCAACTGTCACCTTCATCGAACCGACACGATATCCGGAAAAACTATCATCGCTGTTTTATGCTGTATCCATTGCGGATCGTGTGGTTCTGGTGGTTGATGAAATCAACGCTACTTTTGGTGAATGCGTTCTGATGCTCCAGTGCGCAGGCAAATCCAATGGATATCTTATTCTCAAGAATTATATTTCACCGGATCAGATTGCACCGCTTCTCAAGGGAACGATTCTTGAACATTATGAAGTGATTGAGGATGATATAGTCGGCCTTCGCGAGAACCTGCTCGATATTTCTGTAAAACAGACGGCCCACCAGAAAACTCATGATACCGGGGGAAAAGGGGTTGTTCCGGTTGATGCTCATTTCAATGTGAAAGGAGTCGGGGTTGTCGTGCTCGGCTTCGTGGCACAGGGAATGATAAAAAAGCACGATATGCTCAGGATCCTTCCGACCGAAAAAACCGCCCAGATTCGCTCTATCCAGAAACATGATGATGATGCTGAGAATGCGATCAAAGGTGACAGGGTTGGTCTTGCCCTGAAAAATATTGAATCAGAAGATCTTGACCGGGGCTTTGTCCTCACAAATGATCCTGCAATAAAACATTCTACCACCATATCGGGAAAAGCCCAGCTTGTGAAATACTGGCCGGCTCCTCTGAAAGAAGGCATGGTGTTATATGCCGGCCACTGGATGCAGTTCCTCCCCACCCGCCTGGAAAAAGTCATTGTGGATGGTGACTGGAGGATGCCCTCACTTACCCTTACCCTGGAAAAAGCGCTTGTATATCCTCCCGATGCCCGGGTTGTTCTCCATTATCTTGAAGGTGGCAAGCTTCGTGTAGTGGGGAGTCTTATAATCTCTTAATCATTTTTTTATTTTGTCCGCTCTTTTTGATTTTGCCTTTACCCCAAATATTTTCAGTGTTTCTCCCTGATTCCTAATACCTTATGTAGTGGTAAGATTATTTGTACAATGATAGTTATGGAGATCTTTGGATGGATTATTCTGGGTGTCATAGCCCTTGTCATTGTAGGACTGATCATCTGGGCTGTCGGCATCTACAACCGTTTCTACAGCCTGAAAAATTCCTCTGAGGCAACGCTCGGTCA
Source organism: uncultured Methanoregulaceae archaeon (assembly GCA_963806845.1). Taxonomy (GTDB): domain Archaea; phylum Halobacteriota; class Methanomicrobia; order Methanomicrobiales; family Methanospirillaceae; genus Methanoregula. The sequence continues at coordinate 265,087 of CAWDZO010000021.1, forward strand.
GATCCGTGTCGCCATGAAAAAACGGCTGGACATGATCGACCAGCTGCTTGGTGCGGTAAAGAGTTATGCGAAGTTTGAGAAAGAAACCTTCGAACGTGTTACTGCAATGCGGGCAAGTGTAGCAACTGCCTCACCTGGTGATCTGAATAAGGTTGAAGCTGAATCCCGATCGATCTTCGGACGCCTGTTAGCTGTTGCAGAAAATTATCCTGATCTTAAGACATCAACGACGGTAACCAGTCTGATGGACGCGGTAAAAGGAATTGAGGAAGAAATTGCCCGCCAGCGCTACACTTACAACAACATCTCACAGGAGTTCAACACGATGATGGATACAATACCTTCCAGCTTCATCGGACGAATGATCGGGCTTATCAAACTTGAATACCTGCAATTTGAAGAAGCGATCAAAACCCCTCCGAAGATTGAGTTCTAATGGGTAATAGCTGTGAGTGAAATAAAACAACTGGTATCACTTTTTATCGCGACTCTGGTCCTTGGTATAATCGGACTGGGTCTCGTCACAGTGATTCCTCCACTTTTCGAAGGCGACCTTGTGGTTGACTCGTATAACGCAGTCCTGTACGAAAACGGGACCCTGACGGAGCAATATACCTATGATGTTAAAACATCCGGTCAGTACCGCATGCTGTACCGTTCATGGGAGGCCCCCCTTACCTTTGGCACAAGTTCAAATCCATCGGTGCAATTTATTTCAGCAAATCCCCCTCCTGGTACCATTGGGTATGCAAAGGACGAGAATGGTGAATGTGATTGCCATCGGTGTTTCCGATGGCAGTTCATCGAAAGCAACCATCAGAAATCTGGCCGAAACCAACGAAGTCGGAATATTCAGACCCGAGTATTATAATCAGGGTAAATATTCCGTTGGATACACCTACCTCCTTCACCCTCCTATCGAATACGATTCCACTACCTCGCATCTTAACCTGAAATTTGCAGGAGCGAGTCACATTCCTTACCGGAACGTCAAAATTACTGTACCTTCGAGCAAAGTTGAACAACTCTATTTGTATCCTCCAATGATGAAAACCGAAAAGATAGGTGATGCATATGTTATCACCGGTAGTGTTGCAGAAAATGAAAATCTGGCTGTCGAAATCCTCTCGAATGCTGAGGGTTTTAATCAGATTCAGGGATACAGGAATAAAGTCGGGAATGTCAGGGAAGCAACAAGTTGGGCTGCTTTCTGGTATAATCTTACGTATTATGTAGCGTATTTCCTGAACTATTGTGCAAAAATTGCAGTAATATCAGTCCCATTCCTTCTCCTCGCTATTTACCACTGGTATGGCAGGGAAAAATAATTCACGGTTCCTGAGTACCTGAGCACGATTCCCAATCCCGCTCTGAAACCATGGCAGGTGAACCTGCTCTTCAAAGGCGATGCTCTCGATTTCGATGAGGATGGGTATTACGCTTCGCTACTCGATCTTCACCGGAGAAAGATCATCTCAATTACCGAAAAAGGTGAAGGAAAGGGAATTGAAATCAGAGTACTTTCCGGTGCAACGACGGATCCCTACGAGCAGCGTGTCCTTGGCTTTGTCGACCTTGTATCAGAAAACGGTGTATTGGATACTTCCAGAATCGAAGCACTGGCTAATCGTGCAAAGACAAATAGCAGTGCAGAAGAGAAAGCATTAAAGTATCAACGCTCACTTACCGATGTAACCCGCAGGGTGGATACGTCCATTATCTCTCAGTATATTGTTGATGGAAGAGATCATCCTGGTACCTCTCCTGCTATCAGGTATCGTTTTGTTTGCGATAACCTTGATCTTTGCCTTTATTGCGTCCCTGCAGTCGTACATTCTTATCCCTGCTGTAGTGCTCTGGGGAGTAGTTGTAGCTCAGGCAATGCTTTCTTTTGCTGCCCCTTCCACGCTTTTCGGGCATTGGAAAGATGACCGGTATAAAGAAAAACTCGAGTGGGATGCATTCACCCACTTCCTTTCGGACATGGCAATGATCCAGAAGTATGCACCTGCAGATCTGTCGATGTGGGGAGAATGGCTGGTGTATGGAACTGCACTCGGTGTTGGGGATAAAGTAGAGCGTGCAATGAAAGACACTCAACATCAGTGTAGCAGAAACAGGTGTCCCTATTGGTGTTATGGGAATGAACGCGGCATTTGTTCCCCTTATGCACTTCAGCCCACCAAGTCATGGAAGATCGGGAGGGGTGGTTTTGGCGGTGGAGGATTTGGTGGAGGCGGAGGTTTTGGTGGCGGTGGTGCCGGGGGGAGATGAGCCTGAACCTTACAAATTCCAGGTGCGTGTGATTATTAAACAATTATCATTTCCTGAAGTCTGGCAATAATTTAAACGTCATTCTGGCTGTACGATCATATAAGATATAAATCCGCACAAACCATATGAATACCAAAAAGGGAATCTGATTATATGCAATATACGGAAGGGCAGCTCGGCAGGGTTTTTGTCGTGAGGATCGATGACGGCGAAGATATGCTTGATTTCGCTGCGCCAGTTCATCAGTCGACAAAAGTATCCAGGCCGGCTCGATCCTCTTCCTTGGCGCCCTGATGAACGGGAGAATGGTAACCGGACCTGAAGATCCGGTAATACCCCCGGTCCCTCATTTTGTTATGTTTGAAGGGGGTTGGGAAGTCTTTGGTGTCGGAACCATCTATCCGGGTGAAGGTGGCCCGCATATCCATTATCACGCCTCGGTAGGTCGTTCCGGGCATGCTCTTCACCGGATGTCTGAGGGAAAAAGCCATAACGTATCTTATTATCGAAGCGGTTATTATGGAATTTACCGGTCTTTCAGCACGGCGGGAATTCGATAAAAAGATCCAGGTCCATCTTCCGGTTCTGGGAAAGTGAAGATGCAGTACACCTCTACCGGATTATGACTGAAACCCTCAGATGAACAGAAGAATCTCCCCTGCACGAGAAAAAGGACCAGGAGGATGATCTTCCGGGAGGACTTGCAGATATCATCCGTGACCTGACCCGTCGCCCCTCATCATGAAAGTTCTTTTTGCGTTATCAGAATATACACCAATCCCTTTTCAATCCCTTATGACCCACCAACCCGCGTTTCTTCCTCTGTCCGTCAATGAGGGAGAAAAACTTGGCATCCGGCAATTTGATATCATCCTGGTGACCGGGGATGCATATGTTGATCATCCCTCTTTTGGGACTGCTCTGATTGGCAGGGTTCTCTGGGATGCCGGTTATTACCGTAGGAATCATTGCCCAGCCGGACTGGAAGACCGCTGCTGATTTCACTGCGCTGGGAAAACCCCGACTGTTCTTCGGCATCTCTTCGGGCAATGTTGACTCCATGGTGAACAATTTCACTCCCAATCTGAAACGGCGGAGTGATGATGTCTATTCTCCAGGTGGGATCCCCAAACGACCCGATCGTGCAACCATTGTTTACACCAACCAGGTGCACGGACTTTTCCCGGACACTCCGATTGTCATCGGGGGTATTGAGGCAAGTCTTCGAAGGTTTGCCCACTATGATTACTGGCAGGATCGCGTCCGGCAGGCAATCCTTGCTGATGCCCCGGCAGATCTTCTTGTCTTTGGTATGGGAGAGAGACAGGTAGTGGAGATTGCCCGGCGGCTTGCATCCGGTGAAACCGTTGCATCCCTACGGGATGTCCGGGGAACTGCATTTAGCGATGGAGATCGCAGAGTGGCGCAGCAAACGACCGGAAGGGATTATTGAACTCCCCGGGTTCACTGAAGTTGCACAGGATAAAACGTCATACGCCCGTGCGTTTGCCATGCATTATCACGAGCAGGATCCGGTTCGGGGAAGGACCCGTAGCCCAACCGCACCCGAAGACTGTTGTTATCCAGAATCCCCCGGCACTGCCACTTGTCGACCGAAGAGCTCGATCATATCTATGATCTGCCTTTCTCCCGTCGTGCACACCCTTCATATACCCAACGGGTCCCTGCACTTGAACCTGTGCAGTTCTCGGTTACGAGTCACCGGGGGTGTTTCGGTGCCTGCTCGTTCTGTGCCCTCACCCATCACCAGGGCAGGATCATCCAGAGCCGGAGCAGTGCATCGATCATCCGTGAAGTGACCCGAATGACCAAGATGCCGGAATTTAAGGGCATCGTGCAGGATGTAGGGGGTCCGACAGCGAACATGTACTGCCTCTCATGTGATCTCTGGGAAAAATATGGAGCCTGTCGGAACAAACACTGCAGCCCTTCATGTAAAAATCTGAACACGAGTCATCGGGATCAAGTGCGAACTCCTTAAAAAACTCCGCGAAATTCCGGGTGTGAAAAAAGTCTTTATCGGTTCGGGTATTCGTTATGATCTTGCTCTTGCGGATGATTCCGGTTATCTGGAAATGATCTGTGATCATCATGTTTCCGGACATCTCAAGGTTGCACCGGAACATGTGACAAAAAACGTCACTGAGGCTATGAACAAACCGGATCGTGAAGTTTTTGATCAGTTCTGCGAACGTTTCGAAACATTCCAGAAAGGAAAAAAGAAACGGCAATATCTGCTGCCGTACTTCATGTCAGGACATCCCGGCTGTTCCATCAATGATATGGTCGAGCTTGCTGTCTATATCCGTGACCACCGGCTCTACACAGAGCAGGTGCAGGACTTCACACCGACACCGATGAGTGTCTCGACCTGTATGTACTATACCGGCCTCAATCCCTTCACTCTGGAGCCGGTTCACGTACCGAAGGGTAAAGAAAAGAAGATTCAGCGAGCACTGATGCAGTATCGTGATCCAGATAACAGAAGATTAATTATTGAAGGACTCAACGCTGCGGGAAGAACCGATCTCATTGCTAACGGAAGGGAGTCCCTGGTACCTGCCACTGACCGGGGGATTTATAAATACGCATTAAAAAACAGCAGAAATAAAAAATAACGTGATGCATCCGTCTTTTGCCGTGAGTATACCCTGCTCTAACGTATCATTGATTATTCATGTAAATATCCTGTTTTTTAGGGCGCTTTTACCATGATCTGTACAGGAATCTGGTGCAGCATTAAAATGAAACGTGAGAATCACACATCGTTATATAAAAAATATTTTGCAACAGTCGGCTAAAGGCAGATGAATTTTTTCTTAAAATATTCATTTCCTTCCATATTCGTCATCAAATCTGACAATGTCATCCTCTTCAAGGTATTCTCCAAGTTGGACCTCTATAACCTCGAGGGGTATAATGCCCGGATTTTTTAAACGATGCCTCATGCCACTGCGGACAAACGTGCTTTCACCTTGCCTGAGTAACCGGGTCTCTCCGTTCAGTTCGACTTCCGCGGTTCCGCTTACCACAACCCAATGTTCACTCCGGTGATGGTGCAGTTGAAGGGAGAGTCTCTGGCCAGGTTTGACACTAACACGTTTGATTTTATAGATTTCCGTTTCTTCAAGAACCGTGTAAGAACCCCATGGGCGGTGCACCTGCCGGTGGAATTTGGTAATCGGATCATCTGCGCTCATTATACCTGTTGACAAGTTGTTTTACCTGCTCCGTATGCGCGGTGTCGCAGATAAGAAGTGCATCGGGTGTGTCAACAACAATGAGGTCATGAACTCCAATTAGTCCGACATGTTTTCCCGGGGCCTGCACAAAATTATTTTTTGCTGATAAATACTCCGCGTTACCAACATTACCCTCACTATCATGCAGCTCGATGTCGTAAAGGGCTTTGAATGTACCCAGATCACTCCATTCGGTTTCAAGAGTCACAACAGCAACCCTTTTTGAGTGTTCCAGCAGCCCGTAATCGATGGAGATTGATTCAAGCTTTTGTAATCTGCAACATGTCCCTCAGCGAATGCATTGAACAGATCCGGACAATATTTTTTTAGTTCCTGAAAAAAAGAGTCGGTAGAGAGGAGAAATATCCCGCTGTTCCAGAGATATCCTTTCTGGACATATTCTTTTGCAGTTTTTTCATCAGGTTTCTCTTTGAATTCATCAACAACAGACCCCAGGGAAAGCGGTTTTCCCGGTTTGATATACCCATAGCCTGTCTGGGGGGAGGTTGGTTTTATACCGAATGTGACAAGGTTTTTTCTGGACAGTGGTTCTGCAGCGCGAATCTGATTGAGGGCGGAATCCCCCAAAATGTGATCACTGGGGAATACAACGACGGTAGCAGAGGAAGAAATACTCCGGATTCTCTGCATAGCCCATGCGATGGCAGGCAAGGTGTTTTTCCCTTCAGGTTCTGCAAGAAGATGATCATCAGAAATGGTGTATCCAAGCTCCTCAATCTGGTTAAAGGCGAGATACTGGTGGATTTCGTTGGTCACCACAAATATCCCCTCGGGATCTGAGAGCCGGGTTGCCCGTTCGATATGTCTTCTGAAAAAGCGAATGACCGTCGAGCGGGATGAACTGCTTGGGATAGTGCTCTCGCGAGAGTGGCCAGAGTCTCGTCCCGACTCCTCCAGCAAGAATTATGGAATTCATGATGTATCCGTAATCCCGAACGGATTTTTAATCACCCCACCGTTCAGAGATCTATCACATAATTCTGTCTGGAGTCACCATTTATAGGATTCGATCCCGCAAATTATGGAAAAAATGAACCCTGTATGATAAAAAGTTAGGTGAATAATCTGCATGCATGAAGGAATTATCACCTCTCTTTTGATGACGCCGTTTTTCGTCTTGATTTTATTTTGCTCACTTCTTTTGTCTCACAAGGTATGCACCGTTCCATCTTCTCGTCGAAGATACGGTAAGAGTTCGCGAGCACCGATGAGTTGGAGATCATGCCGGCCAGCAGGATCACTTCAAGGATCTCTTCCCTGCTCGCACCCATTTTGAGTGCAGCCTGCATGTGGTATCCTGTGCAGTGCGGGCATTTGAGGGCTGCTCCCACCGCCATGCTGATCAGTTCCACATACTTTGGATCGAGCGGGCTGGTCTGGGCCACCGTCCCCTTGTAGAGCAGGTGGGAGATGAGCACTTCGGGACGCTCGCCCATCCGTTTGAAGACCAGCGGCACTTTCCCGTATTCCACCTCAATAGCCTTCAGCCACTCATCAGCAGTGACATCAGCGCCCTGCTTTACGATCAGCGCGAGTTTCTCCTCGAACTGATCCTTTGTTGATTGTGCTGATACCTTTTTGCCATCATATCACCGTGTTTGTTTCTGAGAAGGGCAGGATTTTTACAAGGATATAGTCTCTCATTCGTGAAGGAACAATTTCGGATATGTCACCGAGTAATATCCCGTCTTCTATCTCGATCTTCCTGAAATTCACCGGCAAAAGTATCGTAGGGCAGCTTGACCCGAAGCCCGGCCATCTGCACCGTAAGAGGAGTTGGTGAAGTGACAGCATTGATGGCGGGCACCTTTTCTTTAATCAGACCCATAAGTCTCGCAGGAGAAACAGAGAGGGGATCTTTCTGGATTTCTTCACGCTTTTTTTCCAGTACCCTGATGATCTCCGCAACGATTTCATCGAGTTTTTCAATTTCATCAGCCTCTTTCGTCCTGCGCATGAACCTGCCGACATTGCCAACATAGCCGTCAACCGGTGGATCAATGATCTTTTTGAGAGTTTCTTTGTCCGGGCCCCCGCAGAGCACGATAGGTATCTCAATACCTCTTCGGAGAGTGGGCATTTTATATTCAATACAGGTTTCAAAATTACCCATCAGATATACTGCAATATCGTGTTCGTTGATGACATCCCGTTCCTCATCATTTAAGCCGGCAATCCTTTTTCCCGGGCCACGTGCGAGACTGACCATATTGCTCTTTGCCCCGATCCGTCGCACATATTCCGCGATATCGCAGGAGGGGTGGGGCAGGTGGTGGATCTCAAGGCTCATACTGACAATCGCAATCTCTGTGCCGACGAGAGGAGTATCGGTCACTTCCCCGAAAAGCGGTTTTGATATCTGGCGGATAAGTTCGATATCGTCACGGGGAACAAAGCACTGGAGCACGACTTCCGCAGCGATTACATGTTTTTGGATAATATACCCGCCAAGATCCTCAATGAGATCGATGACAATGTCATGCTGGTAGATACCTCCCTTGTAAGTGATCGGGACAAGAGTCATGGCACCTCACCCATAAGTGTAAATTTCTCCCTGATGATCTCATCGATATTCTCAATAAGGGTGTTTTCACTTGCCACAAATGAGAATTTTTCTTTGCTGAATTTTTCGCTTCGCAAGCGGAATCCTTCCGGTGCAATACACCGGAACGCATAGATGAGATCCTTGTAGAGCGACTCGCTCGGATCGGCAACAATAATCTCTTCGATCTCTTTGAGTTCTACCTTGACATCATACAGGATCACGGTGAACCTGTCTGGCTGTTCCACATGGTCTTTGCCGAATTTCTGCCAGAAAATCTTGAGCATGGGTGCAAGGTACGTTTCATCTGAAATTACGAGGGTGATCTTACCTTCAAGAGGATTTACGTTGGCAAAATCCCCTACACGGACGCTTGTTGTGATCTTTTTCAATATCCCCACTGCAACAAAGACCGGCACTTTCGGATCGATATAGATATGGAGCTTATGGATAACTCTCAGGAGATTGTGGTCCAGCAGGACGTCGTTTGTGATCTGCCTGTAGTACTCAGCACCCAACGGTTCGGGGCATTCCACTTCAAAGTACTCAATGGCAGGCATCTAATCGTCCTTTATAAATCCTGATACAAGCAGTGCCGATCCTACTGCACCAATATACTGTGAATAGGGCGGTACGACAATCTTTGTCTGGAGCAGTTCACCCATCGCAAACACAAGCCCCTCAATGAGTGATGTGCCCCCGACCATGATCACCGGCTCCTTGATATCAACTTCCTGCAGCTGCTGTTCAAATACCTGTTCGGCAACACTGTGACATGCAGCAGCAGCCACATCCTCGCGGGTACTGCCTGCTGCGAGTGCATTGACCAGGCTCTGCGTCCCGAAAACGATACAGTAACTGTTCATCGGCACACGTCCGCCAAATCCTTTCATGGAAAGCGGGCCGAGCTCGGTGATATCGACGCCGAGCCGTTTTGCCGTCATCTCAAGGAACCTGCCACTTGCCCCTGCACAGATGCCTCCCATCGTGAAGACACCCGGGATGCCATCCATCACCGAGATCGCCTTGTTGTCCATCCCACCTATATCAATAACGGTTGCGGGCCCATGCTGCCGGTTGGCAAGATATACAGCCCCCTTCGAGTTTACCGTCAGTTCTTCCTGTATCAGGTCAGCATGGATCTCTTTTCCCACAAGGAAACGGCCGTAACCTGTAGTTCCGACTGCCTGTACCTCATCACGGGTGATTCCCGCTTCTGAAAGAGCATGGGCAATCACTTCCTGAGCGCTTTTTAAAACTTCAGTGGTAGGCTGCCAGCCCGTGCCGATAATCTTGTTGTCCTTCATCACAACAGCTTTTGTAGTTGCGGAACCCGAGTCAAGCCCCAGTGTTATACCCTGCTGGGTTTCACGGGCGAGCAGTGCGCGACGCCGGGCAATGGTTGTAAGCGCCTCCATACGGGTAAGGAGCGTTCCTGAAGTCGTGCGTTCAGTAAATGAGTAACTGACTACCGGCAGTTTTGAATGTTCATTGATGTAACGCCGGAGTTCGTTACGAACAATTGCCGCCTCTGCGCAGCGGAAACAGGTGGCGATGAAGACCGCGTCTGCTTCCACCCGCCCCTCCACGAGTGCCATGGCCCGGGCAATGGCGAGTTTTAAGTCCGGGCTCTTCACATCCAGCCCGAACTTATCAAAATCCCGGCGTATGTCTTTGAGGGCAACATCCGGGTAAAAAATCTCGCCGCCGACTTCTCGTGCCGCGGCATCGATCTCGTGCTGGATACCGGAATATTCCGGCCCACAGGAGAGTTGCGCAATGCGTACCGGGTGTGTCATTTCGCTGCTCCCAGTTCCGTGAGGAACCGTTTGATGGCAGCCACGAACTTCACGCCTTCCTCCTCATTCTTCGGGTAGTTCAGTTCGAGCCGTGGGATCTCTTTCTGGTGAATGAGGAACTTAATCAGCTCATTGGTGCGGGCACATCCCATGCACCCGAACGCGAGATCGGCATCGTTGATGATGATCGCCGCCTCGCACTCCTCGATCATCGGCCCGTAGAGTGACATGCGGCCCCGAACACCGGCGGGCACTTCGACTGCCGCCCACTTCAGTCCTTTCTTGGGCTCTTCGGGAGTGATCTGGAGCGGCGGGGATTCGAGTCCTGCGGTCTGGATGCGTTCGCGGATGGCGGTGGCAGACGAAAGGGGCGTGTGCCCGAAGCGTGCCACCATGTCAGAGAGGATCAGGCTCGTTGCAGGGTAGATGAATACTTTTGCCATTTCAGGACTCCTGTGCATCGATCAGTTTCTTGAGTTTATAGATATCGAGTAACGGGTGCTCCAGCGGATTTTCCGGGGGAGGAATGGTCTTCTCATCGCATTTTTTGAGTTCTTCAAGCCCGTGCGAGACATAGGGGATGATCGTCATCTCGTACTCCATACCATTGTATCCGGGCCGTGCACCGCCGAGATTTGCCCGGCAGCGGCGGGCATCGCCGGGAGGAAAGCCCCGGTCTTTTACAAAGATATGATCGGGATCAATCTTCCGCAGTTCGGCAACAATGCGATCGACCTCCTCCTCTTTGCCGTTGATGACAAGACCAAAACAGGTCTCCTTGATCATCACCCCTTTCGAGATCTCGTAGCCCCGGAGTGCAAGATCAGCCGGTGTAATATCAAACGACTCCACCACCACGTATTTCGTTACGGTACCTACATGTGTCGGCGTATATTCGGTCACTGCTTTACCTCACGGATATACACGTTCTCCTTCTCCCGCACTTTTTTCAGTTTTTCCGTATCGATAACACGCCCGATAATATTGGTCCCTTCAAATGGTTCGGATGTGGGGCCGAACTCTTTATTTGCCGACAGACGCACCCCCACGAATCCGGAAGCCTTGCGGGAATCATTGGTGATGGCAAGTGCAGCTGCAGGAACCTCGTCCTTTGGGTGTATTCTCAGGATTGATCTTTGTCCCTGCCGGGATGGTAGATCTGAAGAAAACTACGTCATCGAATTTAAAAAAGACCGGTATCATCCCGGCATCGTGTTGTTTAAGTCCGGTAATCCGGCGGAATATATCGCAGCTGACTGGTGCTTTTTCGTCATCCAGCTCAATATCTATCACTTTTTCCAGCGGGGCCGTCGTTACCGTAACCATCCGCTCTTTGAGGACATCCAGGGTATTACCCGGATCCTGCGAAACAACAATCCTCTCACCCTCTTCTTTATCAACGTTCAGTGAAATTTTCTCTGCGGCGGCGATCTCCTGTGCCTTCGTGAGGGGGAGTCCGAGAAGGTCAATCCGTTGTGGCAGAACACTGATAGCGAGGATATCGTGCTCTTTTGCAAGTTTTACCAGTTCAATGCCATGAACCACCTGACCGACTACATCGTGAACGGGACTGCTGGGGACATCATCCCGGTAAATATAGATACCTCCTGCAAGTTGCCCTGTGGTTCGCACGGTAACCGTCCCCTCCCTGCGCGGGCGCCGGAATTCTGGTTCGATATCTTCAGTGCCTGCGAGCCGGGAATCAAGGATATGGGTGCTTGTAACCCGGCTGACAGAAAATTTTCCTGACCGGAGTGCGAGAAGCAGGTGTTCAACACTACCGGCAGGCTTCTGTCGTGATTCGATCAGGGGTATACCCCTGAGCGATCACGTTTACCCGGGTCACGATCTGCATCCCATCTTCAATAACAAGGCTCATGTCAGTTGTGGTGAAGGAACGGCTTGTGTCCGCCCAGCTGATGACCGGCTCGATTTTCGTGATACGATCCCCCGTTGTCCAGCGGTCGAGTACCCCCCTGCCGCTTACAACTTTTGCAAAGACCCCGCCGCTTTCATCAGCCCCATGATCTGCAGAATGGCGGGCCTTGGAGAAAATCAGGTAGGATCGCGCCGGTTCATAACCCCCACAGCCGAGAATCACATCACCTCGTTCGTAGAGGTGGGGTTTACGCAGCGGGTGAACCGGAGAGGGAAAAGGCCCGAACGCCGTCGCGTAACGATCACCCCAGTGAAGGGTAAGTTTTTGCACAATTTCAGGAGATTTGAGGAAATCATCGTTCCCCCCAACAATTTCAATCGCGACTTCCCCTGCGGTGGTGCTGATTGCAAGAGTACCCGTCTTCTGCCTGTTCCTGCGTTGACGGGCGAATAATTGCTACACTACATCCGTGAGGATGGTGGGGAATGATAGAACCAAGAGCGATCCGCTCACCGACCTCCATCCTCTCTCCATCGAGGTGGATGGTAATCATTACTCTCCTCATGCGGCAGGTTGACTCATAAGCTTGCGCTCTTCTTCAGTAAGGATTGCGAGCACGTCTGCCGTCTTGACCAATCTGCACGATCTTACCTCCACGCATGAGTGCGAGCCGGTCACAGACATCCCGAACAAACTCCATATCATGCGAAACGACGATAAAGGTCTCTTCCATCTCTTCGCGGGAGTGCATGATTGAATGCTTCACATCGATCTTTGTGATGGGATCCATTGTGCCGGTTGGTTCATCAAGTATCACAATCCGGGGCTCACGGATGAGGACCTGGGCAAGTGCCACACGGTGCCGTTCCCCCTCGGAGAGTTGCGCCGGCATCCGTTCAAGGATCTCCTTGCTCTTTTCATCAGAGAACCCCGCCATCTTGAGCGTTACGAGTGCCTTTCGCATCGCGAGTTCTTTTGGGAATTCCAGCCCGATTGCATCGGTAAGGTTGTCAAGGACCGTGCGATGGGGAAAAAGGTCATATTCCTGGTGCAGGAGTCCGATATATCCCGTTGCCCTCCCGCGTTGCTCAATCCCGGGTTTGGTCATGTCTATCCATTCTTCGCCAATCCGGATATTCATCTCCCCGCTGGTTGGTTCGACAAGACCAGCAATAATCCCCGAGAGGGTAGTCTTTCCCGCGCCGCTCTTTCCGATGATCCCGAAGATCTCTTTGGTATAAACCTCAAAGGTGACCCCGTTTACTGCTCTCACGACACCGCGATCAACAGAAATGTAGCGTTTGAACAGGTCGCGTGCAACAACTACCTTTTCCCCCAACTCGGACTCTTCAAATTTTTCAGTGTCATCATACCCTTTCATGAATTCCGCTATGACTTCCCTGGGGGTTCCTATTTTTGCAATCCCGCCGTCCACCAGGAGGATTGCACGATGTGCCACGTCTTCAATTACCTGGGAAAAGTGGGAGGTGACAACCATTCCCATATTGTTTGTCTTGGCCGCGTCTATAAGCATTGAATGAACTATTCGCGCAGTGCCAGGATCGAGGGTGCCGGTCGGTTCATCAGCAAAGAGCATGAAAGGCTCCTTTGCAGACTGACGTGCGAGGACAACTCGCTGTTTCTCCCCTCCTGAAAGGTCACGCGCGATATGCATCATCCTGTGCGAAAGTCTTACCTGGTCGATAAGGTCAGCGGCACGGTTGATGGCCTTCTCCTGAGGGTAATCAATATCATCGAGAGCATGGAGCACATTTTCGATGACCCGGTCATCACCGTACAATGCAAAGGTGCGCTGGAACATGATTGCGGTACGTCGCATCAGCCGGCGTTTCAGCGTATCATCTCCCTCGCTCCAGAGATCTACGTCGAGTGCAGAGAGCGTACCCCCGCAATGAGGGCAGGGTTTCCCTGCGGAACTTCCGACATCCATGTAATCGCATCCGTTACAGGCAGCTATATGGTATATTATCTTCCCGCTTGTCGGGGGTTGTTCCACACCCCGGATGAGGTGCATGAGCACCGTCTTACCTGCGCCACTCCTGCCAATAATTCCCAGGATCTCCCCTTCGGCAATCTCAAAAGAAATGTTCTTGAGTACCTCAGTGCTATCAAAATTCATGCAGAGGTTTTCTACCGTGATCAGTGGAGCCTTCATAATACCCTTATACCTAATGTGATACTAGTGACATATTACCTTTTATATGATGCATCACAGTCGTCACGATCGAAACGTCCTGCGAAACATCCTGTTGATGCGAGCAACATCTGCACGATGGTAACAACTTCACTTACGTTTTTTACCACATAATCAGCTTCCTTGTAGAGTTCTTCCGGCCGGTCACCGGCCTGCTGGATAGTAAGTATTGCAATATCGGCATTCTGCAGGGCACAGAGGTCATTGATCCCATCACCCACCATCAGCACCTTGTCGTATTCCTGCCGCAGGTCGTTGACTATCTGTGCTTTTACTGTAGGTGTTGCGACACCATACACCCTGTCGCGGGGAATACCAAGATGGTCTGCCATTTTTTCCAGTTTTGTTACCCGGTCACCGGAGGCGATGAAGGTCGGCACCCCCATTCGGTGGAGGGAGGTGATCGCCTCTTTTGCACCGTCAAACGGCCAGCCACCGGCAGTTATGGCAAATTCAACGCACTTGTCTGCCATGTTGACAATCGCACCGCTGTTCAACGTAACAATCGATTCTGCTTTACAGACTGTCCAGACATTCCGTATGCATTCCTGAAGGTCACTCACCCGGACCCTGTCGTCGGTATAGAGCACATCCCCGATTTCTTCTGCAGTAACAATTTTTCTGGTACAACTGACCCCGAATCCGATGTTATGATCTACGAGGTATGCAGAAAGCAGCATTTCACCCGGTGTTTTTATGATATCCTTTGAGTGCACAGGCAAAACGACGAGTACACGATCTGGGGAACTGAACGTAAGTGTTGTGGTCTCGATACCGGGCAGGAGTTTTTTGTTGCAGATATCCTTTGCAACCCGGTAGGTGTTCAGGAGCGTTCCCGCACTGTCAAAGACAACCGCTAACGACATGGTGATACCCGGTGATAAACTCTATGTACTTTTCTGAACATTGAATCAATGAAGTCTGATGTTCGTAACTGAAACCGCAGAGAAGATAAAGAGCATGGAGATCCGGGGTGCCGGGAGAATTGCGCGTGAGGCTGCTGAAGCACTTCGGCGTCATGCGACAGAAGTCCGGGCTGGTGATCTTAGCGTCTTTCCGGCGGGAAATGGGTAGTGCTGCACAGACCCTTGTCGCCACGCGCCCGACTGCGGTCTCCCTGCCAAATGCTGTACACATTGTTATGTCGGGCCTTGATCAGGCACTCACACTTGAGGAAGCGCAAAATGGTGTGATCCTTCGTGCGGAGCAGTTCATACACTCGTCCCAGCACGCTGTGGAAAAGATCGCACAGTTCGGTGCACGCCATATACGCGATGGGGATACGATCCTCACGCATTGTAATTCTGAAGCCGCGCTCGGTTGCATTATTGAAGCGCACCGGAGCGGCAAAGAGATTGAAGTCTTTGCAACAGAAGTGCGCCCGCGAAACCAGGGACTAGTTACGATCAGGACACTCAATGATGCCGGTATTAAAACCAATTTCATTGTTGACTCGGCTGTGCGTTCGTTCATCCACGAAGTCGATCTTGTTATCGTAGGAGCCGATGCAGTCACCGTTAATGGTGCAGTTGTGAATAAAATTGGCACATCGCAGGTTGCCCATACCGCACATGAAGCGCGAGTGAACGTTCTTGTTGCCGCAGAGACCTACAAGTTTGCGCCGCGGACAATTTTCGGTGAATTGATCCAGATTGAGGAGCGTGCCGGAAACGAGGTGCTGGCAGATGAGATCGCCAGTACCCTTCCGTATGTTACGGTGCGCAATCCCGCATTTGATGTGACTCCCGCGGAGTATATCGATCTTATCGTAACGGAGGCAGGTGCTATTCCGCCGCAAATGGCCTATATCATCATCAGAGAGTATCTTGGATGGGGTATCGAAGAATTCCATAAAACCTTTGAAATTAATACAAGACATGAGGAATGAGTATATGAAAGATGCTTCAGATAGTGGGGGCAGCAACTGAGGGATATACGCATGGAAATACCATTTACCAAACTACACGGAAACGGAAATGATTTTGTATTGATCGACGAGCACGAGAAAATCATCATACCGGATGATATGAAAGGGCAGTTTGCTGCAATTTATTGCGATCGTCGGTTCGGGATTGGGGCGGATGGGGTCATTTATCTCTCCAAATCGGAAAAAAGCACGCTCAGAATGCGTATTCTCCAGCCGGATGAGAGCGAAGCGGAGATGTGCGGTAACGGCATCCGCTGCCTTGCAAAATATGCTTTTGATGCCGGTTATGTAAAGGAATTTTGCACAGTCGAAACTCCCGCCGGGGAGATCGGTGTTGCCATGGGGTATAAGGAGGACGAGTTTTCCGCAACAATTACCATGACGACACCGAAATTTGACCGAAAGGATATTCCGGCAACAGGTGAAGGGGAATACAAGGAGAGAATCGGGGAGTTCGACGTCTATGCGGTAAATACCGGTGTCCCTCATGCAGTTATTATCGTTGACGCCATCGATGCTATCGATGTTGAAGCAGTGGCTCCTGCAATCCGTCACCACGCAACATTCGAAAAAGGAGCGAACGTGAATTTCGTTGAAAGAACCGGGCCCGACAGTATCAGGATCCGTACGTTCGAGCGCGGTGTGGAGGAAGAGACGCTTTCCTGTGGGACCGGAGCAACCGCATCAGCTGCAGTTGTGCACAAACTGGGATATACCGGTGAAACCGTAAATGTGGAAACCCGGGGAGGTCCCCTTACGATCTATCTCAAGGATGGTGCAAAAATGGAAGGCCCGGCGACAACGGTTTTTTCCGGAAAAATCTCCTACTGAATATTCCCTCTTTTAATTCTTCAAACACGTGATAGCCATTATGGTGGTAGAAATTTCCCGGAATGCTACCCTGAAATGCAGGTATGCCGTTATCATCAAAGCTTATAGCCATAACTTCTACGGTTACTGTGGATCCATCTGTTCGGATAAATTTCTCTGTAATTAAGGGAGCAGACATGCCCTCAGTAGTACTCAATTCCTGCAGCGATCTTCCAAATCCTTGCGTGACTCTGGATGAATAAAGTCAAAAATTGATCTTCCAATCAGATCCTCAGGTTTAGCAGCACCAAGAATCTTCGCAGCCCTATCTGTTTAAAAATGTTATTTTCCCTTCTTATGAATCGCGAATTGCATCAAATCTCCTGTTCCAGAAACGAGCGCTCGATATGTTTCTTCACTTTCGCGCAATGCTGCTTTGCCTTTTTCCGTTCGTTTATGTCACGAACGATAACAAGATCCGCATTTTTCCCTTCATAGGAAATAATTCCCGCATTCAACTCGACATAGGATTTGCTCCATCTTTGCGCATAAATACAGTCTCGTATAGTGATGGGAGGACTTTCACCGGCCATCCTCCGATTGTAACGGTTGACAACCTCAGGAAGAGCATCAGGATGAATGAAATCTGTAAAATTCCTTCCTAGCATCTCTTCGATTGACCCTCCCCAGAATTCCGCAAGACGAGGATTACACATTTTTATAATGCCATCCTGAACAACAACGATACCATCGTTTGCCCGATTAATGAGGGTTCGATATTTCTCTTCACTCTCGCGCAATGCATCTTCTGCCTTTTTCTTTTCAGTGATATCCCGGGAAATCTCCAGAACTGCAACAGGTTTGCCTGAATTATCCCGTAAAGCAACAGTCGCAGTGCATTCGAAGAACCGGTTCTCACCCTGACTATCAATTACCGTTGTCTCGTGCTGATGTGTCTTTCCATCAAGGAATGCCTTGAGCGTGAGACATGGATATGGTTCACAGGGACCCTGTATCAGATGGTACACCTCATAACACTTCTTTCCGATGATGTCTTTTCCAAAATATCGTTTGGCAGGTTCATTGGCCCACATGATGGTCAGTTCCTCGTCCATCATGCTCATGATGTCAGGAATTGACTGCAGCATGGCATTGAGTTTCCCCTCACTCTCGCGCAATGCCTCTTCGCCACGTTTGCGTTCTGTTATATCTCTTATAGCAACCTGAATCAGCAGGTTTACCACCGATGGATGTTCTAACTCCTCTGCCTTCGACAATGATCGATGTTCCATCGAAGCGAATCATTTGTAATTCTAACGAAGGTGAGATCTCTTCTTTCAGGTCTTTTTCAATATTTTTCCTTACTGAATCGTGAAAATCCGGATGGATAAAATCAAGGATATTTTTACCGATTATCTCGTCAGGATGCGAAGCACCAAGGAGTTTGAACGCTGCAGGGTTAATCATAGAAAATTTTTCCCTCCTGGTGAAGGAATAACAGCATCCGGAGATATCTCAACGAGTTTGCGGTACCGTTCCTCACTCTCCTGCAGCGTCAGCTCGGTTCGTTTTTTCCCGGTAATATCCTCAAGAATGACGGAAACTCCCTTTCGCCCATCATCAAAAACGGTTGGTGCGATCCGGCAAAACAAGGTAATATCTTTTGTGGCTGAGTAAAATCTCCCCAGCCCATTCTTTGCCGCTGAGCCCCTTCCGTGAGATTTTCGATAAATTCGGTGAAAAAATCTTCAAAGACAAGAGCAACGGGATGTAAATTCAATATTTTTTCCTCACAGGCTTTTACTATCGGTTCCAACCAGCAAGAGAAACGGTTCGTTTGCATAAATTATCCGCAGACTATTGTCCAGCTGCAGGACCAGTTCTGATGATATGGAAAGTAAAGCGGAAAGCGGGACTCTCTGCGAGAGCGTATAGATTTTGGCCATCCCGAAGCGGCGCATCTCAACCTGTCCCGACACGAGGAGGTTCTCAAGGTATCTCCCTGCGGTGTTCCGGTTGATATTCACTTTTTTAACAATATCGGTGATACTCAGGCCCTGCGGATGTTCCTTTAATAAATTTTTAATCTGAAGAGCGATCTCTTTTCTCAGAACCATTGTTAGAATTCTAGGGCTCTTTCATGATATATAAATTCAGATATTACTCCAATCCGAATGAAAATAAAATATAACAATATGGAGAATAAAAAACAGGAAAACTTTCATGATTACTCTTTTACACTTATGCCATCTTCAACGATCTCAAATTCGAAGGATGCCCCTTCTGGTTGTGAACGGTGTTTGACGAGCCGTGCCCTGCGAAATCCGGTGCGTTCTGTCTTTTCAAGCCGGATAATCACTTTTGAAAGGTGCTCCAGTGCAGTTCCCCCGAGACCGAGGTAGGTGTTTTTCAGGGTATCCATGTAGACCTGGTTGGTGATAATCACCGGTATATCATATCGTTTGGAATATCCCAGTAACTGGATCATCTGCCGGGTGAGCATCTGAATAGAATCCCTCCCTTCTCAAGATCGGTGCGGTACAATGCAGTGGCGGAATCCATGACCAGCAAACCCGGGTTTGTGGGTCTTGAGAACCTTCTCGGCTTCTGCAATCATGGCACCCTGGTGCTCGAAGTCGATGGGTTCGAACAGGAAGAGGCGGTCGGCAATTTTTTCCGTGTCCGCACCCGCAATCTGCCGGAACCGCTCAATGGAAAAACCCTCAGAATCGATGAATACAACCGTTTGTCCGGCCCGAAGGCAGGTAACCGCAGCAATCATGCATAACGTACTCTTACCACTCGCAGGTTCTCCATAGAACTGGGTAATTGTCCGCACTTCAAGACCGCCACCAAGCAGCCGGTCCAGGGCGGAATTCCCACTGCTCCGGCGGTCAGTTTTCATCGGTCACCTGATCCGGAACGATTTTTCTTAACAGATTTCCAGCCGGCATGTTCAATAGCACGCTAAGACTTCGCGCACCGGGATACCGAGTTCCGTTGCCCAGTCCCGGGCAGGATCAAATTCTGCCTTGAGTGAATAGATCTCACCGTGCATCCACCCGATACTTGACTGCCATGGTGCGGTGTTTTCCTGCAATTTCAACATCTATGTGTTCGAATGGTCCGCTCGGCAATGAACCGGTGAACCGCAGGAAGACAGCGAACGCCAAGCGTTCCCAGTTCCCGTGCCATCAGTTCCGCGAGTTCCACACTCTTGTCGCTGGTGCAGATCACCCGGATAAGGAAGCCGGGTCTCCCCTTTTTCATAATAATCGGTATTGCACTTGCGTCCCGTGCACCGTTTCTCAATAAAACGGGTGATTGCATGGGCGATCACCTCGCCGCTGACATCGTCAATATTTGTCTCGAGAATATCAACGGTGTCCTGCGGAATTGTCCCGCTATCTACCCGTTGTTTCGACAACCAGTGCCCGGATCACGTTGGGTATGCCCGCAGGATCCCGTGTACCGGCACCATATCCAACTGCCTGTATGGTGTATAGTTCCGAGATCTGTTGGGGCAATCGTTGAGAACTCTGCAAGGAGTGCAGCACCGGTTGGTGTGCAGAGTTCTCCCTCTTCATTTCCCTAGCGTTGTTAAAAGTCCCGAACGATTGAGAATTTCAGCGGTCGCTGGCGCCGGTATCGGGAATGTGCCGTGAGAACCTGTTGCAGTTCCCCGACCGAGTGCGATGGGCATCACGGTAACACCATCAACCCCGAGTGGAGTGAAGGGCAGTGCAGGCACCGATTACATCAGCGATCGCATCATCAGCTCCCACTTCATGGAAGTGAACGTGGGCTCCATGAACCCGCTCCTCAGCATCGTTGATCCGTTCAAAGACCCGTTTTGCCATTGCGAGTGCTTCTGCAGGGATATCTGCTCTACGCTTGTCGAGACGTTCCATCACTTCAGAAAGTGTGCGATGGGTAGGGGGAGCATGGGTATCTACTTTCACTGCCCGGATACCGGCCCGTGTCACTTCAGTTATGCCCGGTTCTGCGATTACGGATTGCATCGCCCTGCATGACACAATTTTTATCTGCTCCACAATCCAGCAGTGCACCGATGATCATATCGCCCGCGGCGCCGTGGAACGGATCAAAAACAAGGACTCGCATTTACAGTACTTATAAATCCCTGCGTATATGACCTTTAAGGTAATGCCTGAAGTTCAATTGAGGGTGGATTCCGCGTATCCCGGTGATCAGGGTGGCGGAAAAGCCCGGCTTGATCCCGAGACGATGTTACTCCTCAAGATCTCACCTGGTGATCTTGTAGCAATTGAAGGGAAACGCCGGACTGTTGCCAAGGTCTGGCGGGCGCTTGTTGAGGATTGGAACCAGCGCAAGATACGAATTGATAATTTCACCCGGCTAATGCCGGTGTCAGCATTGGTGATACGGTCAAGGTCGTAAAAATTGCTGATGAAGTGGAAGCAAAACGGGTTGTCCTTGCACCCCCAGAGGACCTCCCGAAAAAAATACCGATCGCAAACAATCCCCATGTGGTGAACGGGTTGATCGATTTCCCGATTGCGAAGAACGATTCAGTGCCTATTATGCTGGGCCTGCCATTTATCCAACCCCAGATCGTGGCATTCAAAGTTGTGGAGATCGAACCTGAAGAAGCAGTCATCATCACCAAGAATACGTCCATTGAGTTCTCCGACAAACCTGCAGCAGGTTTTGAAGGTATCAAACGGTTCTCATACGAGGATATTGGGGGACTCAAAGACGAACTCCAGCGACTCCGTGAGACTATTGAACTTCCGCTGCGCCACCCGGAACTTTTCCAGAAACTGGGAATAGAACCCCCCAAGGGAGTTCTTACTTTATGGTCCTCCAGGGACAGGGTAAAACGCTGATCGCAAAAGCAGTTGCAAGCGAGAGCGGTGCACATTTCATCTCAATTGCCGGTCCCGAAGTCATATCGAAATATTATGGTGAGAGTGAACAACGGCTCCGCGAAGTTTTTGAGGAAGCACGGGAGAACTCCCCCTCAATCATCTTTATTGATGAACTGGACTCTATTGCACCCCGCCGAGAGGAAGTTACGGGAGAAGTGGAGCGACGGGTTGTCGCCCAGCTCCTGACCATGATGGATGGTCTGGAAGAGCGCGGGCAGGTCGTTGTGATTGGAGCGACGAACCGGGTTGATGCAATTGATGCCGCCCTCAGGAGGCCGGGAAGGTTTGACCGGGAGATTGAAATTGGCGTCCCGAGCGAGTTGGACCGGATCGAAATCCTCAAGATTCATACCCGTGGCATGCCGCTTGCTGAGGATGTGAGGATTGAAACCCTTGCCCAGCAGACACACGGGTTTGTTGGCGCTGATCTCGCAGCACTTGCCCGTGAGGCAGCAATTCGGGCATTGCGCCGTTATTTACCGGATCTGGATCTTGATGCAGAGGAGGTCCCGGCAGAAGTGCTGGATTCGTTACGGGTTCTCGCCAGTGACTTCCGCAGCGCCCAGCGTGATGTTGGTCCCAGTGCGATGCGTGAAGTGATGCTCGAAGTTTCGCATGTGAAATGGGAAAATGTTGGGGGGCTCGAAGATGCAAAGATCGAAGTCCGTGAAGCAGTTGAGTACCCGTTGACCCACCGGCAGAAATTCGAAGATCTTGGTATTGAACCTCCGCGTGGAGTTCTTCTCTATGGTCCGCCAGGGACAGGGAAGACGCTGATCGCAAAAGCGGTCGCAAGCGAGAGCGGGGCAAACTTTATCCCGGTCCGGGGACCGCAGCTTCTCTCCAAGTGGGTTGGGGAGAGCGAACGTGCGGTACGTGAAGTGTTCAAGAAGGCACGCCAGGTCGCCCCATCAATTATTTTCTTTGACGAAATTGACGCGCTGGCACCTTCACGAGGTACTTCCAGTGACTCACATGTGATCGACAACGTCCTCAACCAGATCCTGACCGAGATGGACGGTCTTGAGGAACTTAAGGACGTTGTTGTTATGGGGGCGACAAACCGTCCTGACATTGTTGATCCGGCACTCCTGCGGGCAGGAAGGTTTGACCGGCTTGTTTATATCGGGGAGCCCACATTCGAGGGTCGGAAAAAAATTATCCAAATTCACACAAGGTATATGCCACTTGAAGGTTCAGCACTTGAAGAGATCATGAATCTGACAGAAGGTTACAGTGAGGAGGCAGTCGCGGAACTTGTAGAGAAACTTGGAAAAGACCGGGCTCTTGATCTCGAATATATAAAGACAGTTATCATACCAGCAGCTGAAGGGAGTACTGGAGTATCTGTGGGTATACGCCGGAAACGCTTTATTGAACTTCTGAATGAAAAAAATCTGGTCTTTGCAGATCCAGCCCGCGACCGGCTTGCAACAACACTCTCCGAAATAACCGAGGGTTTTGTCGGGTCGGATCTTGAATCAATTTGCCGGGAAGCGGGCATGCTGGCACTGCGTGAAGATGCGACTACGGTAACCCAGCGCCACTTTGAGGAAGCCCAGAAAAAGGTGCACCCGATGATGAACGAGAGGCTCAGAGAATATTACAAAAATATCCAGCAGCACTTCAAAGGCGGTCTCCCCAAACAGGTGCAGCCACCGGAATACCAGTAACTCTTTTTTACCCACTAACGAGCATCATCCCGCCAATGACGATCAGAATCCCGGCAAATGCAGTATCTGTAAATTCCGCCCGGAGCAGCGCATGAGCGCACCGCACGCCGAACCGTGCAGAGCGGGATGGTAGTTGCAGCGAGGATAGCAAACGTCATGAGATTGACATAACCCATCGAGTAGGGAGGCAGGCCCGCCATTCCCCACCCGTTGATAACATACGCAGTCACAGCGCCGATTGACGAGAAGATCAGACAGGCCGAGGAGGTGCCGACCGCGGTGTGCATGGGATAACCAAGAAGTATCACAAGGACTGGCACGAGCAGGACGCCCCCGCCAATCCCGGCAAGACCGGAGATGATGCCGATCAGAAAACCGATGAGGAGGTAGATACCGGTCGATCCACGGGGTTCGCAGGTCGAACAAGCCTGGATATGCCAGACCATACGGACTGCTGTCGCGATGATAAGGAGGGCAAAGAACGTCCGGAGCACATAGCCCGGCAGGTGGGCGGCGATCGTCCCTCCGGTAAGACCCCCGAAGACTGCGGCACAACCCATCAGGAATTGCTGCCTGCCAGTTCACTGCCCCGCGGCGGTGGTGGGCGAACGCCGCGCTGATCATCGTCGGGATCATTACGGCAAGTGAGGTCCCGAACGCGAGCCGGGTGGCAAGCGTGCCGTCAATCCCACCAGCCGTATAGAGCCAGTACTGGACCGGTGTCATCAGGAACCCGCCACCGACCCCGAAGAGGCCGGAAGCGGTTCCGGCCGTAATCCCCGTGATGATGAGGCTGGCGAAATACAGGATCGGGTCCATAGGCTCTCCAAATCTGCTGCAGAGTTATTATATCCCTGGATATCAATAGTCTAACGGGATAAAGTATGGGACGACCTGCACTGCTCATCATCGATATGCAGAACGATTTCGTACTGGAAGGCAAACCGCTGAGAGTTGCCGGAGCCGGTACGGTAATACCGAAGATCCAGGCTGTGCTGACTGAGTTCAGGAAACGATCCCTACCGGTCTTCCACGTCCTGCGGGTACACCGGCCGGATGGTTCGGACGTGGAGATCATACGGCAGGAGCTTTTCAATAAGCAGCCCTTTGCCGTTGCCGGTACCCGAGGGGCAGCAGGTTATAGATGAACTGGCACCCTGTGAGGGGGAGTATGTCCTCACCAAGACACGGATGAGTGCGTTCATCGGCACGGAACTCGACCTGATGCTCCGGACACTTGGTGTAACGAACCTTGTGGTCTGCGGCATCCAGACCCCGAACTGCATCCGGACCACCGTTTTCGATGGTATTGCGTACAATTACCCGGTGATACTGATCGATGATGCGACCGGGGCAGCCTCAGATGAGGTGCACCGGGCCAATATCCGGGACATGCAGAATATCGGAGTAAAGATCATGAAGGCGGCGGATCTGGCGGGTTTGCTTGAGATACTGTAAATAATCCCTTATTAAAAGTTTTCCTGTATTATTTGTCTGTAGGCTATCTGGGATACCCGTCTATTCACAGTACGGATCGTTTACCGATTCCTCAATCACCCGGCGCGGTGGTTTACCCCGGCCACCCGAATGGGAGTGTCTGGATGTCCGGTCCTTCTCTGTCTCTTCATCATCCAATTCCACATCTTTTGATTCCTGAGGTTTTTCTGCCGTCTGCAGGACCTGTTCCCGGTTTTGAAAGGTTTTTTCTTTCTGAGTATCCTGCATTTTCTGAATTTCTTCTGCCATAGATATCAGGATGGATATTACGGAAGAAGCTACAGAAATAGCTTACTCTTAAAAAAACACGATTGCTTCGAGAATAATCGGAATTAAGAACTCCTGTCTCCAGCTCTTTCTATAACACAGGTGAGGCAGGATCCTGTGTAAAATATTTACATGCCTTCTTATTACAAAAAAATAACCTGAATATTCTCCAGTTAACCCCCAAGGGTTCACACAAACCTTTTAAAGCGGCAAAAAAAACATATGCCAGAAGCATTTTGGCAGATACAAAAAGTCACATCCAGGACATTCCGGATAGTGTAAAACAGAAAAAACGTACTACCGGTATTGTAGGTCTTAACCTTTTACTGGATGGTGGATTTCCCGAAGGGACCATTATCATGGTCTACGGGACACCGCTTGCCGGTGTAGATCTTGCAGCGTTACAGTTCTGGAAGGTGGAAGGGGAAGAGGGCACCTATCTGATGAACGATGGGGATGTCGAGCTTGGAATGCTCGACGCCACGGATCTTCACCCTGAGATGTATATCCCGCAGATGGCGGGAGGGCGTATTGTTGTTGACTCACTCTCGACTATCATCATAAAGTACGGGATTGAGGAAGCCCTCAAGTTTTTACGGCTTACCCGCGGAGAAATGAAGAAACGTGGTGCAAATATCATGTTTGTTGTCTACACGGGGATTCACGCGCCCATAGAAATGACCAGGATTATGCGTGCGGTGGATATTGTTATTGAG
This sequence comes from uncultured Methanoregulaceae archaeon, assembly GCA_963806845.1. Taxonomy (GTDB): domain Archaea; phylum Halobacteriota; class Methanomicrobia; order Methanomicrobiales; family Methanospirillaceae; genus Methanoregula. The sequence goes on from CAWDZO010000021.1 coordinate 290,883, forward strand.
TTCAAGACAGATATTCATCAGTCTGAGATCGAGCGAACACTTGCGGTGCATAAGATGAAGGACGCGGCGTCACCGCGGCGACTGCTGCCATTCATCATCACTGACAATGGCATTGAAGCATCGACTACATCCAGGGTCGTATAATCCTTTTTTTCTTTTGTGTCAATTGCTTATGTGGTGGAGCAGCTGCAGTCACTCAGGTTGCCATGGTGCCCCAAACGGCAATTGGGGACACTACCATGATTTTGCTCCGGAGTTTTTTTAAAATCCACAAAAAAACCCGGGAATTTTTTACGGTTACAAAAATTCGGGAAATTATTGAATACATCATCAAAAAAAATCTATAAAACTATTTTTTCTGATCGCATTGGTATGTATTAGGGAAATTTCCATACAGAAATTCCCTTGCCACCCGCCGGCACAACCCGTTGCTTCTCTCAAGGTACCGTTCCGTATCGCGTCCTATCTTTTCTTTCAGAAATTTTCTCTCGCTGCTGGTCCAGTCCCGGATAAGACCCTCAGTCATCTCAAGGTGGAACTGGAGACCGAGTGCTGACCCGAGCCGGAATCCCTGGTGCGGTACTCGATCGCCTCTGCACTGGAGTCTCCCGCCAACAGGGAGGTGGAATGTCTCGCCATGCATCTGGAAAACGTGAAAAGTCTCCGGGAAGGACGCAAAAACTCCGGTTGCATCGAGGGTGGAGTGTACCGGGTACCAGCCGGTCTCATTAAGAAACCGGTACACAGTCGCCCCGTGTGCCGATGCGATAAGCTGAGCACCGAGGCACAGGCCGAGCACGGGAATCCGCTTCCTAACTGCCAGCCGGATCAGCTTCTTCTCCTCTTTGAGCCACGGCAGTTCCTTTTCATCGTTCACGCTCATCGGTCCCCCAAGGAATATCAGGTGAGTTGCGTCCCCGGCGCTGACAGGGTCCTCGTCCCAGAGCATGCGTATAGTCAAACGGGATATCCTCTTCCGAAAAGATATGTTCAAAATAACCGAGCGGTTCTGAAGGTGTATGCTGGAAAGCCCTGACCCTTATCGAATTTCCCTTTACGTCCTGACATGTGCTTGATATACTCTATGTGGTGCAGTACATTTTGGACTTGTGGTTCCGGCAAACCGATGATGTGACCTCGCTACTGCGCTTGCTGCCAGTTACTGCTTATACCGCCAGATTCGCATTCCCCTCTCACTTGGATCTGATACACCCTTTCATACTTTTATGTCACTTCATTGAATTGCGTAGGGGGAGGTCTTAATTTTTTTTCGGAGAAAATGGAAGACAGATCAAAAAAATCTAGAGCCCAATCCGCACCATCTTTGCTGCTTCAGACATATGCTTTAGTTTGGTAAAAGCAGCGTCACGGGACCGCATTCGCATCCCGCAGTCCGGATCGAGCAGCATGATCCTTGGATCAAATATCTCAATCCCTTTTTCGATTCGCTTTTTGATCTCGGCCACGCTTTCGATCTTCTCAATCGATGAGTCCACACAACCATACCCAATCATCCGCCCGGCAAGGTCACGGCGGGAGAGGAGATCGAGATTTGCAGGGTTATTCGAAAACTCGAAGTCCAGCACATTCACGTTGAACTTCAGGATTTCATCGAGGACATTCCCCAGATTTCCGCAAACATGCATGCAGGTTGGAATCCGCAGCGCTGTCGTGATGATTTCAATTGCCTGTTTTCCGATGGCAAGATCCGCCATACCTGTGGAAAATATCGGTTCATCAATCTGCAACAGGGTTATCCCTGCAGCTTCCAATGCTTTTACCTCAGGAACCAGTGCAGCGGCAAGGTCCAGTGCCAGTTCCTCCTTGTTCCGGTACATCGGGGTACTGATATGGAGACCGTGAGCGAGTGTAGTGGGCCCGGTGATGATCCCTTTCACTTTTGGGGCTTTTGCCAGTGCATACTTCGTATCTCCCACGGTTATTGGTCCGGATGCGGGCTGCACTTTGCCGATAACCTCCTGACCTTTAACCCCGGGAAGTTTTGAGGCGAATGCCTGGATCATGTCCCCACGGACCTGACCGTCAGATATGATGTCGATACCTGCTGCGATCTGGTCGGCAACTGCTGTTTCGACTGCGGTATGGAGTGGGTCAAAGAGACTTCTCAGGCCACTCCCTTTCACTACGGGGTAACTTCCGACAACTGTTGTCGCCAAAACTTTGTCGATGAAATAGTCCTTTAACATAGGATATCCGGATAATTAATCGTACAATCGAATCAACCGCGGTGATAAAAAATGTATATGGTCAGGGAACCAGCCGGTGCATGTCACGCGGGAACAGTACCGCCTCACGCACATTCGACAGCCCAAGCATCGTCATAATCAGCCGATCGGTTCCCAGCCCCCATCCTGCATGGGGCGGCATGCCGTACCGGAACGGGCGCAGGTAGAACTCGAAACTCTCGGGATTCAATCCTTTCTTTTTGATCTGCTGTACGAGGAGATCATGCTGATGGACACGTTGTGCCCCGCTCGATAACTCCATTCTCGGGTGCATAAGATCAAATGCCTTGCAGATGGTGGGATCGTTCTCGTATGGCATGGCATAATAGGGGCGGATCTCGCTGGGCCAGTCCACAATGAAGTAGTGCCCGCCCATTTCTGCTCCAATAGCTCTCTCTGCAGCGGGACTGATATCATCGCCATACTTGATCGGATCTTCGATCTTTTTCTTTGCAATCTCTATCGCTTCACGGTATGGAATCCGGGGAAACGGTGCAGTTGGAATGACAAAATCGGTGATTTCGAGGTTGGCGAGCTGGTCGCTGCAGGTCACTTTGACATATTCGTAGGTTTTAACAATCAGCTCTTCGAGGATGCGCATTACCTCGAGATGATCTGCATAGGATACTTCGATATCAATCGATGTTGCCTCGTTCAGATGCTTGGTCGTGTTATGTTCCTCTGCCCTGAAAATTGGCCCGATCTCATAGACCTTTTCAAATCCCGCCGCCATCATCATCTGTTTGTATAGCTGCGGGCTCTGGTTGAGAAATGCCTCTTTGTCAAAGTAGGCAATAGGGAACAGCTCCGTTCCGCCCTCTGTTGCGGCTGCCACTATCTTGGGGGTGGTGATATTGATGAAGCCCTCCTGGTGCAGGTACTGATTAACGGCATGCGTTGCAGCGCTGCGGATCTGGAAAACAGCAGCGACCCGGGGTCTCCGGGCATCCAGGAAACGGGCGTCAAGCCGGGTGTCGAGATCAGCCGGGACCTTCTCTACAACATCAAGAGGGAGTGGGCTGTCTGCTAAACTGATGATCTCGAATAAATCAGGTACGAGTTCCCGTCCGCCTGGTGCCTTATCGATAGCTTTTACCATCCCTGCGATCCGGACAACAGATTCGCGGGAGACCTGTTTTGCAGCGGTAAGTCACAGCCTCTGAAGATCTCTTCTTCGGGATGGTCACCTGGATGATTCCGGTACGGTCGCGGATCAAAAAGAAAGCAAGACCCCCGAGATCTCGCACCTCATGGACCCAGCCGCAGATTTCTGCATGTCCGCTTGCCGGCGTGACTGATTGTATGGGAATGCGCATAATAAAGTCCTATACCTATGGGGCGCAGGGGATAATGGATTTTATGGGAATAGCTAAATCAGTGTCCCTGGTTCGTGTACCCTGATTGCAGGATGATGGGAAATGAGCATAATCTAAAAAAAAAATTTTACTTTTTTAAATTCCTCTCATTTCCGGGTAGAGCACATCCCCTCCCATCAGGTAGCTGGATGGTGGCGATCGTAGTATTGATCTGGCTTAAGGAATTAGCAAGGATCTGTTTTTGTGAGAGAGTGTAGAGTGTATCCCCGATATAGAGCGAGCGTTTCACTTCATTCGGCGATACCGTACCACGCAATACCCCTGCCGCCCGTGCCGTGCTCTACCGTGCCCCGCAGGACAAACCCGGTCTCCGGTGTGACACCGAATACGTATGCCCCGTACCAGATCCTGCTGCTGGTCGCCGCTGTACTTTCTCCGGCACATCGATCCTGTTTGACAACCCGCGCCGGGATCACGAGCAGGTTCTTTGTTCTTGTCAAAGAGGAATGCCCTGTGATCCGAGAGTGCGGCAGAGTCTGAACCGGAATCGCCGATCTCAACTTTTCCGACCTGCCTGGGGTGCTCAACATCCGAGACATCGAAGAGTGCCAGCTTCAGCCCCTTTGTTGAGACACCGCCCCAGTCATTGGTTGCGGTCTCCTTGCCAATGCCGATGATGAGGTTCTTATCATACGGGTGGAGGTAATCGGAGTAGCCGGGGATCTTGAGTTTGCCGAGGATCTTCGGGCTTGAGGGAGTCGAGAGATCGATCACAAAGAACGGGTCTATGCGTTTGAACGTGACCATGTAGAGCCGGTCACCGATGAACCGGGTCGAGTAGATCTTCTCCTGTTCGGCGATGTGCGTGAGTGACCCGATCGTCTTCATCGCACTGTCCAGCACAAAGACGTTGTTGTACTCGTACTGCCCGCGGCTCGTCCAGACATCGGACGTGGTTGCAACCCGGAGGTTGCCATCATACTCGTCCATGGCGAACTGGTTCTTGAGGTATCCCGGCACCTCCCCTTTTGCGAGGTAGGTGATCGCACCGTTGTTGATCCCGATCTTGTGGATTACCGTGGTGCTCTGGTCGATCTCCTTCTTGCGGATCGCTTCCTGCTCACCGCTCTTCATCTCTGCGATGGCAGCCTGTTTGTCCGCCTCGTTCATGGTGTTGAAATCCTCCACAATGGAGGATGACTGATACCGTGCACTGCCGTGCAGACGATCCCCCGGAACCCTGCACTACATCCATTGCGGGTTCCACCATGCCCCGCATCGGGCGGTAGATGTTGTGGTACTTCTGGTAACTCACGTACATTGCATCGGGCGAGACGTAGACGATGTTGCCGCTGCCGACAAGGTACGTCTTTGCATCCTTTGTGGCACCGTTGCTGGCATCAAACGAAGTGACGGTGGTAAAGTCGTACTGGCGTTCGGGATTATCGAAGTAATAGACATCCGGTGTAACGACAATCTTTGCATTCTCCCGCACTGCAGGGACGATGATCCGGTCATTGTACGGGTACACCGATTCGCGGGAGAGCAGGTATACCGTGCTGCCAATCATCCGGGCGTTCACGTAATCGCCGTCAATCGTGTAGTCTTTGAGCACTTTCGGGTGTGCCCGGTCACTGATATCATAGAAGACTGCATGGGTGACCGGTGCAGAGCGGTAATACGGGTACCGCGGGGCATCATGGCAACCTTTGCTGCGATATCCGTACCCTGCGGCGTGTCACTTCCGGCAATGTTCTGAAGTGCCGGTCTTTAAGAGCACGAGCCGGTCACCGTTGATGAAGATCTCGCGGGGTGTATCTTCAAGTTCGGTCTTTGAAAGGATGGATGCCGATGATGCCGGGTACGCATCCACGATCGTAAGCGTGCTGCCGGAGATCACGTAGATGTACCGGGCATCGTTCTTGACAAAGTCCGGTTCATCGACACCGGCAACCTGCACATTGGTCTGCGAGTAACCGGGCGATCCGATGCCTGCGGCTGACGGGAGTGCACCGGATGGGAAACACCCTTTGCCGAGGATTCCTGAACTGCCATGACCGGGACAGGACCATGCGATCCGTTGCCCATGCCCCGTCGGTCCGGTAATAATCGAATCCTGTGCGAGCTGCGTATTGTTCTTAATGTAATCGCGGATCTCATCTGCGGAACTGAATTTTTTGATATCCCCTGCACGGTGCTGTTACCGTTGAGCTCATGCATCCGCTGGCAATGACTGCGGCAAGAATGAGCACGAGTGCGGCAAGCACGATCAGGGTGTGTTTCCTGTGTGACATAGTTGATCAGGATTCTTTACACAGGAAAAGATGATGAATCTGGCGTTGACTGCGAAAAAAACTGAATCTATTGCTTGATAATTTTTTATATATGGGAGGAACTCATTGTTTCTCCGTTGCTTGTGTCAGCCGCTCCACATTGTTTCTCGTAAAGAACCCATCGAAGTCACCATAGCGCTGGATATATTCGTTCACGATCAGGGTGTTTTGCGAAGGTTCAGAAAAGATCTGTCTGAGTCCCTCGCTCTCTGAACCCACAAGATCGAGAAGGAACGCCAGTCCATCTTTTTTCAGGGTCTCAACGGTTGCTTCGATATCAATGGTCCGGAACGCCATATGGTGGACCCGGGTTCCGTAATTCTGAATGAACTTCTCGGTAGGGCCTGATTCCACATCGTTCGTAAATCGGGTAATACCTGATGTAAAGACCATCGCGAAGTCGTCAGGGTTACGACGTGCGACACTTGTGATCGAGTTGAGTGATTTGACGTGGACGGCAAAGTCATAATGGTAGTTGGTGAGCGCAACAAATTCAAGGATCGCGTCAGTGCGGTCCTGAGCCCGGACCCTTGTTGCCGTATGATCGAGAACGGAGATATTTTTAAGGTGCCGGTATGCAGGTTTTGCAATATCCGGTGAAATGCTGGTCCCCCTCTGTGGGACATATCTACGATCCTTACCGTGCCACTCAATAAATCCGAGGGAGTTTCCGGTGAATCGTGACGGGACAGTCTGGATGAACGAATAGTTTTCTGATTCAATGGGTGAAGGGGTCAGGAATTCCACACCCCGTTCCTTCTGGATGGCAACATAATCCTGAAGGTTCTTCGCGTCAAAGACAAACGTCTCCAGACGTGTGTTAGGCAGGGATCCAGTCATTCGTGCTTTGTTCAGCTCAATAAACGGGTTCTCCGCCAAATCCCGTGAACGGACTATGACTGATGCGGAGCCTGGTATACTCAGCACATAGCTCTGAAACTCCTGTTCGAAAAAGGCCTCAACACAGGATAGACCGGTATATCTGAGGAGTTCGTACACTGCAGGCACCAGGTGGTCAGGTTCTGTGGCGATAATCACCGCATCGAGGTTGCCAACCAACCCCTCAAGTCCCGCGTCCCTGCGGATATCCACGGCCAGCGCTGCACCTGTCCTCCAGATCCCGCTCCTGTTCAGACATGTCTCCAAGCCCGGACTCATTTTCTGTATTCATTGTTGTTCTTGTCCCCTCTCACAATACATACGGCATTGCGCTGATAAAAATAGTTACTTGTGAACCTGTCCAGAAAAAATACCGGAATCTGTAGGTGTTCACTCACTATGTGTGGTTTGTGGCAAACTTCTGCTTATTACTTTCTGGAGGTTCAGGAACCGAACCGTTCGACAAAATACCTGGCGAACGGAATTATCAGGTATACCAGCAGCGAGACTGAAGGATTGACAAATGAAATGATCGCAGCTAGCAAAGCGATGCCTGGTATCAGCAGGGATTGATGAAAAAGTACCTTCAGGGATTTACTGTCAGCCTCGGGATCGAGCAGGTATTTGGATTGTGAAATATAGTGAAGGTGGTATGTGAAAATGAGCCCGACGATGAGAATGTTGATGTGGAAGAGCAGCACGGCAATCAGGATAGCGGAGTAGTCTCCAGCCACGTCGGTGGAAAATGGTATAAGGACAACAGAAATAAGCAGGAATATGTTAATCCAGAGCAAACGGGAATCGACGGTGCGGACGAAATGAAACTGGTGGTGATGATCCAGCCAGAACCCTGCAAGAATCAAAAAAGCGATAATAAAAATAAAGATTTCCGGGAATAATGTCGAAAATTTGGTTGGGAAGCACTTCCTGAGCCTGGGATATATCCGGTTTTGGGGGATTAATCCCAAGTACGAGAATAGTCATTGCAATGGCAAAGATGCCATCGACCATAGTTTCCAATCGGTTTTTTGAGATATGATAATACATTCTTTCTCTCAGTCCGCTCATATCAGTCATAGGATTATCCCGATGTGCAGATATCATTTTCCCGCCGTGTTATGACCCTGGGAAAAACCGGGCGTATCTTTTTTCCATCCAGGTTCTCCATCATCATCCCTTATATGTGGCACAATGAAATAGGGGGACTCTCCTCGTGCACATCTTTATACTTCGATTGTGAAATCACTACATGGAGATGCTGATTATGAAGATTATTGGTATCAACGGGAGTCCGAAACGGGAAAAGAGCCAGACACGCAGGCTTGTTCTGGGAGTCCTTGAGGGAGCACGGCAGGCAGGGGCAGATGTAACCTTTGTGGACATTTGCGGCCTTGAAATCAAATACTGCACGGCGTGCGGTACATGTTACGCAAAGGGGGAGTGCATCCACGATGATGATTTCCCTGCCCTTCTGGAAAAGATGCTGGACGCAGAAGGTATTGTCTGGGGCTCACCAAATTATATCAACTCTGTCACTGCCCAGCTCAAGACCATGTTCGACCGGATGGCGGATTCGATCCACTGCCAGTCCTTCACCGGAAAATACGGTTGCGCTGTGTCCACAGCAGGGGGTTCCATGGCAGACGAGGTTGCGGATTATATGAACGCGACGATGCTGCATCTCGGTGCGACAACTGTCGGCAAGGTGGCGGTGCTTGTCGGTGCCGACCCGAACGCGATTGTACCTGCAGAAAAGGAGGCAAAAGAGTGGGCAGGAAACTGGTTGATGCAATCAGGTCGACATGGAAGGATCCGGTTCAGGAAAAACAACACGCAGAACGCAAGGAGTACTTCAGGCGATCTGGTGATGTTCAATAAAGATATCTGGAAGCATGAGTATGATTACTGGAAAGGTATAGGTGAGCTGTAATTTTTTTATAAAAAACAGGATGCAAATAGTCAGGGATTTATCCCATATGGATTTTATATCCATTATCAGCCAACGTTTTTTTGAATGCTTCGATATGTTCCCAACCTCGTGTTTCCAGCTCAATACTCACTCTCGCCATCTGCACGGGTAAATCACTCTCTCCCTGCATATGGTGGATATGGAGAATATTGCCCCGCTCCTTTGCGATCACGGCCAGGAGGCGTGCCAGAGCTCCGGGCTGGTCATCCAGAATTACCGAAAAGTGCATAGTTTGTCCCTTACGGGCAAGAGATTGCCGGATGACCCGGAAGAGCTGGGCACTTTCAATATTCCCCCCACTAATCACGAGCACAACCGTACGCCCGGACTGCACATCAATGGAACCATTCAGTAATGTGGCAAGCGGCACAGCACCTGCACCTTCGGCGACTACATGTTTGCGTTCGAGCAGCAGGAGCATTGCGTCAGCGATCTCATCTTCAGATGCAAGTGCAAGATGATCGACATAGTGCTGTATGACAGGTAGCGTGTTTTTACCTGTCTCTGCCACCTCGGATACCATCAGCAGCAATAGTTTCCCTCACCGGAATCCGGATGGAGATCCGTGCCGGATCGCTTCTCCAACGGAGGGACACGCTTCTGTCTGGACCCCTATGATTCTGATTTCTGGCTTTTTTGCTTTTAAAGCCGTGGCAATGCCCGCTGATTAATCCTCCTCCTCCGACCGGGATTATGATCATGTCTGTCTCTGGGAGATTCAGCGAGAATCTCCAGTCCTATAGTTCCCTGCCCGGCAATCACTTCCTCATCATCGGTACGGGTGGATAAAGAGTCGCCCTTGAGATGCGATCTGCTGCGCCCTCATGATACTCTCCTCTAAAGTCTGGCCATGAATTATAACCTGTGCCCCATACCCTCTGGTCGCTTCCTGCTTTGAAATGGAAGACCATTCAGGCATGACGATTGTAGCGGGGATGCCTGCAGAATGTGCTGCAACCGCAACACCCTGCGCATGATTTCCGGCTGAGGCAGCGATAACTCCCTGCTCCCTGATTGTATCGATATGAGAAAGAATCTTATTTGTTGCACCTCGCACCTTGAATGATCCCGATTTCTGAAGTGTTTCGAGCTTAAGGTAGACATTTGCCCCGGTTATCTGAGAAATTGTTGGAGAGTAGACAAGGGGGGTATGGATTATGTGTTGGGAAATCCGTATTTCATGCTTCCTTGATTTCTGCAAGCGAGACCATGA
>CAWDZO010000022.1:0-33719 GCA_963806845.1 uncultured Methanoregulaceae archaeon
ATGAGCGATACACGCTGGATCTTGACGGCACGAAAGTTCACCTGATCTATGTCGGGGCATGCCACCAGCTCGGGGACACGATCGTTCACGTACCCAAGGAAGGGGTGGTGTTCGCCGGCGATGTGATCTTCAGCGAATGTACCGCCGAATGGCTGGATCGGCACTTACGAGAAATGGCTCAAGTGTCTCGATCTCATCATCTCACTCAAGCCGAAGGTCATTGTCCCGGGACATGGACCTATGTGTGGGCCTGAGGGGGCTACGGAGATGAAGGCATATCTCGAATACGTGTACGCGAGGAATCAGGGAGGTGCTTCAAGAAGGGGCTGACTTCCGTAGAGGCTTCCAAGCAGATTGATCTCAAAAAGTTCGGTAAGTGGCATGCCCCGGCGAGACTCTATCTGAACGTCGAACGCGCCTACCGGGAATTCCGCAAAGAACCGGCAGACGCACCCTGGGATAAGGCAAAGAGCTTCGATTTGATCTGTGAAGTGATTAAGGCGCGAAAGATCGAAGTCGAATTCTAAGGAGTCTGGCGGGGATCTGATGGATCCTCTGCCAACCCTCGGCATAACATTTTTCCTCATTTCCCGGGATCCGGTTCAGAGGTCCCGCTTATCTTCAACCAGATTGAAGGAGCACTCATCCTGTGATCCATCGAGGGATGCCCGCCGACAAGCTGATTGCGGTCATCACCTCGGGACTCGGGAGGGTCTTTGCCGTATGTGCCCTTATCCCCCTCTCCGAGGCAATCATTGCGTCAATTCCTGATCTCATACGGCTGGGGTATCTCGCGGGGCTACCCGTGGAACTTCTGCAATGGTTCGCGTACCGGCCAGCGACTCGGCAGCAGCTTGCCTGTCGGTTCGGCGAAACGGCAGTGGAGCGTTCCGAGTCTCTCAAACGTGATCTGGATCTCGGCACCCGGGTTGATGAAATCATCATGGTCAAGGCCAGTACAGTCGGGAATGGTACCCATACCCATCACAGAACCGGGCTTAAGAGGAGCGATGAACTTCAACCAGGCGAACACGTCTTTGGCCTTGTTGCTGATCTCGGATGTTGACCCCTGGAATTTAACGTGCCCATTCACCAACACTGTCACCTTGAGGTTGTACGGATCGCCTACCTCATCGGGCGTGACCAGGTAGGGCCCGAGTTGGTTACCCTTCGCCATGTCCTTCGTCAGGCAGAATCCCGCCGATGAACTCCGGGGCCTGAACGTCGCGGGCCGATATATCGTTGAAGATGCAGAAACCCGCAACCGGTTGCTTTTCGTTCCCATATACGACGGCCAGTTCAGGTTCGATGTCCAGTCGTGACGTGTAAGCCGGCCAGGGAATGGTTTGCCTATCGCCGACAATGGTGTTCATATTGCACTTGTAGTACGACAATGGTTCCGGCTGACCAGCGGGGGGTTTCGCTTTCGGGGCCATGACGGCTTTGGCGAATGCCTGTAACAGTGGTGCGGTCTGCGGGTTATCCTTCTCGTACTTCATGATGGTTTCGGCAGAGTTCTTGAGATGTCTCGGCGTCAGGCCGAAGTCGAACAGGGCGGCGACCTCCACCGGTTCCAGCAGACTGGACGGCGTTGAGAGGGAAGCGTTCACCATTTCCGAGTTCTTTGAGGTGTTGTTCACCCCAGATGAGCATCTCTTTTGCGGCACGTTCGCTGTCGGGAAGATTGGCAAGGTAGGATCGGCTGTCGGCCAAGTGGGGTGAGGACTTCCCCGACTTGCTTTGCATTACGGAAAACGGGACCGCCTGGTCCCGGATGACGACGCCAAAATGATGGTTCGGCGAATCGGCAGTGGTGAATCGGATCAGTTTCATAACGGTATTTCCTCGCTGTTTCCGGACTGGATCAGCATTCGATTTCCATCCCTTTCGGCATTCGCAACCTGGCAGATGGCGTCGAAAGTTCCTCTCATATCAAGGTGTGTCACAGGGCATTGGGAATTGACGGTCATAGTTGGTCACGGTAAATGTACTTTTTAATTGAATATAGTTACTTTTCTGTTTAACAAAGTCGAGAATAACATCAGCCTTTTGTCACGGGCAGAACGCACCAAAAATAATCATTCGGATCATACACTCTTCACCATACTTTTGCATCGTGTTTGTCGCTGGTGATTCGGGAACCTACTCGAGGGGGATGAGTGCCTCAGCCCACCAATCGGGAGGTATCTGTGCGACAGGCTTGTAAACTACACGCTGCTGACCCGGGATTGGCGGCAACTGGTCCACCACCTTTGCCTGGCGAGCGACCACCGCTTCTGTTGTCACGTTGAAAACCGTCAGATCCTGGGTCTGGACAACGGGGCCTTTATACACCGCACCAAGCTCCGAGAAGACCAGGGGGATGATCTGGGGCGAGAGAAGCGTATGCCAGAGGCCAGCCATACGCGGCTTCACGAGTCCGAACACCTTGCCAGCTGCCTGTGGTGTGGTGTGGGCGGCATTGAGCACTATGGTTGCCTGCTCGATAGGCATACCGGTTGCAGCAGCGAGTGCCTTAGCGGGAGGAAAGCACTCGTGAATCAGCAGGTCGATACCACCTTTACAGGCATGAACAAGTGGCCAACACGCTCGCGTATCGCCCGAGAAAACGAACGACAGATCAGTGAAATCAATGCGATAACCGATAGCGCCGCTGAGCGCGTGGACGACTGGAAACGAAGTAACCTTCACACCATTTTTATCGTAGACCACTTGGGTCTGGCTGAAGTCGAACTCGGACACCACGATCTTCATACTGTCCGGATTGATAGGACCACGCCCGGCTTCGGTATCCCACGCAAGCGCTTCCTCAATCGATTCGACGAAGTGCCGCGTGCCCAGGCGAGGCTCGGTCCCGCTGGGCCCCCACACGTAGATCGGCCGTCTGCCCGGCCCACCTTTGCGAAGCTACCGGCGAGGGTGATGAGATCTCCCATGTGGTCGGCATGCAGGTGAGTCAGGAACACCTTGTTGAGCTTGTTGACCGGCAGCTTCAGACTCGCATAGTTCGCGAGGGAACCGCTACCGAGATCGAAAACCAGGAGGTCACGCTCGGCGTTACCAACTTCGACAAGGATGCTGGCTGCGGCCTGGCCTCGCGTCACCCAGGGATTGCCGCTACCGAGCACCGTCACTCGCATCTCGCCGTTCTCGACCTTCTCTTCACCAGGGATGAACATCTCGGCGTACTTCCGTCGCGGCGTGCCTACAACCGGAGTCATGGTGATTGCCTTCGTTCCACCCGCAAATACCGGCAAAGGCAGGGACATGGACTTCGGATCAATCGATTTCAAATCTTTACCATCTGTGTTTTGCATGAACAATCACCTTGTCATAAATACTGTTTCCGGTGGTATCGGGAAAGAACATGAATCCCTCACCGATTGGGATTGGCATCAGGTTCATATTCTCTCATCATGATGAGAATAAATTTACTATTCAGTGATGAGAAATTCGGGAATATTCTGATACCTGGAATGTGAATGTAGCGATAATATACGTTATCTTCCAAAACAAATGTTGGAGCAAAGGCAGCTCTGCCTCGAATGAAGTGAGCAATCAAACCTCCCCGACATTGCACAGCGACGAACACGATGCGAAGCATGGTGTACAAATCTACCTTGTTGGTGCGGCAAAGGTTGCCCGAGGTGAGGTAAATCCCTTGCTTCTAGAGATTTTAAAATGAAATCGATAGTTATTCCCTTAAAATTATATAGGGTAACTTTCATCAACCTCCATGGCAAGGCACACATGCATCTTTTTGGTTGCGTGGAAAAATGGTGAGTGAAGATAAAATTATACTGACATACTTCTGCAAGGTCATTTCCGTGTAATGACATACATCAGATGTACAGCATCATGAATCGTACCACTAGTCAGACATTAATTGATAAACAGAGCATATTACATTGGTTAATCATGATAACCTAATTTTTTTTCTATGGGTGAACGTCATAATTACATTCTGAATTAGGCCTCGCTCGAAATAATATGGATTAAATGATAGTAAAAGGCTTTGAGTTTTGAAAACGTGCTCTTTTGCCAAACTTGGTCATGAAATCTTGAGTCTATCGCCGTTGACCAGGCTTGGCTATCCCCGCTCCTGTGATGGATCATGTTGGCGAGAATAATTATTAAGGTACCTGATCAGCTGAAAAACAATGAAAACCAGTGCACTTAAAGACCTGGTGATTCAGGTTTGGTCGTCACAAAAACAGTTATGCCCTACCTAAAAAAATTACATGAAATCGGCAAGCCCGAGCTGCTGCTGCTTTTCCTCACCAAATGTAGACGTGATAGCAAGTTCAAGTACCTCGACACGTTGCTTGGTGTACTCAGATACCTTGTATTTCCTGCAGATCTCCCGGGACATCTCAAGATATTTCTTCACCGACCCTTCATGGACGGTTGGAATGATATTGCCGTTGCAGACACCCTTCCCTTTAAACTTCGTGCATTTGCCGGCAAGGGGCATCCGCCGGTAGCTTGTGTTGCATTTAGAACACCGGAACTTCTGTTTGGAGAACGCAGAGAGGTTGCCCATAAGGTCGCGGATGAAGTGGGTGGTAAGTACCCGTTCCGCAACGTCATCGGCATCAACCGCACGTATCTTTTCAGCAAGGACCAGTTCAGCCTCAAGTTTTTCCGTCATGGTCTTGAGCTGGGTGTACATGGATTCGATCGGCCCCGCCGAGATATCCGAGGTGTCATGAGTAAACTGGAAGCCTTCGAGCTGTGAGGGGGTCCCAATCCTCCGTTCAACACGATCAATAAGCCCACTGATCATTTTCGGTTCGACATAGGTAAGTGCGCTGGTGTAGAGTTCCAGAGGATAGTGATCGCAGACATCAACATTCTGGGCTTCCTTGTCGATTTCTGCAGGATCTATCCTGCTCGTCAGCACCAGCGGGGCATCCATCGATCCTCCCCGGTTCTGGGGCAGGAATGAGCGCGAGAAGTTGATCAGACCGTCTAGAAGCAGCATAATGCAGTCCTCATCACCATCACACTGCCCGGTGAAGATCCCATTGGCGACAAGCGTGTGATCATCAGCAACGGTCAGGCAGTATACCCTTTCTTCTGGAGCCGGCACCATCTCAATTGACCGGATATGGTCAGCAATAACATTTGCACCTTCGAGTACAGGGACTGCATCACCGACCTTGAGTTCCAATGCCCTGATCTTCCGGAGGTACAGAGTGTCCCAGACCAGCATCGCATGATCGGGTGTAACCGCAATCTCCTTGCCGAGTTTTGTTATGAAGTGGAGAAGCGTTGCAGGAGAGCGGTGAATGGAGACTGATGTAATCCTGCGGATATGCATGAGCCCCCCCGTATCAACGGTTCGGGTGTAATACGGTTGTGCCGGATCGGAGTAGTATGTCCCAAGCCTGTCGATGCCCGGTCTGCTTACATCAAAATTTTCCAGCACAAATTTTCGCACGGGGGATTTTTGCCAGTGTTTTCCATCATATACCTCAACCTCGGTGTCACCGTAGAAGCAGTTCCGGCGCTTGGCAGCATGGAAGAACGGGTGGGCGTAACCGACATTTGCCCGGGTGAACCCGACAATCCGGGCAAGGACACCGGCGCTCGTGTGGGGCGCAAGCCCGATGACAAGGTGCCCGACGAGATCATCGGGTTTTTTGACATTATAGAAGGGTTCAAGTCCATAGCATTTGACGAGCAGGTCATCCATGAACTGTGCAACGTTCACCATATATTCAGCGCATGAATCAGATATGAGAAGATCCTGAGGACGCAGTTCCACAACCTGTGATCCGTTCTGGAGATCATATCCAAGGGTATCTTTGATATATCCGAGCGAGCGGAGTTTGTCAACTGAAACCCTCACCTCGTTGGGACGGATATGGGTGAGCGGCAGGTCGATCATGTCAAACCGCGTGGTCCCATCCTTGAAAACAAAGATGTTCTGGATTGCACGCAGGATTCCCTTCTCCATCGCCTCCACTGATTTTTCCCGGGATATGACCCCCTTTACTCCCTTCACGAGTGCCACACTATCGGGTTTGAGTCCCAGCCGAACCATTGCCTTTGCATACTCCCCTTTTACATTCAGGGAAATTCTCTGATTGCAGGTAGTCGGGACATCGCAACCGGGACACCGTTCCATTAACGTTTCTCTCCCGCATTTGGGACAGGTTGTTATCGCAACGGTATGTGCTCCACATTTTTCACACCTGTTGGTATACGTAATCTCCTGACATTCAGTGCAGCGCCGCCTTCCTACCTCGATCTCGATGATCCCCCCTTCCTTCTGAAAATCGATATCGGTATTATTTGTATCCACTTCTTCCGTATGGTTGGATGCAGACTGGAATGATCGGCGTGAACCCCCGGAGTCTCCGAGAGGGAAAAGGACATGCGGGGGGGGATTCATCTTCCTTGGTTTGGATTTCCCCGGTCTACCCATGCGTCCTCCAATCCGCGTGCCTGCACGTGACCGGATTTTTATGCCTGAAAGATGCGTGACGAGATTGAACGGGGTATCATACGGTGCATTCGTCCATGCATCGCATTTTTTCAGGCTTTCATCGAGCCCAAGGCAGGTAATGAACGCACGATAGGTTTTGATCTGAATATTACCATTACGCACCTCGTGGGGGATGAGCAGTTCTTCAAGAATTATTTTAGTTGAGGGTTCATTCGGAATCTGCAGGAGGCCATCCACAATTTTTCCCTGCCGGGTAACTGCATCTGCAAGAGTAAGAATCTGCTCTACAGAAAGATCGTCCCAGAACCATGTGTAGGCAGGATGGAGATATTCCCCGTTTCTCGTCAGAGCAATGGCTTCCTCTTCGTTTTTTGGAGGCTTTGTACCTGCTTTGACTTCCAGCAGCCACCACTCCTCGCAATAGCCACAGGGTATAAGCGGGTGGTTGTTCTCGAGAAATTCGCCAAACGAGATGAGAATCTCACCCACATCAAGGATCTTTTCAATGCCGGGTCCAAGTTTTAGTGCTGTCGCAACATCGTCAATCCGCAGCACATCGCCATTGTTCATCCGCACTGTCGGTCCTTCAATGGAATCAACCGGTACAACCCCGCATGCCTTACCGGGGCGTTCGGTCTTCATCTGGGTACCGACCGCAAGAAACTCCCCGAGGATATACAGGGTCGCGGGATGGAGCCCCGCAGCAGCAAATCCCGTGTTGCGCGACCTCCCATAACGGAGCCGGAACCCCCCTTTTCGCATTGGGTAAGAAAATACGGGTCTTCCTCCTATCAGGTCCCGAAGGTACTTGTCTAAGGGTTTGATGCTGACAATTCCTTCATCTGTTTTATTTTTAATGAGTTTGCCCAGCCAGTCCCAGCCATCCATCTTCATCATTTCAACTTTGCTCTTGAGTTTGGGAGCCTTCCCGGCAATCCCTTCTGCAAGGACCAGCGCCATACCACCACGAACCGTGTTGGTCTCAACCCGCTCAAGGTTCCGGTGTCCCGATACCTCTTCCTGTTCGGTCGCTTCCCCATCAATACACACCGGGCAATTCTCGACTATAAGACGGATTTCCTGTTCGCTGGGCAGGTACTGGAGGTTCATGATGGTGTTGTATTGCCGGATCTCCTCGATATACCGCTCAACTTCCTCCTGACGGGGATTGTAACGATTGATGCCAAGCTGCCGGCGGACGTAATCGCCCACGAGTACCGAAAGTGCCTGTGCGGTCCCACCTGCACTTCGGATTGGCCCGGCGTAAAAGATTTTCAGGTACTGACTCCCGTCATCATTTTTCCCGAGTCCGACTTTTGCAATACCTTCGGTAGGTGCCGCCACAACACCTTCGGTCAGCAGCGCCATCGCTGTACGAATGGCATGATCAAGAATCTGTTCGTTCGTCGTCTCGCCAAATTTCCGGGCTACGAAATCGTCGCCTATTCGCAGTGCAACCTCTTCCCGGGACATTTGAGATTCGAGCTCACGTATCCGCTCTGCCACCCCTTTAATTCCCAGAAGCGCTTCAACCCGGTCCGCAAGGTCACTGGCAATAGGAATCTCGACATCGGTCGAAGGATCGAGACCACGGGATCTGGCTTTTTTGGCTATCGCTATTGCGAAAAGGAGGTCGTCCATCAGCGATTTTTCATACGCCTCCATCGCTGGCGAAAGCACAAGCATACCCATACGGTGGGCGGGAGCAGATTTATCTGTTCGTGTTATGAAGTAAAAGGTAAAAACGAGTTCGGGTTATACAAAAAGTGCCACGCTTTCTATTTTTCTTCCTGCATTTTATCCACCATCGCAGGAAGCCCGGTTTCGCCCATCTGCCAGAGAGTAAGAGTAGCACAGGACCGGACAATGTCATCTGCGTCATCAAGTCGCCGAGTGAGGGGCTCGACTGCAGGTTTTCCTATCCGGCAGAGAGCAAGAGACAGAAATCCTCGCAGCACCCGGTCATCGCCTGCCATCGCATCGATTACTGGTTCGATTGCAGGAATCCCGATATTTCCCAGCGCTGCCGCTGCATATCTCCTGAACTCATTCCCGGGATGAACCCGCATTGCCGAAATCAGGGGGTCTATTGCCGGGGCACCAACAGAGGACAGTGCAAGTGCTGCATACCAGCGATGATCATTATCGGAAGCCCCTGCGAGCGCCTGTATAAGCGGGTCAATTGCCGGTCTTCCGATGTTCGCCCAGCTCCCGTACGGCCTGGTGGCGTGTATCAATGGATGGATCGGACAGGGCGACGATAAGCCGATGAATTTTCTTATCTGCAGCGGATTGTTCCTCCATATTATCCTTCTCCTTCATTAGTATCTGATCGGGACTTTTCATTCTTTTGATGAGACCCGTCCCGGAGTTTCCGTACGAGGGGTTCGACCGTTGGAATCAGAATTGCATCAAGTGCATCCGCTATTGCTTTTCGTTCATCATCACCGGCATTCTCGAGCATCTGGATGAGCGGTTGGATAGCATCGGTATCCTGTAATTCACCAAGCGCTGCGACAACTTCAAGTCGTTCAGGTCCATCGGAAAATTTTAAAAACTGTAACAGAGGTCCTAATGCGGGTTTTCCGATTGCTGCAAGTGATGACGCAGATTCTGCACGGACATTCTCGTACTTGTCAGCAAGAGCCCGGATAAGAGGTTCGATCGACTCGTGGATCACGAATTTTGCCCAATGCGATGGCAGCACCCCATCGAAGATTCCCATCGCCTTCACGAAGTGCACGCAGGAGAGGGTTGACCGCGGGTTCACCGATTGCTCCAAGAGCAAGAGCGGCATGGCTCTTGACAAACCGGTCTTCATCGCAGAGCAAAAGAATGAGAGGTTCAACAGCCTGTGGATCGCCAATCTCCCCCAGTGCGATAGCCGCTTTCCACCGCACGTCATCATCGTCATGACTCAGTGCCCCTATAAGAGGTTCAACAGCAGGAGCCCCGATTTTTGAGAGGGCTTCTGCAGCCTTCCACCGCACACCACTGAATTCATCGTTTTTCAATGCAGTTGCCAGTGGTTCGACAGCTCTGTCGTCCCCTAGATTCACCAAGTGCTTCTGCCGCATCGTACTGTACTTGTGGGATCCCTGTTTTTTAAAGCGAGAATCAGCCCTTGAACATTCCGTGTTTCTTTAAGCTTTTTCACATCTGTTCCAAAAAATCCTGCACAGGTGAAACGTTCAAGAAAAGACAGTCCTGCCACGATGAATGCCATCAGGTAAAGGTGGCATTTTTTTTCCCTGCAGTGCGGCGGGATAAGTTTCATCTGATGATAGTATAAGGATAAACAGATAAATGGATTGTGTCGGGCAAATAACGAGAGGGAAATCGTTGAAGCGTTTAAACAAATATAGCACTTATGAAAATGATTGGAAACAATCAAATACACAGGATCACTGTTTTGTAGATCAGCAGTGGAATATAATAATCTAACCGCAGCACTTTGCACAGGATTTGTACCTATGGAACAACTCATGATCGTCAATATCCTGCTCGTGTGCATATTCATCGTTGTACTGGTGCTCCCGTTCAAAGTCAAAAAAGTTGAGGAGAACCTTGAGGTATTTCTCTTCATCTGCGGAATCGCTGCATTGAGTGTTTCCAGTTTTGCGACCCTGAACGGGGAAACATTCGGGTGGACACCCGCTATCGTTGTTGAAGCACTCACTGCTCCGGTCATGATTACGACCGTTGCCGGTATTCCCGTTGGCATTGTTCAGATCGTCCTCATCGTGGGTCTGATTATTTATTTTGCACATACGCAGATCCAGACGGCTATCCAGATCCTGGTAAACCGGGTGCCTCTTTTATCACTTGTCTTCTTCCTGATCTGTGGTCTTGGGATTATTTCCAGTATCATTTCTGCCATCCTTGCCGCCATCATTCTCGTAGAGATTGTGTGCGCCCTGCCACTGGGACGGCAGGAAAAGATTGGAGTGACGGTGATCTCCTGTTTTTCCATTGGTCTTGGGGCTGTCCTCACACCGCTGGGTGAGCCACTTTCGACGATCGCCATCTCAAAACTATCCGGCGATCCTTACTATGCAGGATTCTGGTTCCTTTTCGATCTGCTGGGGATCTACGTCATCCCGGGTAGTCCTTGCAATGGGTATTCTTGGGGTAGTTTTCTTACAGCGGCAAGGTACCCCCACAGAGGGACTTGAGTGCAAACTCGTCCGTGAAAGCATCCGTGATGTAGTGATCCGTGCAGGAAAAGTGTACCTGTTCATTATGGCACTGGTCTTTCTCGGGGAAGGGTTCAAGCCACTTATCCTTGAATATATTATCCAGATACCTTCTGAAGGACTTTACTGGGTGAATATTGTGTCAGCAGTGCTGGACAATGCAACCCTTGCAGCAGCAGAGATCGGGCCGCAACTCAGCCATGATCCAGATAAAAAGCGCATTAATGGGGCTTTTGATCGCCGGGGGTATGCTGATCCCCGGAAACATCCCCAATATCATCGCAGCGGGCAAAATGGGAATCACCAGTAAGGAATGGGCGAGATACGGAGTGCCTCTTGGATTTGCCCTTTTGGTGATCTACTTTGCAATCCTTTTTGTGCCAATGTACTTGGGCTTCTCCTGAACACCTTTATAAATGGGGACACTTTTACGATGGTCCATGCCACACAATCTTTAATCGTCCGGACTCTTTTTTTAAGAGAGATCGTAATAAAAGGTTTCCAGAGGTAAAACCCGACAATCCCACGATCGTTTCAGCCCAGTAAACGTTGGTAGTGTTCCAATTCTTTTTCCTTATGTTCAACGGGAAACTATTTATTCAACTTATACGGTATAGTCAAATTGATATAAAAACGTGTTTGTCTTGGTTTTATGGTAAAGGATATCACAAAAACGATCAATGCATTGCGATGCACTGCCGTTGGGCGATGCCGGGAGCGGCTCGAGCAGGCTGCCCTGAAAGCCAAAGGTATCCTTAAAAACGGACAGCAGGAGGAAAAGAAAGAGACGCCTCCTCCCTGCGAAGAACAATACGGTGTTACTTCTCTCATGAAACGCAAGCACGGTTTGTAATGGAGGATATATGGAAGTGGAGAAGACTCTGCTGCAGCAGATACGGGATAAAGAACAGGAATTTTCCAAAAAGATCGAAACGGTAAAACAAGAAACTGATGCACAAATCGCAGCTGCGAGGAACGAACAGGAGGGGACGATACGTGATGCCGGGCGATCAGGAAAAACCGCAGCTGATGAATTATACCGGAAGGATAAGCAAAAGACTGAAGGCGAAATCGGACAGATGAAAAAAATGGCAGCCCTTGAAACAGAAGCAGCAAGGGTAAAAGGTGAGAAGAATCTCCCGCCCGCGGTGGAAAAAATCGTAGGCTATGTGACCATGGAATAGTCCGGATAGTTCTCGTTGAGGGTTATGCTCCAGAAGATGAAAAGAATCCAGGTAATTGGGCCTAAAAAGGAGTTCAATCACGTAGTTGACCTGTTGTATCACGAGGCTACGATTCACCTTGAAGATGTCAGCCAGTGCGTCTCTCCTGATGACATACATCTCTCCAAAGTCGAAAAGGAAAAAACGTTAGAAATCGCAGAAATTTTAAGTAAAATTTCCGTGATCCTGGCTACTCTTCCCAAAATCCCGGATGATGCAGCAGCTCAGGCACGTATTGACCACGAACTTCAGGGAAAAAACAGGGATGAAATAATTCAGCAGGCAAAAGATGTAGTCCATGAACTCGAATACGTCACAAAAGATCTTGCAACAAAGAAAAGCGATCTGAAATTGTCCATCACTACACTGGAAAGGTATGCAAAAGTCCTCAATATTATCCAGCCCATGGAACGTGAGATCCCCGTTCTCGAAAATTATGAAGTGACTATTCTTCTTATACAGAAACAGTTTGAGGATGTGTTAACCCTCATCAGAGAGGAGATGGCGAAGATCACGGGGAACCGGTTTGAGATGTCCTCGACTTCAGTCGATGAGGAGACTCTCGCCACTCTCACGATCTTCCATAAGCGCTATTCCCAACAGGTCCATTCATTTATTTTTTCGGTTAACGTCAACGAAGTCCGTCTCCCGCAGGAATATATGGGTAAGCCGTTTTATGAGATGTTTGCCGGGATTGAAACAGATAAGCTCCAGAAAACTGAAGCGATAACATTAATTGACGAAAAACTTGCCAAACTTTCCGTCGCATGGTACCAGGAATTGACAGTACTTAAAAAGACCTTTGAAGATATCAGCGAGGAACTCGAGGAGTTCAATAAATTCGGCTATTCCGAATTCACATTTGTCGTTATGGGATGGATCCCGAAAAAATTTCTGCAACGAATAAAAGAGACTGTTAAAAACGCATATGGTGATACGGTAGTCATCCAGGAACTGGATGTGAACGCTGAAGAGATGGAAAAAGCCCCCACCTTTTATGATAACCCCCGATGGGTGAAGCCATTTGAATCCATCATGCAGCTGGTCCGCCCTCCCAAGTATAGGGAGATCGACCCCTCCCCCTTCCTTGCGATCTTTTTCCCCATCTTTTTTGGTATAATGGTTGGGGACATAGGGTACGGACTGGTTATCCTCGCTTTCGCGCTGATTATTAAAAAGAAACTTCGGGACAATAGAGTTTGTAAAAAACCTCGCAGATATCCTGACAATCTCAGCAATATCGACAATAATTTTTGGATTTATTTACGGCGAAATATTTGGTGATTTCGGTGAGATGATGGGCTGGCTGCACCCGGTTCATTACCTCGGAGTAACCTGGAACCGGCTGGAGGCGATAATACCCATGCTTATTTTTGCCATCGCAATCGGGGTTATCCATGTCTTTTTGGGTCTTATCATCGGGATTATCAACGAAGTTACCCGGAGAAACAAAAAACACCTGTCAGAAAAGGTGGGGATGCTGCTCGCACTTTCAGGACTTATCACTATCATTTTCCTCGCTCTTGAGATGATTCCGGCATGGATGCTCTACCCTACTATCATCATAGTCATCGTTGCGCTTGTGTTGATTATCTATGGTGCCGGAGCTATGGGACCCATGGAGATCATGAGTTCGGTGGGAAATATTCTGTCCTACGCCCGGCTGATGGCAATTGGTCTGGCATCCGTGATTCTGGCTTTTGTGGCCAATAAACTCGGCGAAGCGATGGAAATACTGGCATTGGGGATTCTCATCGCTGTCCTCCTGCACGCGCTGAATATTGTTCTTGCCATGTTTTCCCCTTCAATCCATTCGGTACGACTGCATCTGGTGGAGTTTTTCTCAAAATTTTATCAGGGAGGGGGCATTGCGTACAAACCTTTCAAAAAAGAGATTACAAGTAGCAGTGAACCCCGCTCACCTGTATAGCCGGATGCTCGGTTATGGTTGCGGGGTTTTTTTCTTTGCGGCTTTTTTCTTTCTCTCGATAATCGTTTTTACTTTCTTCAATCGGAACAGATCCTCTCTCTCACGCTCCTCAATTGCATTTTTGATATATTTTGCCTGATTTTTCAATTCAGGTATCAGGATCTGTTCAAGAGCGTTCACCCGTCGCCTGTTCCTCTGGATTTCAGCACCAAGTCTTCTCATGGCAGTTTCTGTTTCAGCAAGATCAATGAGAAGATCAAGTTCAGCTTCAAATCGCTCTGCAGTCTCATCGATTCTGCCGCTTGTTGATATGATACCGTATCCCCTTTCCAGCATGCTTTTTGAGACGCGTTTTTTCTCAATGACCGGGACAGGTACCCCCATGATGTTTTTCCCGCTGATATCTACGGTAATCGATTTGCGGGTAGCAAAGGAGGCTGATTTTAATGCAACCGGGTCATCAACGGACTGCGCTATCAGGAGGGCAAGATCCGCGGCACGGGAAACCTGCTCAAGCTCTTCTCTGGAGTTTGAAACAGTGGTTAAGATTTTAAAAAATTCCTGAATAAGTGCATCCATTTTTTCCCGCAGGAGATCCCGACCCTGTTCTGCAAGTTTTATCTGGGCCTTTTTTTTCATCAGCTCCATTCTCGTCGGTTTTACCTGCTCCATAGCTTATCCTTCCTTCTCTTTATACGCAGGATGATATTTTTTGATATACTCACGTTTAATCCGCTTGAGCTCGTCTTCCGGGAGGATGGCAAAGAGGTCCCAGGCAATCGAGAGCGTTTTTTCAATGGAGCGTTCTTCATCGCCCTGAGAGATAAAACGTTTTTCGATCTCATCTGCAAACTTCAGGTATTTTTTGTCCATCTCGGTGAGGGCTTCTTCCCCAACGATAGCCACAAGCCTGCGGAGATCTCTCCCATAAGCATAGGATGCGTAGAGCTGGTCAGCAACACCCCGGTGGTCTTCCCGGGTTTTTCCCGGACCTATCCCCAGATTCATAAGCCTCGAAAGGCAGGGTAGAGCATCAACCGGAGGGTCCGCACCCCTGCGATACAGGTCACGGGAGAGGACAATCTGTCCTTCCGTAATGTACCCTGTCAGATCAGGCACCGGATGGGTAATATCATCATCCGGCATCGTCAGGATGGGAATTTGGGTGATGGAGCCGGTCTTTCCTTTCAGCCTGCCGGCCCGCTCATAAATAGACGAGAGATCGGTGTACATGTAGCCAGGATACCCCCGCCTTCCAGGTACTTCCTCGCGGGCTGTGGAGATCTCACGGAGGGCTTCACAGTAGTTGATCATGTCCGTCAGGATCACCAGCACATGAAGGTTGTGGGTGAATGCCAGAAATTCGGCAACCGTGAGCCCGCAGCGAGGTGCTGCCAGGCGTTCAACCGTTGGATCATCTGCCAGGTTCATGAAAAAGACCACGCGTTCCAACGCCCCTGTGCTTTCAAAATCCCGTATGAAGAAGGATGCTTCCTTGTGGGTGATTCCCATGGCTACAAAAACAACCGCAAACTGCTCGCCCTCGCCAAGGACTTTTGCCTGCCGGGCAATCTGTGCGGCAAGTTTGCTGGCGGGCAGACCGGAACCGGAGAAGATGGGCAGCTTCTGACCACGTACAAGGGTATTCAGACCGTCTATCGTGGACATACCGGTCTGGATGAAATCTGCAGGTTTATCCCGGGCTGAGGGATTTATGGGAGTTCCGGCGATATCAAGAACGGATTCCGGAATAATATCCGGGCCTCCATCACGGGCCTTGCCGACACCATTGAACACACGGCCCAGCATATCAAGGGATACATTGATCCGGGCGGGTTCACCGGTGAACCTGACCTTCGTTACCTGGGTGTCAATGCCCCGTGTACCCTCAAATACCTGGATGATGGCCATTTCCTCGGAGATGTCAAGAACCTGTCCTGTCCGTTCATCACCGTCCTTGAGAAAAATCCTGACGATCTCCCCAAATGAAGCCCCTTTAACATTGCTGACAAATATCAGGGGACCTGATACATAATTTATAGTCTGGTAATCTTTGGTGAGAAGCGAAGCCTGCTTCATTTTTCCACCTCGAGCGATGCGAGCTCCCGGCTGATACCATCAATCATGTTCCTGATGCTTTCAAGATCCTGGATGTCCTTCATCCGCCCTATGTTTGTTTTCAGGGGAAGTGCCTGGATTTGTTTTAACGAGATCCCCCGGTTCATCACCTCATTTACCTGTGCATAGTAGGTCATGATCACCTTGAGCATGAGATACTGCTTTTCCATGGGGCAGAACGAATCGGTGTCGCTATAGGCGCTCTGCTGGAGGAAGTCCTCACGTATCATTCTCGTTACTTCAAGAATTGCCTTTTCGCTCTCAGGTAGCGCATCCGGGCCAACCAGCTGGACGATTTCCTGGAGTTCGACTTCCTTTTGTAACAGGTACATGGTCTTTTCCCTGAGCTCCCTCCAGTCTTTTGCTACATGCTCGACATACCAATCTCCGATAGTGTCAAGGTACAAGGAGTAACTTTTGATCCAGTTGACCGAAGGAAAATGCCTGCGGTAGGCGAGATTGGTATCCAGCGCCCAGAATGTCCCGACAACCCGCAAGGTGTTCTGGGTGATGGGCTCAGAGAAGTCTCCCCCGGGGGTGACACTGCACCGACAACAGTAACAGAGCCCGTTCGTTCTCCTGCACCAACACACACGACCCTGCCGGCGCGTTCGTAAAAAGCGGAAAGCCGTGTGGCGAGGTAGGCAGGATACCCCTCCTCACCGGGCATCTCTTCCAGTCGTCCGGATACTTCCCGTAGTGCCTCACCCCACCGTGAAGTTGAATCTGCCATCAGCGCAACATCATACCCCATGTCCCGGAAATACTCTGCGATGGTAATCCCGGTATAAATCGATGCCTCCCGTGCAGCAACCGGCATATTCGAGGTGTTTGCGATAAGGATCGTCCGTTCGATAAGCGGGAGATTTGTCCGTGGATCGATAAGTTCAGGGAATTCGGCAAGGACATCCGTCATCTCGTTCCCTCGTTCCCCACACCCGATATATACCACGATCTGCGTGTCAGACCACTTGGCAAGCGTCTGTTCTGATACCGTCTTTCCGGTCCCAAAACCGCCCGGTATCATAGCAGTACCCCCTTTTGTGACAGGGAAAATGCAATCAAACACTCTCTGGCCGGTGATCAGCGGCAGTATCGGATCCAACTTTTTTTGTATCGGTCGCGGGATCCTGACCGGCCAGACCTGCATCATAGACAACGGGATCTTGTCATCCAGGACGCAAACGATCTCTTCGACAGTAAACGAACCGGATTTAATCGTAGTCACCGTACCGGAGATTTTATGGGGAACAAGGATCCTGTGCTCGAAATGGAATTCCCTGACAATTCCGATAACATCACCTTCTGCAACAGTGTCGCCTTTTTTTACTGATGCAGAAAACTCCCATTTCTTCTGACGGTCAAGCCCGGGTGCTGAAATCCCCCGTCTCAATAAAATTCCCGCATTTTTCAAGGAGCACCGGAAGCGGACGCTGTACACCGTCATATATGGAGGCGAGAAGACCGGGGCCGAGTTCGACGGAGAGGGGGGTCTCCGTGTTCTCTACTTTTTCGCCAAGGGTTAGTCCGGTCGTATCTTCATAAACCTGGATAACCGCATTGTTTCCTTCCAGACGTATAATCTCCCCTCTCAACGCTTCATCCCCGACTTTGACCACATCATACATTTTTGACCCGTTCATATCACGGGCGATGATGACAGGGCCGGAAATTCTCGAGATTGTTCCAGAAATCATACCTTCACCTCCTCAGGACGATATTGTAACCAATTGCCTTTCGTAAGAGCCGTTCGATATACGATCTCCTGTCAAGCTCCTTTGATTTCGAAGGAATGGGGATGATGAGCGGGCGGGCCAGTTTTTCAATGCGGGTCATCAGTTTCTCATCGAGGGTGAGCATGAACTCCTCGTTTACTGCGACGATTCCGATATCGTCCTTGTACAACAGGGGAGAAATTACTTTTTTCGCTTCCTCCGTGACTTCCCGCTTCAAGGACCTCAACACCTGCCAGCCGGAACCCTGAAGCCCGATCGCTGTCAGTTACGATGACAAATTTATACATACACCAGTTCCTCTTTCAGCTGTTCATCCGGGAGATCCACCGTTTTACACCGGGAAATAATCCGGATATTGGTTACTTCATTATATTTTGCCCAGAAATATCCGATAACCGAGGCAATACTCAGGGGATCTCCTAAAAATGCACTCACTCCTTTTCTAATCAGGAATTTTTCCAGTTGCTTTTCGATGACGGAAATCTTTTGTGTTTTTATGGCGATTTCTGGAACATCTGCAAGGAAGCGGTACGGGGTTTTTTCCAGTTCTTTGAGGACCTCTTCAATCGAATGCAGGGAAATAAAGTGATCCAATATCTCCAGGAGTAAGTTCCTTACCTCCCTCAATCAGAAATTCCTGTGCTTCTTCACTATCGACGTGATCGCGGATCATGCGCAAAATGGTCCTGAGGTTCACAACATCGATCTCTGTCGAAATGATATTCCGAATCAGCATATTGTTGTAGGACGTGATTTTTACCTGATTCCAGGGCTTCCTTATAATAATATTTGTCAAGTGCGCATTCGAGTAGGGCAAGATCACCTTTTTCAAAATACTCCGGAAATTTTTCCGTTAAGGGTTTTGCATACACGATCCCCCAGGTTGCAAGCATATCGATGACTGCCCTGACATCCGGCTGCCTGACAAGTTCGTTGAGTGTCACCTCATCAAGTTCCCCGGCGGGTACAAGACAGTCGAGGATTTCTTCATTGGTTACGTGGATGTTTTTCCCACGGAGAATTGTTTTTATGTTCTGGACATCCCAGCGGTGCAGGAATATCCTGATATATCGTTCTGCTTCGCTTTCCCTGACAAATTCAAGGATTTTCTGGAAGGTCCTGGTAAAATTTTTTCTCAGTGCATATTCGATGCAAAGGACACCCGGAATACTGGACTTTTGCCTCAATGATATCCTCTTTATAGGGTGTTTTTTCAAGATCGGAAATAAGAGAATCAAGATCGGGTTGAAAAATCAGATCTTCGAGTGTGCGACGGTCCAGCAGACGGCTTTTCATCCCGCGGATTCGTGCATTCACATACCCGTAATCCATCTCAATCACCGTACAGGACTGCATAGATCTCAAGTTTTTTTCGTTCTTTTACCCGTCTCCAGCCGTGATTCAAGAGTATTTGAAATTTTTACCGATTCGTTCTGTGTAGCTGACAACAAGACCTCCTGAACATGTGAAGGTCCGCAATGATTTCTCCTGACAGATGTAATATCGGACAGTATCCTTTTCATGAGATTCTTCATCCCGTTTGTCAATATGGATACGGAATGTCTCTCCTCCAAGCGCTCCGACCGCTTCCCGGGTAAGTTTTTTAAAGATATCCGGATACTTCGGATCGTTTCGCACGTGCGACAGGCGCTGTTCCGCGTCATCAAATGCTGTTGAAAAGATTGCTTCTTTTGTTTTGATCAGGTTTTCCTTGTTCTCACCTTTGGTGAGGTAGATGAGTTTGTTTTTCTCAATTGTGGCAGCCTTTTTTGCTTCTGCCAGAAGCGATTGCTGTATCACTGTCTGCCTGATTCTTGTGTATCTTCAGAAATTGCCTGTACAGCACTACGTGCTTTTTCTCTGAGCTCGCGCTCCTTTTCCTGTGCACTCTCGTCAACAGATTTCAACAGGTTTTCATATGCCATTAGCTTCACCCGCTTATTCTTTAAATGGTCCTCAATAACCAGATGGTACTTTTGGAATGCTCCCGTTTATTCCCGGTTCGGGAGCCCGAAGAAAAGTTGTTGTATACGGGAACGTGATGTAAGCACTTCGCTGCTACTGCCGTGAGATTATTTGACCATCAGGATAATCATCGATGCAATCACAAATCCAAGGATGACCAGTGTTTCCGGAATTGCTTCGATAATGATGATTGACCCTGCGGTTTCCAGGCTTTTCTGCAATGGCTCCTGCTCCGGCTGCACCAATCCGTGATTGTGCCCATCCTGTTGCAAATGCACCTGAGCAAAGGCAATTGCTGCCCCAATAGGGACCTCCCAACCAACCATTTTTTTAAACCCCCTCAATGATAGTAACCTAACAGAGTCATGAACGATAAAAGTATCGTGTAGAATCGTGACAAATTATTGGCTGTCTAAAAAAAATCAATATATTATAATTATATTGTTCTATTTAATATATTATCAAGCGATTTTAGCAAATCATTGGTCAGGGGAGGTTTGGCTTTTACCTCTTTTCCGATTGTTATCAGTGAATTGATATCATTTTTTGATAATTTTGAAAAACTATAGGTTCCCCATCGATGTCGGTCGACAGATGTCCAGACTTCACCCAGAATCTCTTTAAGCACATCGGAATCGGCCGAAGAAACAGAATTCCACTCGGTTCCCATCTTGTGCCGTATTTTTTCTACAGCATCTTCGACTGCTTTTTCCTTCTGGATCTGAAACAGCCTTCTTCCCAGAGTATCATCCGTGGTTCCGTACATAGGTTCTAATTTGTGGGAATTATTCCGTTACTGGTTAATATTGTTTTCCCGTATCCCTGCCTTAGTCAAGAGGATTTTTTTATGAATCGGTAATTAAGCCAATATGCAGAATTGTTCGCCACAAAGTATATAGACAGGGAACGGGATTGTTTCATCATCCCCAAATGAGAATGTGGAGGAGAACACCATGCCGGATGTATCGCAGAAAGAAGTGGGAAGACGGCTGTACCATGTTCACCGTGAAAAGAGTGTGGAAGAGGCAATAAAAAAAATAAAACATGGCGTTGGCACAGACTGGAGCTCATTTACCCGGGAAGATATCGATCTCCTCGGGCATCTCCTGCAATGCACCTGGAATGTAATTGATCAGAAGATTTGGGATAATATACCCTTTGGCAGTATGACAAAAAATGAAGTCCAGAAAATCCTTTCATATGGAGAGGGGGTTGGCCCGGGAAAGAACCCGGAACCAGCTGCAGTTGCGGAGATAAAAAAGATTCTGCTTTCTCTCAAGTGATCATTAACCTTTTTTTATTTTATTCGGATCTTGCCTTACCTGAACGATAGTCACACGAAAAGGATCTGGAACAAGATACCAGCAATTACGATGTTGCTACTGTCACGCACTCTTCAATCGACCCTATCCGCGCAACCGCACCGCACATATCCGGCACATAGGCAAGCGCTTTTCCGCTGTTCACCATAATTGCCGAGTATCGTTCCATCACCGGTGAAACCACCATACAGGTGTCAGCAAAGACCCGGGCACCACTTTTCTCAATGGCA
The DNA here is from genome assembly GCA_963806845.1 of uncultured Methanoregulaceae archaeon. Taxonomy (GTDB): domain Archaea; phylum Halobacteriota; class Methanomicrobia; order Methanomicrobiales; family Methanospirillaceae; genus Methanoregula. Next base: position 21,175 of record CAWDZO010000022.1, read on the forward strand.
TCAACAGTCATTCTGGTTGTCATCAATGACTCCCTGTGCGGCAAAGACATAGAGGGGTTTTGTGACCATTTTTCCTTTCAGGAGCCGGGCGATATCGACAAGTTCAGCAGGAGAGCAGTGCGGACAGCCAACAGCAACTGCATCGACTGGAATTTCGGTAAAGAGGCGATCGATCTCGGCTGGTTCAATGCTGATGACCTCAAGACCTGAAAGATTGATACTGGTTCTTCTTTGCCTCCGGGGTTACATCATTGACATGATAGAGAGCCACTGCCCCGGTTGCCGCCATTGCAGCACCGAGTGCTTTCAGCTGGTCAGGATTGGGAGTAATGCCCCGAAAGATACGGGATTTTATTTCCCACCAGTTTCCCGGTATGATAGCCAAGCGCACCGTAACGGGCAATGCTCCAGTCTTTTTCATCGGATTTTACTTCAATGATCACCTGTGGGTTGACGGTTTTTATCAAGATGCAACCCATAACAGGGTGTTTTTCCAACCAGGGCAGCAGCAAGCGCACCCGGTCCCCCCTCCCGGTTTGTCCGTGCCCCGATGACCGAGTTGGCGTAACTGACCGCTGAGGATTCCGACCATGCAAGATGATCGCCAAAGGAAGTTTCATGCAGGTAATAAGGAGTGCAGGTGCATTCAAGGTTCACCCCAAGCCGTTCATATGCCGCGATCACCGCCTGCTGTCGTTCTGCAAACCCTGGTTCGATTCCCATTTCCTGCCAGCGTCCACGTGGCATGCCTATCGGGTTTAATACCGCCGGAACCACAGCACGGGCATCAAGACTCGACAGCCATGCAAGCCCGTATTCACCGATTGTTTTATAGGATGCCCCACTGACCTGTGCACTTCTGATCCTGACAAGACGTTCTGCACCAAAGACCTTCCCGAGAGCGACGAGAAGTTCCAGCATCTTTTGCAGGGTCTCGCCCCTGCTCACCGGCAAGCATCTTCTCTTCGTCGGGATCAAGATACATCAGGTTCACCAGGTCGCACGCGAAAAGTCGTCCTCGCGTCCAAGCACCATCGTCGCATCGACCCCGACTTTCACGTTGGTTCCATCCTCGAGCTGGCAGGGATCAAGCGACGAACCCCGAACACCGGTGATCACCATGACATCCCGGTCACCGCTCACGCGGGTTGCTATCGCATACTCTACGTCAAGGGGATCACAGGGATCGATATCCTCGTCTACAACAACAACATGTTTTAAGGAGGTGTGAGCGGCAAATGCAGCCATAATCGCATTTTTTGCATCACCCTGCGTACTTTTTTTAATCTGGATAACTGCATGGAGATAACCGCAACCACCTTTGGTCAGCACGACATTCTTCACTTCAGTTACTCCGGCAACCGCACGATAAATTTTCGGTTCATAGGGTGCACCCATAAGCATTTTATGTTCATCACCACCCGGCAGAATACCGTGATAGATAAAGTCAGGTTTGAGGTGCATACCGGTAAATTCAATCACCGGTTGCCGCCTCACCGGATCATAGGTTCCGGTGATGTCAACAAAGGGCCCCTCCTCAGTGACTTCCCCCCCGATATATCCTTCCAAGAACGATCTCGGCATCCGGGACCAGCACGCCATTACTGCACTGCCGGACGGTAATTTCACCTCCCAGAAGTTCGGCTGCAAAACCAAGTTCCATACCAGGGGGAACACGGGTGCAGCTCGCAAATGTTACCGCAGGATGTGTCCCAATGGTCACCGCAATGGGGAGTTTCTCACCCTTTGCCAATGCTTTTCCCAGCATCACATGCGTGTGCCTGCCCTCAACAAGCCGTGCGGCAACCCGGTGTTTGTCCAGCACCTGCATCCGGTGGATCGATGCATTCTCCACTCCATCAAACCGTGAGAAGACAATCCCCGAGGTAAGATACTTCCCGGCATCCTTAGGGAAATGGTGCATGATGGGAATTATGGAGAGATCGGGTTTTTTCATCGTGAGCGTGCCTGCCGTTTTTACCCTTCCATCAAATTTCGCATCGGCAAGTGTTTTTACCATCTTCTTCTCATCAATACCAAGAGCAATGGAGAGAGCGCGTACGGCTCGCGGTGAGGTTCATGACTGCCCGGGCTCCTTCAATCTTATGGAAAAACAGGAGTTTGTCTGTTGAAGCCGCCATCTTTGGCGCCTGCATGTCAGCAGAAACTGGCTCTTCTACATCAACAACGAGCCCGTGTTCCCGCATTTTTTCTATGAATTCACGCATCGTAACCGCTCCAGCGCTTTGCAAGCGTATGTTCCACCTCAAGATGATCGAGCACGCGGGCAACGACCATGTCAACGAGGTCATCTATCGTTTTCGGATTGTGGTAGAACCCGGGGCAGGCCGGCATGATCGTCGCCCCGGCATCCTCTGCGGCGAGCATGTTCTTCAAGTGGATCTTTGAGAGCGGAGTTTCCCTTGTGACAAGAATACATGTGCGGTGCTCCTTAAGGCAGACATCTGCGGTCCGGGTGATCAGGTTGTCTGCATATCCCATCGCAATCGCTGCAAGTGTCTTTGCGCTGCAGGGTATGACCACCATCCCGTCAAACCGGTGGGATCCGCTCGCGATCGGTGCGGCAATCCTGTTAATCGCATGGTATGTTGCATTGAACCCTTCAAAGGAAACACCTTCGTGGGCGGCAATCTGCTGCGCAACATCCGAAACGATGAGATGAACCTTCGCATCCCTGCAGAGCACCTCGAGCAGGCGTCGGGCATAGCACGCCCCGCTCGCACCAGTCACTCCGATAACAAACTCTTTTTCCATCGTATCCTCGCGCTCTCCTGTGATACCAATGTCTGATTCAGGATAAAAAGAGTTTATGCCGGAATGCTAGAAAAAAATACAAAAAATCATTTTGTTTTTGGTGGCGCAAAGAAGCGGTACCGCACATGCGCTTCCTCCACGCGGCGTGCATGCGTCGGGTTAAGATCCCGGCGCGCTTCGATTACGAGAGTATTGAGAATATTGTGAAGGCGGAGTGTATCATAATCCTTGTCCTTGTGTTCATTTAAAAAGTCTAAAAGATCGCTTGTGCTCTTAAGCACACCGGAACTTCCCACGAGGTTCAAGCGGTTGAGCGTTATGGCAAGGTTCTTTTTTGCGATGTCCATCTTGTAAGGATCACCTGTGGCAAGGTTCAGCTCGGTAATCGCATTCAACAGATCTGTATAGACCTTGAGTTTATAGCGTGCTTTCGTGCATCCTGCGCTCGGCACTGCGAAGTTTCAACAGCGTAACAGTCATGACAACAACAATTGCCACAACACCACATATCACTACAATCCAGTCTTCTATCATTGCATTCACCTCAAAATTCAGGGGTTTCTCTTTGCCACCGCGACATTCACTTTTACACGATTGCCTTTCATCTCGATTTTGTACGGTCCGGTATTATACATTGGTATCAGGTGTTTGAGCTCAAAACCATTGGTACGACCGTAGCCATAGGTATCTGTCTGCCCTGTATCAGTATTGGTGACATTCATCTCAAACCAGCTATAGATGACATTGTCAGTCAGCGGGAGCACATCAAACTCTATACCCCACGAGGCAGTGTCTACCCGGATCTCTTCTATATAAATTTCCTTCTCACTCGTGAAGGCGTACGTCTTCTTCAGGTAATGATCGCTCATCGAAAACGAGGGTTGGGGAAGCGGAATCGTTGGGATTTGTGTTACTTCTGAGGTTTGTACAGGAGTAGGTGCCGGAGTGGCACCGGGTACCAGACCCTGGATACAGCCGGCACTGATTGCTCCAGCAAAGATCAGCGTAAGAAAGATGAATGCACTATTTTTCATATGGGTGAGTGTTGGGAGAGGGTAATATAATATTTTTTATCTATGTGCTTCAGGAATCCATCGTTTACACCGTCCAATGCTTCGCTTTTGAGTGGGCGCTTGTCAATCAACCCGCTATTATCCTTGCAGATGACCCCTCGATGTTAAACCAGAGGATAGTAATAGTGTCCCATGGAAAGGGTATAAAAAATATTTTAACGGGATCATTTACTGGAGAAACAGAAAGATCATGTCTGATGCAAATCAGAAGAGAGTAACTTCACCAGCAATCCGTTAAAACAGTGTATCCTGTCGTGTCGGTTTTTTTATGTGCAGAACCTCGCAACTCACTTCGGCAATCAAATCCCTGTGTTCAGGAAGTGTATACACGCCGAGGCGCCACTGTTCGCGTCGCGTTGTATTGAGGGTTCGGATTCGGGGGGAGATCTCTTTAAAACCGACAACCGTATGACGGTTCTTCACCCGTACTCCAAGCGACATCTCGCGGGGAGGCGTAGGTATATCAACCAGGACCTCGTGCGGCAGGAGGCCGGCATTCGATGCGATCTTTGCCGCGAAGTCCCGGCATTTTTCTATAGGTACTCCCTGCTCAAATAGCGGTGAACTTACCTGATCGCTCCCCACGTAGATTGCCCGTTTATAGAGCCGGCGTTCATAGAGCCGGAGGGCAAGATCCCGGGCAACAGGATTTTCTGAGGTACGCAATGCATGTATACAGGTCGCGTCATCCATCTGAAAGAGGCGTTGACAAGCCTCTTTTTTTGCACCGTCGAGATGTTCCAGTACTGCCAGCTGGAACATGCTCTCTCCAATCCGGCTCACATGATGAAAATACACGGTCGGCCGCATGAGCGTACGGGCAATGAGCAGCGATTCTGCCGCATTCACCCCGTTCTCATCAAGCACGGTGCCCTCGCTGGTCCGGATCAGGTGCCGGATGAGACGCTGCGCATCAACAGAACCGTAGGGCGCACCGGTATAATATGCATCCCGAAGAAGGTAATCCATCCGGTCCACATCCAGATCGCCGTGAATTATTTGGGACAATGAATGCTTTCCTTTCACAACGGCGCAAAGTTCGTCAGGATCAATCCCCCATGAACGGAGCAGACTCACCAACCTCTTCCTCTACAATTATATCAATATCGTCGTGGGTACGATGCAGGAATTTCTCCATAAGCGGTTCACTCGCATGGGAGAAGGGCCCGTGACCGATGTCATGGAGAAGTGCTGCAGCGACGACCAGGGTATGCTCAACTTCAGAAAGCCCAAATCGGTGTGAGGCCACATCTGCAAGAAACATGGTGCCGAGCGAGTGTTCAAACCGCGTATGATTGGCACCTGGATACACAAGATACGAAAAACCGAGTTGTTTTATGTAGCGGAGGCGCTGGAGCGCCGGAGAATCGAGCAGGGCTAATGCAAAATCCTCCACCTCAACATAACCATGGACCGGGTCTTTTATTATCTTCACGAATTCACTAAAAGAATCTTCATATACATCGCATAAAAGTATTGAGTAATGATCACGTTCCTTTCGGGCGGGACAGGCACCCCGAAGCTCCTGCGGGGCATGCAGAAGGTGATGGACCGGCATGAAATCTCTGTCATTGTCAACACTGCTGAGGATATCTGGATATCGGGAAATCACCTCTCACCGGATCTTGACACGGTTATGTACCTGTTTGCCGGTATCCTCAATACCGATACGTGGTGGGGAATCAGGAACGATTCGTTCACCACCCATGATGAGATTACCCGGCTGGGTATTGATGAGTTCATCAGCAATCGGTGACAAGGACCGTGCAGTGCAGATCGCCCGCGGCGAGATGATGCGAAACGGGATGCGCCTGACCAATGCAACAAAAATTCTCTGCGACCGGTTCGGCGTCCGGGAGAACTGTGCTCCCCATGACAGATACCGAAGTGACAACACAGGTAAAAACAGATCTCGGCCTGATTCACTTCCAGGAATACTGGGTACGGGCAAAAGGAAAGATCGAGATACAGCAGGTCATGAGAAGTTTTAATGAACCTCCTGTGGCAACCGAGGAGGTTCTTGCAGTAATCGAAGCAAGCGATGCTGTGGTGATCGGGCCGTCAAATCCTATCACCAGTATCTCCCCGATTCTTTCATGTGAGGGAATAAAAACTGCCCTGAGGGATAAATTTGTGATAGCAGTAAGTCCGTTCATTGGTAATACCCCGATCAGCGGTCCTGCGGGGGCGCTCATGAAGGCAGCAGGATTCGAACCCAGCTCCACGGGGACATTCAACTGCTATGAAGGGATCCCCGATATCTTCGTGCAGGATATCCGCGATCCGATAGAGGTTAGCAATTCTGTCAGGTTTGATACGCTCATGACCGATGAAGAAAAGAGTATCGCACTTGCACAGGAGATTCTGCGTCTTACAAGGGGTTGTTGAGCGACTATACGGCTCTTTTTTGCAGGACAATTTTTTTGCAAACCTATATAATGCTGCACAATAACGGTTATCGTGAGAGAAATGAACGTTACAATGGACGGGAAGATTGTTATTTTAATCCTTATATGTTGGGTGTTATTATCCGGATGCATATCAAGTCAGGAGAAAGGCACCCTTCAACTTACATCATCACCTTCCGGCGCTGAAGTGTACCTTGACAGTCAGTACCAGGGTAGTACACCAAGCACTATTACCAGTGTGGAACCAGGAAATCATACGCTTGAATTCCGTTATCCCGGGTATCAAAGTTGGTCAACACCCATTTTGGTATCATCAGGTACATCTCACTATTATGCTGCATTAACACGTCTTCCCGATATTCAGGTGTCTCAGGACATAACTCCACTAACCATACCTTCACCATCCAAAGTTACAGTCCAGGCAAGTAAGGAGATAATGATTATTGGAGACTCGATTCTGTTTTCAGGGACGAGTTCTGGCTCTGATAGTGTATTATTGACACTATACGGGCCAGGATATTACTACTATGGGGTGCTTCTTGACAAACCAAACGTTAATTCTGTCGGTTCATGGAGTTATACCTGGAATCCGGGATTTTCTATCCAGTCAGGTTCATACACTCTGGTAGTAGAGGACACCAATAAAACTACATCCGGCAGGGTTGAATTTTCCGTTGTTGGTGGGGGAGTGGTATCCATTGCAGCGAGTTCTTACGCAGCTGCACCAGGAGAGACCATCACATTTTCGGGCCAATGCACAACTGGTGCACAAAATGTTTTACTCGTATTATATGGACCTGGACGGTACTCCAGCGGGGTTGAATTAGGTTCGCTATCTTGTTTGGCAGATAAAACATGGAATTTTAAATATACTCTTGAAATTCTCCATGCCTACCGGATATTATACGATGAATGTGTATGATCTCCCAAAAACGACATCCGGTACAACACAATTCACGGTTGGTTTCACCTCATAATCAAAAAATGCATCGGGTAGTACTATCCCATTCTCTTTTCTGAAATTATACCCGGGAATATCACATGCAATGGCCAAACACCAGTAAATCGCCTGCCTTATTCACTCTGACAATTCAGTGCATTCTGATTATTGCTGTAAAGAGTTCATAACCTCACATCTCAGGGGAAGTTCTGAATTATTCCATAGATCGATAAAAAAACCGGTTAAATTATCCCAAAGGGGATTAAAACCTGTCACAGGTATCCGATACCTATTTGAAGGATTTTATACTAATATTCGTTCGGAGAATTCACATGAGTATTACAAAGAAATTCCTCAATATGTTTAAGTCAGGAAAGGGTGAGGAAGGGGGAAAAGGAGCAGGAGGTCGCACGTTCGTGCACAAAAGGAGCGCTACGATAATTTCCTCACGGCTCTTACCGAAGGTGATCTTGATACCCGGTGGAATGCAGTGCGATCGGTTGGGGATCTCGGTGAGCCATTCATCGAACCGCTCATCCGCGGACTGAAGGATGAATACTGGATCATCAGGCGCGGATCGGCAGATACGCTCGGAAAGATTGGTGCTCCTGCTGTAGGACCATTGATTGAGGCACTGGATGAGCCAGGTGACGATGTACGGCAGGAAATTATCCGTGCACTTCAATTGATTGGCGAACCATCTGTCGGTCCTCTAATTCAGGGGTTAAAAAACAACCACCCGCTCATCCGGCGAGGATGCTGTGCAGGCACTCGGAATCATGGGTGAGACACGGGCTGTACCCAGCTTATCGAATCGTTAAAAGATCACCGATGCCATGGTCAGATACGAGAGTGCAGTTGCACTCGGCCGCATCGGGAATCCCCGGGCAGTCGGGCCTCTTATCGAAACACTCAATGATGTAAAAGAACATGTCCGCATGGCCGCAATGGCAACACTCTGTTCACTCGGAGAGCCATCCATTGAACCACTTATCCGTGCACTTATCGATCCAAATGAGGATATCTGGCACAGGGCAACACTCGCTCTTGTCACTATTGGCGAGCCCGCTGTAGATACCTTGATCAAAGCACTCGGTGATCAGAACCCGGGTATCCGCAAGGGTGCTGTAGAAGTGCTCGGGCAGATCGGGAATACCCGGGCAATCCCTCCTATCATGGAGGCACTCGATGATCCCGATCGATCGGTCCGTATCGAAGTCGTAAAAGCACTCGCCGCTCTTGGCGTTCCTGCTATTGCACCGCTCATGCAGGTCTTCCGCAAGGGAGATGCCATGGATGAGGACCAGCGCTATGGAGGCACTCTGGATGCTCGGGCAGCCGGCGACTACACCTCTCATCATGGTATTAAAAGACGACCAGAGCGATGTACGGAAGCGTGCGGCGCTCCTGCTCGGCGAGATCGGCGACCAGAAGGCAGTTGATCACCTCACCGGCCTCCTCACTGATGAAAATGTAGCCGTGCGACGTGAAGCGTTCGAAGCGCTTGAGATGATCAAGAAACGAACTGCTACACTAATGCCCATCTTTCTTTTTTCTTTACCTTATAATATCAGTGAATTCTTTTTTTAGGAGGGCAGGGATTTTACTGAGATTATTTGCATAGTGAGAGAACCATGGAATCGATTTTTTTAGACAGTAACCCATCATAACCTCCCGGATACCTTTTTCATTCATGGTCTCGCTTGCAGATATCAAGGCAGCTGAAATACGGATTTCTCCGCACATAATCCATACCCCCCTTGTTTACTCTCCGACAATTTCTGAGATAACCGGGGCGAATGTCTACCTTAAGCTCGAAACACTTCAGAAAGCGGGATCATTCAAGGTGCGAGGGGCAACCAATAAGATTCTTTCTCATATCACTACAGTCAGGGAACAGGGGGTTGTCGCTGCCTCAGCCGGAAATCATGCACAGGGTGTTGCAGTAGCAGCACATTCTGCAGGTATTCCCGCTACTATCGTAATGCCGGAATGGTCTTCCCTCTCAAAGCAGGAAGCGACCAGAGGTTACGGGGCACAGGTAATTATTCATGGTAAGACTTTAGAGGAGAGTATCGGGAGGGCACAGGAAATCGCATCTAAAGGGCGGCTCTTTATCCACCCGTACGATGACGATGAAGTGATTGCCGGGCAGGGAACCATCGCACTCGAGATTCTCGCTGATCTCCCGGAGACAGACATGATCATAATTCCGGTCGGTGGGGGAGGATTAATAGCGGGCATAGCAACGGCTGCAAAAGCAAAAAAGCCGGAAATCAGAATCATTGGGGCCCAGGCAGAGGCTTGTCCGTCCGCTGGAGAGGCCATCCGGCATGGATCCCCGCACCGGATTCCGGTGGGAACGACTATTGCTGATGGTATCCGGGTGGCAGAGACTGGTAAAAACACGCTACCCGCCATACAGCACTATGTCGATCATATCGCACTTGCATCCGAAGAAGAGATTGCTGATGCAATGCTCCTGTTGCTCGAACGTAAACACATAGTCGCCGAAGGTGCGGGTGCAGTGCCGCTTGCCGCGTTTATGAACGGTTCCATTGATGTGCAGTCGGGCAGCACTGTTGTGCTCGTGATTAGCGGAGGTAACATTGAAAGTTCCCAGCTCTTCCGGGTCATCCGTCAATCTCTTGCCCGCCAGGGACGGATCATGAGTTTTTCGGTAATGCTCGAGGACCAGCCCGGCACTCTCGCACGGCTCCTGTCCGTTATTGCAAAAGAACGGGGCAATATTCTCCATATCCACCATATGCAGGGAGAGCGGGATATACCCGTGCAGATGGCAAGAGTGAGTATTGAGCTGGAGACACGGGGGTGGGAACATATCGAAGCATTCAAAAAATCGTTGGGGGATAATGGATATGAAATCAGGATGGGATGAAACCCTAGATCATCTGCATCCTATATTAAAAAAATTACAGCTCACCCAAACCTTTCCAGTAATCATACTCGTGCTTCCAGATATCTTTGTTGAACATCACCAGACGCTTGAAGTACTCCTTACGTTCTGCGTGGTGTTTTTCCTGAACCGGATCCTTCCATGTAGACCTGATTGCATCAACCAGTTTTCTGCCCAGCTCTTTTGCCAGCTTTTCTGCAGGCACAATTGCGTTCGGGTCAGCACCGACAAGCACTGCCACCTTGCCGACTGTTGTCGCACCAAGGTGCAGCATTGTTGCGTTCATATAATCCGCAACCTCCTCTGCCATTGAGCCACCTGCTGTGGAGACAGCGCAGCCGTACTTTCCGGTAAAGGACTGGCAGTGGATCGAATCCGCCATCCGGTCGAACATGGTCTTGAGCTGTGCAGTGACCGAGTTAATATAATTTGGTGAGCCCCACACGATACCATCTGCATCCAGCATCTTTTCCAGAAGGGCAGGGAAATCATCATCGTGGATGCACTCCCCCTTTGCGTAACATGAACCGCAAGCCGTGCAGTATTTGATTTCAAGGCCGCAAATGTCCACAAAGGTTACATCGGCCCCTGCCTGCCGTGCTCCCTCAAGGACTCCCAGAACAAGCCGGCGTGTCTGGCTTTTTTCCCGTTTCGGACTCCCATTGATACCAATAATCTTCACAATCAGCTCTCCATGTAGTGATTTCACTATCGAAGTATAAAGATGTGCGAGAGGAGAGTCCATCCTATTTCATTATCCCGCAGGTGAGGGATGATGATGGAGAACCTGGATGGATAAAAAGATACGCTCGGTTTTTTCCCAGGGTCATAACACGGCGGGAAAATGATATCTGCATATCGGGATAATCCTATGACTGATATGAGCGGACTGAGAGAGAGAATGTATTATCATATCTCAAAAAACCGATTGGAAACTATGGTCGATGGCATCTTTGCCATTGCAATGACTATTCTCGTACTTGGGATTAATCCCCCAAAACCAGATATATCCCAGGCTCAGGACGTGCTTCCCCGCCAAATTTTCGATCTTATTCCGGAAATCTTTATTTTTATTATCGCTTTTTTGATTCTTGCAGGTTTCTGGCTGGATCATCACCGCCAGTTCCATTTCGTCCGCACAGTCGATTCCCGTTTGCTCTGGATTAACATATTCCTGCTTATTTCTGTTGTCCTTATACCATTTTCCACTGACGTTGCTGGAGACTACCCCGATATCCTGATTGCCGTGCTGCTCTTCCACATCAACATTCTCATCGTCGGGCTCATTTTCTCATACCACCTTCACTATATTTCACAATCCGAATACCTGCTCGATCCTGAGGCTGACACTAAATCCCTGCATGTGCTTTTTTATCAATCCCTGCTGGTACCTGGCATCGCGTTTATAGCTGTGCTCATTTCCGCTGTCAGTCCTTCAGTTTCGCTGCTGGTATACCTGATAATTCCGTTCGCTAAGTATTTCGTCAATCGTTTCGGATCCTGAATCAGGAAGGATAAGCATTTGGGGGTGCCCGATAATCCGGTATTTTTTCTGGACACGGTTCAAATAACTATTTTTATCAGCGCAATACCGTATGTATTGTGAGAGAGGACGAGCACAACAATGATTACAGAACATGAGTCCGGGCTTGGAGCTGTGTCGGAACGGGAGCGGGATCTGGAGGAACGTGCATCGTTGGCTGTCGATACCCGCAGGGACGCGGGACTTGAGGGATTGGTTGGCAACCTCGATGCGGTGATTATCGCTACAGAGCCTGACCATCTGGTGCCTGCAGTGTACGAACTCCTCAGATATACCGGTCTAACCTGTGTGGAGGCCTTTTTCGAACAGGAGTGCCAGAGCTGATGTGCCTGAGTATACCAGGCTCCGCATCAGTCATAGTCCGTTCACGGGATTTGCCAGAGAACCCTTTTGTTGAGCTTAACAAAGCACGAATGACTGGCACCCTGCCGAACACGCGGCTGGAGACGTTTGTCTTTGACACAGAAGAACCTGCAGGATTATGTTGCCATCCAGAAGTCACGGGGCGTGGAATTCCTGACTCCTGCACCCATCGAATCAGAAAAATATTCATTCATCCAGACCGTCCCGTCACGATTCACCGGAAACTCCCTCGGATTTATTGAGTGGCACGGTAAGGACAGGAGGTTTGTTCCGCAGAGGGGGACCAGCATTGCACCGGATATTGCAAAACCGGCATACCGGCATCTCAAAAATATCTCCGTTCTCGATCATACGGCAACAAGGGTCCGGGCGCAGGACCGTAGTGCCGCGATCCTCGAATTTCTAGCACTCACCAACTACAATTACGATTTTGCAGTCCATGTCAAATCACTTAACTCAATTACGAGTGTCGCACGTCGCGACACTGATGACTTTGCGATGGTCTTCACATCAGGAATTACCCCAT